>JARXAQ010000172.1 GCA_029865825.1 Rhizobium sp.
CTGGATTGCATCGGCCGGCAGGCCGGCGGCCTGCAGGCCCTTGACCAGGCAGGCATGAATGGCGCGCGAGGAATGGGCCGAGTCCGAGCCGCCGCGCAGGATCACGGCATTCCCGGCCTTCAGGCAGAGCGCGCCGGCGTCCGCGGTCACGTTCGGGCGGCTCTCATAGATCACGCCGATGACGCCGAGCGGGGTGCGCACGCGCTCGATATGCAGGCCGTTGGGGCGATCCCACTCGGTGATCACGGTGCCTACGGGATCCGCCAGGTCCGCGATCTCGTGCATGGACCGGGCGATCGCGGCGATCCGCTCCGAATTCAGCGTCAGGCGGTCCACCAGCGAGGGCGCAAGGCCAGCGTTTGCAGCATTCTTCAGGTCGAGCGCATTGGCGGCGAGGATTTCTGGCTCGGCGGCGGCCAGAGAATCGGCCATGGCGAGCAGCGCCTTGTTTTTGGTATCCGTCGATGCGGTTGCCAGAGGGCGGGCAGCTGCGCGGGCACGGCGACCGATGTCCAGCATCAGCCCATCGACGGAGTTCTGGTTCGACACGGTATCAAGCATGGGCGGCATCCTTCCGGTCGGCGACTGCAGCGTCGCGCTGGCCGAGTTCGGTCATGACGAGGTCGTCACGGTGGATCATGGCGGCGCGGCCGGCATAACCCAGGATCTTTTCGATCTCGTTCGATTTGCGTCCGCAGATCCGCCGCGCCTCCTCGGCGTCGTAACCGGCCAGTCCACGGGCAATTTCACGGCCGTCTGCATTGAGGATCGAGACAGTGTCGCCGCGATGGAAATTGCCGGAGGCCGAACGGACCCCAGCGGGAAGCAGACTCTTGCCGGAGCGAAGCGCTCCTTCAGCACCGGCATCCACGACGATCGTCCCAGCGGGCTGCAATTGTCCGGCAATCCAGGTCTTTCGGGCGGTGACAGGCGATTTCGACGCTTGGAACCAGGAGTGGCGCGCGCCGCCCTCGATGCTGGCCAGCGGGTTCATGGTCTTGCCCGAAGCAATGATCATCGCGCAACCGGCGCTGGTCGCGATCTTGCCGGCATCAATCTTGGTGCGCATGCCACCGCGCGAGAGTTCCGAGGCCGCTCCGCCGGCCATCGCCTCGATCGCAGGCGTGATCTCCTCTATGGTGTCGAGGAAGCGAGCGTCGGGATCGAGATGCGGCGGTGCCGTATAAAGTCCGTCGATATCGGACAGCAACACGAGCAGATCGGCGCCAGCCATGGTCGCGACACGTGCGGCAAGCCGGTCGTTGTCGCCATAGCGGATTTCGGTCGTGGCGACCGTGTCGTTTTCATTGATGATCGGAATAGCGCCGATTTTCAGCAATTGCTGCAGGGTCGCGCGGGCGTTCAGATATCGGCGGCGCTCCTCGGTATCGCCGAGCGTCAACAGGATCTGGCCGGCAACGATCTGGTGGCGAGAGAGACTTTCGGCCCAATGACGCGCAAGCGCGATCTGGCCGACAGCGGCACATGCCTGGCTTTCCTCCAGCTTCAGTGCGCCTGTCGGCATGGCCAGCACCGTTCGGCCGAGCGCGATGGCGCCCGAGGATACAACGAGCACATCGGTGCCGCGCGCCTTCAAGGCGGCAATGTCATCACAGATGGCGTCGAGCCATGCCTTGCGGATGCCGCTTGCCCGATCGACGAGAAGAGCAGAGCCGATCTTGATGACGACGCGCTTGACGCGGGACAGCGAGCGGATCCGGGTAGACATCAGTCGTCGCCTTCTCCGTCGAGGCCAGCTTCGACATTGCTTTCGTCGTCGCGGTTCTTCCTGTTTTTCTCGCGCTTGGCCGGCAGTGGCGCATTGCCTTGGGCTGCCACGATGATGTCCCGCAAGGAACGCAGCGCATCCGTCATGCCTTTGCCGGTGATCGCAGACAGCAGCAGAGGCGTCTGGCCGCATGCCTTCTTCAATTCGGCTGCCTTCTTCTTCAGTTCCGCCTCGTCGAGAACATCGATCTGCGACAGTGCGACGATTTCCGGCTTGTCGTCCAGTCCACCGCCATAGGCGTCGAGTTCATGACGAACCGTCTTGTAGGCAAGGCCGACTTTTTCTTCCTGCGCGGAGACGAGATGCAGCAGCACACGCGTGCGCTCGACATGGCCGAGGAAACGGTCGCCAATGCCAACGCCTTCATGCGCGCCTTCGATCAGGCCTGGAATGTCGGCGAGAATGAATTCCCGCTCATCGACAGTTGCAACACCGAGATTGGGATGCAACGTGGTGAAAGGATAGTTGGCGATTTTCGGCCGGGCGCGGGTGACGGCCGCGAGGAACGTCGACTTACCGGCATTGGGCAAGCCGACTAGGCCGGCATCGGCGATCAGCTTCAGCCGCAGCCAGATGGTCTTCTCTTCTCCCTCGAGGCCGGGATTGGCCCAGTTGGGTGCCTGATTGGTCGCCGTCTTGAAGTGCGCGTTGCCGAAGCCGCCATTGCCGCCCTTGGCGATGCGAAAGCGCTGGCCCTCGACGGTCAGGTCGATGATCAGGGTTTCGGAATCTTCCTCGAATATCTGGGTGCCGACCGGAACCTTCAACGTCACATCGTCGCCGTTGGCGCCCGTGCGGTTGCGGCCCATGCCATGCGTACCAGTCTTGGCCTTGAAATGTTGCTGGAAGCGGAAGTCGATGAGGGTGTTCAGGCCGTTGACGGCCTCAACCCAGACATCACCGCCACGTCCTCCGTCGCCGCCGTCCGGACCGCCGAACTCGATGAATTTTTCGCGTCGAAACGAGACAGCACCGGCGCCACCGTCGCCCGAGCGAATATATACCTTAGCTTCGTCGAGAAATTTCATCTTGTCGCCGTCTAATCTTGTGTCACGTTCTGCGGGTGGGTCGGGGCCATCGATATAGCCCGTTGAAGCAGAGGTCAAAGAGTATCGTGAAGTTCGTCACCTACAACATTCAATACGGGATCGGGCAGGATGGCCGATTCGATCCCGATCGCATCGCAGCCAGCCTTCGAGGGGCGGACGTCATCGCCCTGCAGGAAGTGACGCGCGGCTATGAACGAAATGGTTATGCCGACCTCGTCGAAACCTTTTCGGCACTGTTTCCCGAATTCTTCTGCCGTTTCGGTGCTGCTTGCGACGTTTTGGTCGATCATGAGATGGTTGATGGCCGCATGAGGGAGCGGCGGTTCCAGTTCGGCAACATGATTTTGTCGCGCTTCCCGATCAGGGCCAGCCGCAACCTGCTCTTGCCGCGTGCCACCACGTTCGGCAAGCTCAACCTGCAGCGTGGTGCACTCGAGAGCGTAATCGACACACAAGAAGGACCGCTTCGCGTCTACAGCGTCCATCTCGATCACGTCTCCCCGGACGAACGCCTGGCCCAGATCGCCTTTCTCAAAGACCGAGCCTGCGGTTTTCTGGGGGAGGGTGGCGCGTTGACCGGGGCCAGCGAATTTGCCGTGACCGATCCTCCCTTGCCCCCCGATTTCCTGATCATGGGCGACTTTAACATGGAGCCGGAACGGCCGGAATACGTTGCCATGACCGGTACAGCCGATGCTTTTTACGGACGCGCGCCGCGCACCGGTTTTCCGACCGACGCGCAGGCGCATCTGAACGGTCGCGCGTCCGATAGCTACAGTTGGATCAGTGAGGATGGAGCACGCCGAATGCATCTAGACTATTGTTTCGTGAGCGGTGGACTGGTTTCGAGCCTCAAAACCGCTTGGGTGGATACGACGGCGATCGGCTCCGACCACATGCCGGTGTGGACGGAGATCGCCAGATAAGCAGCCCGGGCAAGAATGCCCGGGCTCCGCGATCAGGCCTGCACCAGTCGCCTTGCCGCGAAATCCGCCTGGTTCAGCCGCATCTCGATCAGCGGCGTCATGATGTTGCGCGCTCGCGAGTAGACGTCGGTGACACCGACGATCCGGCATCCCCGGTTCTCCAGGAGACGAAGCGAAGCGGGATTGTCGGTAAATGCCCCGCTGGCGATCTCGACCGACGGCATGTGGCGGAAAAATCGCTCCAGAGCCGCATCTACGGCCTCGGTCATCAAGCCCCTGCCCCAGTAAAAGCGGTTGAGCCAATAGCCGAGATGCCATAGGCCATGACGCAGTTCGATCGACGCCACCCCGACATGAACACCGTCAAGCGTGATGGCGAACGACCAGTCCGGCTTCAAACCGGATGTCGTTATGTTCAACCAGTCCAATCCATCCTGTCGGTCATACGGGACCGGGACGCGGGTCAGCATTCGGGCGACGGCGAAATCGCCGAGTGAGGTGGCGATTGCATCGGCGTCGTCGAGACGATGCGGGCGCAGGATCAGGCGTGGGGTCTCGATTGTCGGGCAGTGCCCCGGGCCTGTCGGCGTGGCAGTGCGGCGTTGCGCACGCAGCATGGTCATCGCATTTCCCCCCAACTCTTCAGAGACAGCCAGGTCTTCCGGTCTAGCCGGTACCATTCGACCGGGACCGTGCCGCCCATGGCGAGGTTTCCGACCATGCCGGTTCCCTGAAACTGTAAGCCACATTTCTGGATGACCCGGCGCGATGCGATATTGGTGACGCGGCACCTGGCATCGATGCGGGTGATCCATTCGCGGGTGCGAAACGCCATGTCGATTAGAGCGTGAGCAGCTTCGGTCGCAAACCCCTGGTTCCAGTGCGGTTCACCCAGCCAATAGCCCAGCTCGAGCGTTGTGACGTCGCCGGGATTTGGCTCCATTGCGCAGCAGCCGATGAACTCTCCGTTTTCCGCTTTGGTGATGGCATAGACGCACTTGCCGATCTCGCCGATATTCGTGCGTCGCACGAAGTCCGCCGCGTCTTTTGCCGAATATGGATGCGGCATGCGGGCCACCATGGTGGCAATTGCGGCGTTGTTGGCGAGATGGGCAAGGGCGTCGATGTCTTCGATGTGCGGTGCGCGCAAAACGAGCCGTTGCGACAATAAGACGGGGCAATCGCTCCTTGACCGATCGGGCCTTTGCCGATCGTCGGGCGACCGTGATTGGTCGTCCCTCAACATTAAACTCTGCATGGTTCAGTCTCCTTCGTTGGAAAAGAAAAAGGGGGAGATGGTGTCCCATCTCCCCCTTTTTCTTAGAACTGAACCTTGCGCGCTCAGCCGGGTCAATGAGACACCGGCTGTTTTAGAGCGCTACCGGCTTATTCCGCTGCTTCGGCTTTCGGCATGACAGACACGTACACTTTGCCATTGGCCTTGGTACGGTAAGCGACATTGCCGGCGACGAGCGCAAAAACGGTATGGTCCTTGCCCATGCCGACATTGGCGTCCGGATGCCACTGCGTACCGCGCTGACGCACGATGATGTTGCCCGGAATCACGGCTTCGCCGCCGAACTTCTTCACGCCAAGGCGCTTAGAATTGGAATCGCGACCGTTGCGCGAGGAACCGCCAGCTTTTTTGTGTGCCATTGGAGTTCTCCTTTAAACCTTGTTCTTCAACCTTGGCCGATCAGGCCGCGACGATGTCGGTGATGCGCACCACGGTGTGGTGCTGGCGATGACCGCGCGTCCGCTTCGAGTTCTGGCGACGACGCTTCTTGAAGGCGATGACCTTCTTGCCGCGGTTGTGTTCGACGACTTCAGCCTTGACGGAGGCACCGGCTACGAAGGGTGCGCCGATCGTGGCGTCTTCACCTTCGCCGACGATGAGAACTTCGGTGAATTCGATGATTGCACCAGCTTCGGCTTCCAGCTTTTCGATGGTCAGCACGTCGTTGGCGTTCACGCGGTATTGTTTACCGCCGGTCTTGATGACTGCGAACATTTTTTATCCTTTCATGTTCGTTCCGGCTCTCCTCTTGCGAGGGGCCGTCTTTTTGCCAGTCGGAGGAGCAGGGATTTTCCTGCCGGTTCATTCTCGCCAGAGCGAGGCTTCCAAGACGTATCACTACACCTTTTAAGTCGAGGGTCGCATACGTGAGGGGCTGCTACCTGTCAAGATAAAAGCTGGAAAAACGGTCACATTCGCTCTTGCGTGGGGTGTGAGTTGCCGCTATGAGACAGCCCGCGCCACCGTGCGCCGACCAATGTGACCGGAGAGGTGGCTGAGTGGTCGAAAGCACCGCACTCGAAATGCGGCATACTCGCAAGGGTATCGTGGGTTCGAATCCCACCCTCTCCGCCACCCATTCGGCTTCCTAACGCCATTTCCTATACTTTTGAGTTGCCGTGGCGGCTTTTTAGGCCGGTGTCGCTGATGTGCACAATTCGCGACATGGTTCCCGGGTGCACCCTATCCGCTGCCGGTGCATTTATTAGGATGCAACGATCGATTCGTCCCAGTTGGCTCATATCTGAACGGCAGATGTTGGATCCGGTCAGGTCCGCAATCGGAGGTCGTCTGTGAACCGGAGCCCGCGAAGCCTCAATTTGGTGAGGTGGTGCCCCTTCCACTGAAGCGCGGGTGTGGACTCTTTAAGGCAAGCCATCCTCAACCGGGATGGGCTGCATACGAGATATAACTTGTATTTCCTCGTAAATCTGACAGGCTGGAAAGATCGCGGTATGGATACATTCGTGAATACATGATCTGCCCAAAATCATCGATTGGGGCGCCGATATCGCCCCCCCTTTGTTTCTTCTACCGCCGATCGCATTGTCCAAACGTGTTTGACGCCCCGCCAAGGCGTGATCGTGCCTTTCTACGGCTGATCACAATGGTCGGCAGTTTTGCCGGACCGGCACTTCCTGTCACAGCAGCGCAGAGGCGCGGAGGAGACCCGCATGGGCAAGCACAAGTATTCCGTCGGCGCCATGGTCGTCCTGATGGAAGGCCCGGTTCGCCTCGCCCGCACCACCGGCGTTTGCAAGGTTCTCGCGACTCTGCCGGAGACGGGCGGTGCGCGGCAATACCGCGTCCGCTTCGAAAGCGAGGGTTTCGACCGTTGTGTGGCGGAAGACGACATAGATCCCAGCCGCAGCCAGGCCTCCGTTCTGGCGCCGACAACCAAGAGCAAGGAAAAGACATCATGGCTAAAGGCCAGCAGCATTCGAACCGGGAAGTGAGAAAACCGAAGAAGGACAAGGAAAAGCCCTCGACGGCACCCGTGTCCACGTTCAATACACAGATGAAGAACGCCGAGACCTCAGGTACCAAGAAGCGCTGAGCGCGAAGAAGGGCCGGTTCTCCTCGTGGGCCCGGCTTGCGTTCGCATGCCGGGCGCAGGTCCTGACTTTCCCCGAGCATTCGGCTTTCCCTTTTGCCCGGAGATGCGCTATTGGCAGGCGCATGAACACCGTGTCCTTCACCATCCTTCTGGGCGGCCATTTGACCGTCACTGACCGCCTCAAGGCGCTGACCGAAGGAAGTCGTGCGATTGCCGCCGACAGCGGCATGCGGCATGCGGCGCCGCTTGGAATAGCGCCAGAGCTCTGGGCCGGCGATTTCGACAGCAGCGACGCCGCTCTCATCGCCCGTTGGCCTGATGTTGAGCGGCGGACCTATCCCGCTTCCAAGGCTGTGACCGACGGCGAGATTGCTGTTGCCGAGGCTATTGCCCGAGGGGCCACGCGGCTGATCTTCGCCGGCGCATTGGGTGGAGAACGCTCCGACCATGCGCTACAGCACTATCTCAACGCGCTCGGTCTCGTCGAAGATGGTTTCGAGGTCGTCCTCACCTCGGGCGACGAAGAGGCCTATCCCTTTGCGGACGAAAGCCAGCTTGAACTGGAACTGCCTAAAGGCGCCCTGTTTTCCGTTCTGGGGTTCACCGCGCTCGAAGGGCTGACCATTCGCAACGCGCGCTATCCTCTCACCGATTTCTCCCTCGCCTTCGGATCGTCGCGCACGATCTCGAATGTCGCCGAAGGTCCAATCTCGGTCTCCCTCACCCGCGGTCGAGCGATCTTGCTCACTCGCCCTTACGATTTTTCTGGAGCCTGAAGCCTTGGCGCCTCCTATTTTGAAACTCGATGACATCTTTCTCTCCTTTGGTGGCGCGCCGCTGCTCAATGGCGCCGGGCTGCAGGTGGAGCCGGGTGACCGCATCTGCCTGGTCGGCCGCAACGGATCGGGCAAGTCGACACTGATGAAGATTGCGGCTGGCCTGGTCGAGGCGCAGTCGGGTGAAGTCTTCCGCCATCCATCATCCACCATCCGCTATCTGGAACAGGCCCCTGATTTTGCCGGCTACACCACGGTGCAGTCCTATGCCGAAGCCGGCCTCGGCCCCGGTGATGATCCCTACCGCGTGACCTATCTGCTGGAACATCTCGGGCTGACCGGCCTCGAAGACCCGAGGCAACTCTCAGGGGGCGAAGCGCGCCGCGCGGCGCTTGCCCGTGTCCTGGCACCGGAGCCGGACATTTTGATGCTCGATGAGCCGACGAACCATCTCGACCTGCCCACGATCGAATGGCTCGAAGGCGAGTTGCAGAAGTCCCGCAGTGCGCTCGTCCTCATCTCCCACGATCGGCGTTTCCTGGAGAAGATCTCGACGGCCACAGTGTGGCTGGATCGCGGCCTCTCTCGCCGTCTGTCCCGGGGCTTCGCCCATTTCGAGGAATGGCGTGACCAGGTTCTGGAAGAAGAGGAAATCGAGCAACACAAGCTCGGGCGCCAGATTGAACGCGAAGAACACTGGCTGCGCTACGGGGTGACGGCGCGACGTAAGCGCAACATGCGGCGTCTCGGCAATTTGCAGGCCTTGCGTGCGGATTATCGCGGCCACAAGGGACCGCAGGGTACGATCCAGGCGGCAGTCAGCGAAGGCCGCGAAAGTGGTAAACTCGTGGTCGAGGCCGATAAGATCACCAAGGCCTACGGGGATCGCACGATCGTCGCTCCGTTCTCGATCCGTGTTCATCGTGGCGATTGCATCGGCCTGATCGGCCCAAACGGTGCAGGCAAAACGACGCTTCTGAAGATGCTCACCGGCCAATTGAAGCCGGACCAGGGCATGATCAAGCTCGGTACCAATCTTGAGATTGCCGTGCTCGACCAGAAGCGCGAAGACCTCGATCTGGAGGACACGCTTGCCAATTACCTGACCGACGGTCGCGGCGAGAACCTGCTCGTCAATGGCGAGCAGAAGCACGTCACCGGCTATATGAAGGATTTCCTCTTTCAGCCGGAGCAAGCCCGCACACCGATCCGCAATCTGTCAGGTGGCGAACGCGCGCGGCTGATGCTGGCGCGGATCATGGCAAAACCGTCCAACCTGCTCATTCTCGACGAGCCGACCAACGACCTTGATATCGAGACGCTCGATCTGCTGCAGGAGATTGTGGCGGGGTATGCCGGCACCGTGATCCTGGTCAGCCACGACCGTGATTTCCTCGACCGTACGGTGACCTCGACCATCGCACCGGCCAATCCGGACGCGCCCGATGGCCGTTGGATCGAATATGCCGGTGGCTACTCCGACATGCTCGCGCAGCGTAAGGGCGTTGAAGACGAGCGAAAGCGCGTTGAAAAGGCTGAGAAAGTCAAGGCTCAGGATGCCTCGGGCGGAAAGGCTGGCGACGGCGGTCTAAAGGCCAGGGGCAAACTTTCCTTCAAGCAAAAATTCGCTCTCGAGAACCTGCCGAAGGACATGGAAAAGGCGGAGAAGGAAATCGCCGCACGCGAAACGAAAATGGCCGATCCGAAGCTCTTTGCCAAGGACCCGACCACCTTCAACAGGCTCGCGGCCGAGATGGAAAAGCTGCGGGCCGATATCACCCGCATGGAAGAGGAATGGCTGCAGCTGGAAATGCTGCGCGAGGAACTGGAGGGCTGACGGCAGCCGTCAGCTTCATACCTCGACTGTCCGTTCCAGATGCAGCAGTCTCGGATTCGTTGCCTCCAGAAAGGCTGCCGAACGACCGATGTAGACCAGCGTTGTTCCTGCCATTTCTCCCAGCAATGTCGCAAGCCGTTTTTCCATCTCCGGCTCCAGCCCTTCCAGCACGTCGAACAGCACGACCCAGTGCGCTTTGCGCAACAGGATATTGGCAAAGGCGAGCGCCATCTGCTCGTCCTTGTCGAGCAACCGCTCCCAACGCGCCCGCTCATCGAGGCGTGCACTCAGATGCGCCAGACCCACACGCTCAAGGATTTCGCTCATCTGACGATCGGTGAACTGCGCGGACGGCACGGGATAGGCCAATAGGCTGCGCAGCTTTCCCTCCGGCAGATAGCCGATCTGCGGCACGAACAGGATCTCATCGCCGACGGGCAACAGAATGCGCCCTTGGCCGAAGGGCCATAGACCCGCCATCGCGTTGAAGAATAGCTTGCGATTGACCCCATGGTCGCCATTGACCATCACATGCTCGCCTGACGCGATCACTGCAGAACGCTCCGCCAGCCGGAAGCCGCCCGCAGGGCCGTCGGTCGAATGGCGCGGACGGATCTCCAGCGCTTCGAAATGCAGCAGTCCATCCTCTGACGGCGCGATTTGCAGGCGTCCGGGTGCCGATCCCTGCTGGTCGACAGCCGTCAAGGCAGCGCGAAACACCGTCACCCGCATCAGGGCCGCCCGCCAGTCGGCGATCTGGCCGAAATTGTCGACATACCAGCGCAGCGCGGAATAGACTTGGGTGAAGGCGGCCGCCGCCATCATCAGCCCTCCGAATGAGATCGCTCCGGAAAAATAGGCCGGCGAGGCGATTAGGATCGGCACGATGATAGCCAGCCAGCCAAAGCCGCCGGTTACCCAGGTCAGATTGGTCAAAGCCCAGGCCAGGTGACGGATCGAACCCAACACACCGTCCAGCGACTGGTTGATGTGGCGCCGCTCGGTCTGCTCGCCGCGCGCCACCGCAATCGCCTCGAGATTTTCGTTGGCCCGCATCAGTGAGAAGCGCAGGTCGGCCTCGCGGGCATACCGCTCAGCATTGAGGGCCGAGAGCCTGTGCCCGACCAGCCGGCTCAACAGCGAGGCGGCCAGCGCATAGAGGATCGCCCCCCAAACCATGTAGCCGGGGATATGGATACTCCAGTCGCCGACTGTGAAGACAAAATCGCTCGACAGTCCCCAGAGCACGCCGATGAAACTGACCAGCAGGATGGTTGCATTGAACAGCCCGATCGACAGCGAGGTTGTCATCTCTGCCAGCTTGCGCGCATCCTCATGCAGGCGCTGGTCCGGATTGATCCCGAGCGGGCTGGTCATCGAGAGCTGAAAGGCCCGGCGCCCCGTCAGCCACTGGTCGACGACATCGCGCGAGAGGCCCTCGCGCATATGCATCGCCGTCATCTGGTTCAGCCAGGCCTGCACGACATTGAGCACAAGCAGCACGCCGGCAATCATCGCGAAGTTGCGCAACTCGTTGAGAAAGGCCGGAAGATCGCGCCGCTCCAGCGCGTTGTAGAAGGGCGCATTCCAATGGTTGAGCAGCACGGTCCCATAGGCCGTGGCCAGAATGACCCCGACAAGGGCCAGCGCAAACATCAGCACGCGGTTTCTGGCCTCAGATTGCCAGAAGCTGTCGATCGCAATGGCCATTTGCTGCCGAAAGCTCGCTTCCACCCCCGCAAGCTTCTGCTCCAGCGGTGTCAGCGGCTCTGTCTGCAAAGTCGTCATGCCATCATGCCTTCAAGCCATCGAATCCATCTTGTGGCCTAGCATGACCAGATTGCATTTCGATTACCATCCAGTGCTCCTCGACCTGTCCAGCTTGCACCCCTTGCCACACCCGGACCTCCGCTATATGTCTTGTTTTGCTCTAACGGGGTGCCTTCTGATCCTTCTGGACCGGAATGCTGAGAGGCAGTGATGCCAACCCGCGGAACCTGATCCGGTTAACACCGGCGGAGGGATTAGACGCGTCGATCGCAAAGCGCCCTATCCCGATATCAATTGTATTTTGGAGGAAGGCGTCATGCCGTCATTGCTATCCGTATTCCTGCGCTCCGGTCTTGCCGCAGCCATCCTGTCCACCGGGTTTACCCTACCGGCGATCGCTGCCGACAAGGTTCTCACGGTCTATACCTATGAGAGCTTTGTCTCCGAATGGGGCCCCGGCCCCAAGGTCAAGGAAGCCTTCGAGAAGACTTGCGCTTGCACCGTCAACTTCGTCGGCGTCGCCGATGGCGTGGCACTGCTCACCCGCCTGAAGCTTGAGGGCGAGGGTTCAAAGGCCGATGTCGTGCTCGGCCTCGATACCAATCTCGTTGAAGAAGCGAAGCAGACCGGCCTGTTCGAAGCACACGGCGTCGATGCCTCTGCGGTCAAGGTTCCAGGCGGCTTTAGCGACGATGTCTTCCTTCCCTATGACTACGGCCATTTCGCCGTGATCTACGACACCCAGACGATCAAGACCCCGCCAAAGAGCCTGAAGGATCTGGTCGAAGGTGATCCGTCCCAGAAGATCGTCATCCAGGATCCGCGGACCTCGACACCGGGTCTCGGTCTGCTTCTCTGGGTCAAATCCGTCTATGGTGACAAGGCGCCAGAGGCCTGGGGAAAGCTCAAGGACCGCATTCTGACCGTGACGCCCGGTTGGTCGGAAGCCTATGGCCTGTTCACCAAGGGTGAGGCGCCGATGGTGTTGTCCTACACAACCTCGCCTGCCTATCATATGGTTGCGGAAGAAACTGACCGCTATCAGGCTGCGGAATTTTCCGAAGGTCACTACATCCAGATCGAGGTCGCCGGTATTCCAAAGAATGCGCCGGAGAAGGAGCTTGCCCGCCAGTTCCTCGCCTTCATGCTGCAGCCCGATTTCCAGGACACGATCCCGACCAACAATTGGATGATGCCGGTCGCGGCCACGTCCGAACCGCTGCCGGATGCCTTCGGGAAACTCGTACAGCCGAAAACCACTTTCTTGATGAGCCCGGCCGAGGTCGCGGCCAATCGCCGAGCCTGGATCGACGAATGGTTGAAGGCGATGACGCTGAACTGATGCTGAGTCCGCTTTATCAGTCGAGACGCACGAGGCTGCCCGCTCTCGCGGGCGGTCTCTCCGTCTTGATGCTGATATCGGGATTTGTCGGCGTGGCGGTTGTCATGCTTCTGTATGGCCGCCTGGGGGGTGGCCTGTTGCAGTCGTTTTGGGATCCTGTCGTACGGTCGGTACTCGCGTTCACGCTTTGGCAAGCCTTGCTGTCGACGGCACTTGCTGTCGGCCTTGCATTGCCGGTCGCAAGTGCGCTTGCCCGCCAAATGTCCTTCCCGGGCCGGATCTGGCTAATCCGGTTGATGGCCGTGCCCATGGGATTGCCGGTTCTCATCGGCGCGCTGGGATTGATTGGGATCTTCGGCCGGAACGGTTTGTTCAATCAAGGGTTCTCGGCTCTCGGAGTGTCGCAGCCGGTCTCAATCTATGGTCTTTCCGGCATCCTGATCGCGCATGTGTTCTTCAACCTGCCCCTCGCAACGCGTCTGATGCTGTCCGCGCTTGAACGCGTGCCGGCAGAATACTGGCGTTCTGCAGCCAGTCTCGGATTTTCCCCGATCTCGACCTTTCGCTTCATCGAGTGGCCCGTGTTGGCACGAGTCATCCCCGGGGCCGCCGGGCTGATCTTCATGTTGTGCGTCACGAGTTTCACCCTGGTCCTCGTCTTCGGCGGCGGACCTGCGGCGACCACGATCGAGGTGGCCATCTATCAGGCGCTGCGTTTCGATTTCGATCCGGCCCGCGCTATCTCGCTCGCCTTTGTCCAGATCAGCGTTACCGGCTGTATTCTTGCCGTTCTCAC
>JARXAQ010000358.1 GCA_029865825.1 Rhizobium sp.
GTCGAATTGACCATGCCCATGGAAGACTCAGTCTACCTAGATGCGGGCAAGGCGCTGAATGAAGCTGTTCCAGGACGCGCGTCCCGACGCTTCGTGGTCGATCCGAGAACGCCCTCTCGATGGCTAACCTGCTCTGAGACATTGCTCGCCGATCCAACCCCCGAAGCGCTGAATCTCTCTGATCTGTTCATCGACTCCGTGCCGATCGACTCGGAGTCCGGATTAAATGTGCGCCAACCGCTCGCGATGTCTATCGCGGCTTTGCCGCCGAAGGTTAAGGCCAGCAGCAATGCCTTCTGGAAGTGGCGCGTGGAGGCTCGACGAGTTGGTCAGTCCGAAGACGTCGACTACCACCTGGGCTCAGTGCTGTCGACACTCGCTGAATCTTCGACGCTCTGGCTGCATCGAAACCAAGGACAGTTGCGGGTGACGCGCCTTGCCTCCCAACTTCGGTTCGATATTCAGATGGAACAGGGCGAAGTCCGCCGAGGCACCGTCAGCTTGCTCGCCGGCGGATTCGGGGACGCGTCGGTCCCCGCCGCGGTGGGATATGCAAGAGTTGTTGATGGTATCGAGATTCGTCTTAGGCAGTCGGCCGTAGCAGCGGATTCTCTCCTGCCGGAATCAATACTCAAGGACTTGCGGCCGCTGTTCTTTCGCGCACAGGCCGCGCAGTCAAGCGTGTTCGAGCGACATACCTCGATCTTCGGGATTCAGTCACTTTGCGACAGTGCCATCGGGATGCTGGTATCGACAGCCCTGAAACACCGAGTCGGCTTGAACGCGGCGTGGCCTCTCATTGAAGACAAGCGGGATCTCGCGCGGCAAGTATTGCAGACGATCGCGTCGGCTGGCCTGGGTCAAGATGATCGAGACGAAGGCCGGCGGACAGCCGATGTCCTCGACCTATGGTTGGTTGAGGATGTTGTCACCGAAATGGTCGCATTGAGTTCGTGTCTATGGACCGGACCTTCAGCCGAATTCAAGGCTTGGCTCCAACAATTACGCCTCGAAACGGCCAGGGCGAGTATCGAAGCCGCCGTGGCAGCCATCCTTCCAGAGACCGCGGACGGGGAACTCGCGGTCGACTTGGTGGAAATCGAGGGCCGATACAGCATTCTCGTAACCGAAACCGTAGGCGGAGGTGTGGGGGTCATCGAACGCTTGCGAGCTGAGATTGAGGCGCAACCCGGCATTCTGGACGCGGCGATTCGCGACGCCCTGGTCAATTGCCGAAATGAGCAACTCGTCCTCAGCGTCGCCACCACTGCGCGGGTGGCGAGTGATCCGGAATCGGCGGTAGCCGCCAGCATGTCCGAGGTTCGTGGCGCGACAAGCTACACGGAGCATCTGGCGGCGAAGGAGAGTCTGCTTCACGAGTTGGATGTCGCCGGCGTCCGCTTTGACAAGGAAGCCGTGGTGGCCTTGATGGGGAAGGCCATGATGCCCGGATCCACCGCGAGCAGCGACCGGTGGATCCACGCGCTCTGGCGAGTTCGTGAGCGGGTTAGCACCCGCTTGGGAATCTCGATAGACGTGCGCCTGTTCTCCTACTGGCTACTCACCCGGAGCGGGGTGCGACGCCGAATCGAGCGCGTGGTGTCCTCGATGGCCTACGCCGCTCCCACGCCGGCGCAACTGTTTCACGCGCTGAATCGGCTGACGCTCGACCTATGCCAGGACGCCTGTTCGGAATGTCTCGGCAGTCCGCGCGAGCTCGAGGGAAAAGCGGCATCCCGACGGGTGGCGCGATCGTGGCTTGCACTTGAGAGCACAGCCCAACAGATCGAGGTCGACGACTCTGGCGCCTGGATCGCAACGTTCGAACAGGCACTACAAATGGCCGAACGGATTACCCTCATTTATCCGGGTCGGCATCGAACGTCGGTGGCAGTCACCCTGGCCAAGCGTTTGGCCAAGGAAGTCGACCGAGGCTTCTTGTCGACGTCCTTTTATATCGGCGGGGTTCAACGGATCGGCGATAAATGGGAAACCACGATCAACGTTGACTCAAGTGGCGAGAGGTAGGGTATGCCGACTTTGGATTTGTGGTCGAACGCGGCGAATTGGCAACTCCGAACCCTATTTCGCTCGGCGCTGGGATCGCTGTTGATGGTCGATAGCGCCAGCAAGTCGAAGCCCATTTATCTGTGCAGTCCGTGGATTTCCGATTTCGTGGTTTTTGACAATCGCTTCCGTGGATTCGATGCTTTGGTCCCCACGTGCACGGGGAATCCCCGCATCTGGCTATCCGATTGTCTCCGCCAGTTGGTCAAAATCCACGAGGTCAGGGTGGTATCGCGAAACACCGAAGTGTCTCGGCAGTTCTTCGGACGACTCGGTGCCAACAGCGGGGTCGAAACACGCTACGCCAATGACTCCCTGCACGAGAAGGGGTTCCTCACTCCGTACTTCTACTTAGACGGCTCCATGAACGTCACCTACTCGGGGGTCCATATCAACGCAGAGAAGGTGGCGTATCACGCTGGGGACGACGCGGCCGTTGTGGAACGGATCGGGCGCGCCTACCTCGAACTGAACCGCCGCTGGGAGCAGACGGGATCATGACGGCATCGGTAGACGCCCTAGTTGCCGAACTGGCGAGTACGTGGCCCAAGGCATTCCGCACACCGGTCGCTCCTGCCGACCGGAAAGCCCAATCAGCCCTCAATGCGATGGCGGAGGTGCTCCGGCAGGGCGCCATCGGGTCGCTGCCATATTTCCTTTCGACGAACGACTCGATCTCCTGGATCACCTTGGGCGGACGCAACGCGGATCTTCGCCATTACGCTGACGATCTTCGATCCTGGATATTTCCCTATCACGGCCCCGCCGACTCGCTCACCTTGGTCGCTGACGCCGGCAGCGGTCGCCTCGGACAGCGGATTGCCGACGTAACCCCGGAAGGCTATCTACGCTGGACGACCCCATCGAGTAATGCTCGGGCGGTGCTTGAAGTGCTTAGCACCATGCACACCTATATCGCATCGGCGCCTGCTATGCAGCAGGGGAGCGCATCATCCCTCTCCAGCTTGCGGTTGCAGTTTTCGATGGCGCTGAGAATCGGCGATTGGTCGGCGGCAGCGTCTGCCGTGGAGGAGATCGATCGGCGCCAACTGGATCAGGCCCATCGCACCATGCAAATGCGGATTCGCCTCCTTGATGCTCAGGGGGCGATAGCGGAGCTCTTGGCCTATGTCGTCAAGCAGGAGGCCTGGATCTTCTCCAATCCTCGTCGAATCGTCGCGGCCATCCTGCGCGCGGTCTACGAGGTGGGGATCGAGCCCCTGGAGGTGGCCGGCCACTTTCAGGCGGCACTTAATTTGTTCAAAGTCGAGTGGTACCCGCGGCTGGCGCCGTTGTTGGAGCATGCGGAAGAAGCACGCCATCTCAAGGCTTATGCGGCGGTCGTTGACCGCGACTACGCCAAGGTCGAGTCGCTGTTTCCCAGCATCTCGCAAGGGGCGGCGGCGTACCTGCGTTCACTGGTTCCGATCCCATCATTTGTTGCCAATGCCCCGATCGTGCCGGAGGCGGCGGTCAGCGATCCACTGTTGGATGTGGCGCCACCGTCACCAGCACCACTTGAGGTTCGCAACGGCGCGTCGTTTTGGACCAGCCTGCATGCGGCCGTGCGCGACGGCCGACAGGAGCGTGCGCGCTCGCTCCTCGAAGAAGTCGACTCCGCTCTGCTTTCTGATATCGAGTTTTTGAGCGCAGCCCCCGATGCCTTGTTGGAGTTGCTATCAGACGACGCCATTGAAGCGCGAACGGCTTCTCGGATTCTTCGACATGAGGTGCTGTCGCTGATCATTGATGTGATTGTGGGATCGAGTCGATTCCCGTCGTTGCAGCATGTTGAGATCTACCTTGGATTGGCGGACGGCTTGACCTACTTGCGCGGCGCCTCTGCGAACGAGGCGGACGCGCAACTGCTGCTAGGTCTAATCTCGGGCGCGGTCTTTCTCGACCCCAAGTACGCCGATCGATGCTCAGCGATTATCCGAGAGTGGTGGGCTCAACGAGCGATCGTGACTCGAATCCCTTGGTTGATCGCTGCCTTGGATACAGTGGCACTCTTGCATCCCGATCCGACGACTCTGCAGACCTTATGGGCGGACGGTCTTATTCTGGCGGAGCGCAAGCAGTACCGACTAACGCCTAGCGAGCTGAAGACGTGGCGTCGAGTAGGCGCGGCGATTGAGTACTCGGCCACGGACGCGGCCACGTTCCTCGACCCAGTTGCTCCCGACACAATCCACGAAGCCATCGACATCTTGGCGCAGGCCGGGTTGGAGCGAATCGCCATCGTGTCGCTGCAAGAGACGGGAGCCCGAGAGGCGGCAGCAGAGTTGAGCTCCCGAACCAACGCTGAGGTTATTCTTGTAAATGGCCTGGTGCAGGGAGGTCAGACGCGGCGAGCAGCCGAAGCGGACTTGATTCTTTTCGTCTGGGCCGCCAGTTCGCATGCGGTCTACCGTGCATTCGATGATTGCCGTGATCGACTTGTATATGTTCAAGGGACGGGCGCCGCCAGCATTGTGAGTGCTGCTGAGAAGTGGGCAAGCCTTCGGGAGTGAGGTCTACCCGCTTCAAGTAATGGTCGCTCGCCAAAGCGGCGATGCGGTGATCACGAGTGAACTTCCCGTTCACCCTGCAGATCGCTCGTGGAACTATCTGATATTTAGAATTTTGTGCGTCTGAAGCGATAAACACCACTTAGGATTCTGCTGGCAATACTCAATCGCTGCCTGGGTATTGCCCGCGAGGTTAACGCCATCTATGGGCTGCAGAAAGTAGGCTTCAAAGTCCACATCAGAGATTGATGCGGGCAAGAGGTCCAACTGAGGGTAGGCAAGCTTTAATTCGTTACCGTGCACCTGTATCCAAGGAGCCCCAGCTTTTGGGCTAACACATATCCAATCAATACCCTGCGGCGCTGCGATCGATCCGTTGGTCTCCACCGCCACTTCAAAGCCCTGTGCATGCAATGCGTTCAGCAATGGCGTGTCGACCTGCAAAAGCGGCTCGCCCCCCCCGTTAGCACTACATACTTGTAGCCATGCCCCGCCGGCCATTGCGCTGCGATAACCTCAGCAAGCGTGTCCGCCGATCTGAACTTCCCGCCGAGTGTGCCGTCCGTCCCGATGAAATCCGTGTCGCAAAACTGGCAGATTGCCTGGGATCTGTCTTCCTCTCTCCCACTCCAGAGGTTGCAGCCGGAAAAGCGACAGAAGACAGCCGGACGGCCGGCCCGGCAGCCTTCGCCCTGCAAGGTATAAAAAATTTCCTTGACCGAGTAAGTCATGCTCAGACTGGCATGGCGGGGACATCAATCGATTCCGCCACCATGCAGCCTGTGCCAGGCGTCTCGTGGAGATCGATTCGATAGAGGGATGGAAGTTGTGGCTGAACGCGCTCGAGAATCCACCGAGCTAGGCTGGCGGGGTCGCCGTCGGCGAGGCCGGACAGTTCGTGAAGCGGACGATGATCGATCGACTTGAAGATAGGATTGAATATCTCCTTCACGTCGCCAAAATCTAGCGTCCATCCCATGATTTTGTCCAATGGCGCGTCGAGATGTAGGCGCAGCGTGTAGGTATGCCCGTGGATTCGCGTCCGAGGCGAGTCCGCTGGCGCGCGCGCGAAACGCACCGCACTGTCCAGCGTGAATTCCTTCCAGATCCGATAGCGGTCGCCATCGTAGTTCGCTCCGCATGAAGCGGTCTCGAAGACCGTCACCCAGGACAATTCCGGGAGCACGGGCTTAAGTTGGTTCCAGATCCAGGCGGAAATGTTCTCGCTGGTTGGATTCTCGAGCCCGGGAATCTCGTTCAGACACTGGAAACTGAGTTGCTGATGCAACGGCGCCCACACTTCATCGAGGTAATCATAGTCGATGCTCAGCGGCCGAGACCCAAGGTCCTGGTCCGCATGCAGAATGACCTCGAAACCGTGACCGTGCATGCGCCCGCACTTATGTCCTTGCGGTACGTTCGGCAGGCGATGGGCGGCCTGGAAGCGAAACCGGCGCCAGACGTGGGCGTGACCATCGCGGTTGAGGTCCACACCCTGCATGTCGGTGCTTTGAACGGCAACACGGTCGATGCCCGGAATCTGTAGTTGCTGACGAATCCAGCGCGACAGGTTTTCGTCCGTCGGCTGATCGACCAACCTGTTCAGATGCGTGTAGTTGAGGGACGCCACGCAGCTTTCCAGTCTCTCGCGCAGTGCATCGACTTCCCCACCGGGGAACGCTGCGAAATCTTCAGGCAATTGGGCAAAAACAGTCGTCCGAAAACTATGGCCATGCAGCGACCGGCATCGGTGGCCCTCGGGAAGGACATCCACGTGGCGCGCCGCTTCAAAGCCAGCCGACGCGACCGTCAAAGTGACGGGTGATTTCATATGGTGGCCTCCCCACGAACAAAGGCTTCATAGCCCTTCTGCCTCAGATCGCATGCTGGACAGGTCCCGCAGCCATAGCCCCAGGCGTGGCGGGCTTCCCGATTGCCCATGTAGCAGGTATGGGTCTGGTCGCGTATCAGGGTAACGAGAGCCTCTCCTCCCAGTTGCCGCGCCATAGCCCAGGTCTGGGCCTTGTCGATCCACATCAACGGGGTCTCGACCACCAAGCGCGCATTGAGCCCAAGGTTCAGAGCAACCTGCAGGGCCTTCAGTGTGTCATCGCGACAGTCGGGGTATCCCGAAAAATCGGTCTCGCACATTCCGCCCACGAGGACCTTGTGCCCGCGGCGGTACGCCACAGCGGCGGCCAGTGTGAAGAACAGAAGGTTTCGCCCAGGCACGAAGGTGTTCGGAAGGCCTGTCTGCTCGAAATCGATCTTCTTCTCAGCGGTCAGCGCGGTGTCGCTTATTGCGCCCAGCAGGCCGAGATCAAGCATGTGGTCCATACCAAGCTTCGGCGCCCAAGCCGGAAATCGCTCGGCGATGGAGTCAAGGACGACGCGACGACACTCAAGCTCTACCCTATGTCGTTGTCCATAGTCGAACCCGATCGTCTCGACCGCATCGTACCTCTCCAAGGCCCATGCCAAGCAAGTTGCGGAATCCTGTCCGCCAGAGAATAGAACGAGTGCAGTAGTCTTCATGGAAACCTCAGCTGTTGGCAGCTCGATGCAGCTTTCGCAACTGACGCTTGGCCGTCGTAACGAGGAAACGCGTCAGCAAATCGATGTCCGTGGGGGTGTTCTGAATATCGTTCCAGTGAAACTCACGATCCTCAATCTTCCAGTGACCTGACGTCCACGCCGTATATGGCTTGAGCAATTCCAAAGCCGACTTGAAGTCCTTCTTCAGTCTGGCGCCCTCATGGGAGTAAAGGAGATCCATTACAAAGCCCATGGCTACGATGCCCGCTCCATGACGTAGTCGCGATACGCGCGGGGTCATGCCCACCCACTCGCCTCCGAAGGTGTCGGCGACAGCCTCGAAGAACTCGTTGATGAGGGAGACCGCCAGGTTCTCGCGCTCCTCCTCCTGGATGAACTCCCTAAGAGCGCCATGGGCCGTTGAGTTCATCACCAATTTCTGCATAGCGGTATCGCTAATTACCCCACCCGGATTCGTGTGCTGACGAATCTCCCCGCGCAGGGCACGCCCTCCCGTGAAGTTCAGCCTCTCAACCACCTTCGCAGCGAATCGGCGCGCCGTATAGCGTTCAGGCAGTCCATCGACCGTAGGCAGAAGTTCGTAGATCAGGGATTTTGGCAGGGGCCGGGTATTATTTATAAGTACAAACTGCTGCCGAAGTTCATCGTAGTCTTTGCACACCACAGCCGAAACGAAAACCTGGAAGCCCGGCTTGTCGAGACCTGAGAGTGCCGTAAGCCGCTGCTGCCCGTCGACTACGAAGCCCGGCGGCCCGTTCTTATCGTTGATGACAACCTCGAGCCTCCCATCACCCACGTTCTTGACGTGTGTTCCGCCGATGAAGGCAACGATAACGGCGTTGGGCAGCAGAGCATCGTCACGTTGCAGATAGTCCCGGATGTCGCGGATATGCGAGGCAATTTGGTGTCTCTGAAATCCTTTCAGCTTCCCGTCGTCAGAGCGACCCACGCGCTCTATCTGCGCAAACTGCAGCACCTCTTTGGGGTGTGCCGCAAAGACGAAAACATCATGCTTGGGAGCTTGGCGCGCCCTGATGGCGGGGTATCGGAAGACCGTCACGAAATTTTTCCCAAGGTGTTTTGTACGTGCTGATGGTAGACACCGAGGTTGTGAAAGCCACGGCGCTTGTTGCGGTTGCTTGATCGAAAAATAATTACCTCGACGCCCACGCTCTGGCAGACATCACACTGGCATCGCTTCCACGGGCGATCTTCCAACGTGCGCTCGACACGGGAGCGGGTCTTGGCCAAGGCCTTCAACTGCGTCTTTTCATCCTCGCCCTCGCCGAGCACGAGGAACTGGTGGTAGTCCATCACGGCGTCTAGAGTTCCAGACACCTTGCCCTTGTTTCGATCAAAGTCTCTTAGGGCCTTCAGCGCTTTCTGCTCCCGCTTTAGAAGGTCCTCCGCACTGAAGAGTCCCCGCTTTATCCCCTGCATCAGGCGGCTATTCTCCAGCGCCTGAGGAATACGTACAGCAGTGTAGTAGTCCAATCCACCGGTGGAGTTCTCGATGTAATAGTTCGCCTTTTCATCCTTGAAAGCGCGAATCAGCGGCGAAGTGGAGTCAAAGCTCGTGATGCCGTAGTTTGTGAACTGATCAATATGATCCGCCTTTGCGAATCCGAGTAGGTGCAGTTTCGGCTCTGGCCCGACTTCACGACGGATGGCTTCCAATACTGTCTTGATCGCGTCGACCTTCAGTGGCACCAAGCCGCCGACGGCTAGATATTGGTATCCCATCCGCACCAAATCCTTCGCAGCCTTTGCCATGCTCTTCGGCGACCACCCCTGGACAGCCCCCATCGGCTCGAAGAAGTCGCCTTCTTTGCGGACCAACTTGATGAACTCTCGGGCATTCTCGAGTGTTATTTCGGAGCGCCTTGCTGCCTCTGGCATCTGAGCGGCAGGCGGATTCTCCAAGTCGCACTCGAAAATGATGTGGTCCGGAGAAACTCCGTGTGTGAATTCAGCGTCGAGATAGAACTGAACGACCTCCGCTGGGGTGTAGGCAGGCTCCTTCTGATCCGCATACGCGAAAGCACCACAATCCCCCATGAGCATCAGGTCCTTACAGTTTTTTCCATCGAAGCGAAGAAACTTTCTGGCACCAACGCGCAGCAACCTCTGCTCTTCCGCAGTGGTATACCGAACCTTGGATGACGCAACGCCATCTGCCTTGCGCACTGCACTCATGGCAACGAGAAGGCCATCGTAGGGCGGCGTGCGCATGAGTTCATGCGCATATACGTCATCCCAGTACCGTTCTCTTTTTGGGCTCGATCGGTCGTTGATGAAATCGTAGTTCGGATCAACGTAGTCCTGGGTGTCGGAATAGAGGAACTTCACCGGCGGCTACCCGCCGCGGTGTATGCCTGGACCAATGCGTTCTGAAGGCGTCGAATGTCACGCGGTGTGTTCTGAATTTCATTCCACGCGAGCCCCAGGTGCTCCCAGTTACCCTGCGTCCATCGGCAGTGCGGCGCCACAAGCCGCAACTCGCGCTCGACGATTTCCGAATCCAAGCCTGGCTGTACGCGACCGCAAATGCAGTCCATCAGCACACCCATGGCCTCGATACCCGCTGAATGCATTAGGCGACTCTGTCGTGGATCGAGGCCCCATGCCTCGGGGAAAACAGCCCTGACAGCAGACCAGAAGGTCATGAGCAATCCATACATTCCCTCAACATCGACGGCGTCTCTTCCCGGTCCCGCGGAGCGAAACGCAGCCAATGCTCCCAAGGGATTGCTCATGCTGTTCTTGATCATGTTCACCACGGCGGTGTCCGTGACAACCGCCTTTCCACCTCGATTGGCATCCGAAGGCCGCTTTATAAGACCGAGGAACGGAGAGCGAGGATCTCGTCCCAGCAGCCCACACAACTCGGATGGAATACGACGGACGCTTAGATCACGAGGCAACAGAACCGATCTGGTCTCCGGAAGCAGTTCGTTGATGAGCCTGTTAGGGAGGGGCTTAGCCTTGTTTACCAGAATGAATTGTTCCCTCTGAATCTCGAGGCTGTCCGAAACGAAGGCAATGACGGGAACCGCTAATTCGTTGCACGCCGCCTGAGCCAAGGCGAGGGAGCGCTGCTGTCCATCCACAATCCAGGCGACCCGATGCCCTTCCTCATAAATCGGGATTGTGAGCGTGCCACTCTGAGCGAGACCTTCATCGCCATTAGGACGAGACCCACGTGAGGAAGCGAAGTGAATGTCTTGAGACAGTGCCAGAATGATGGCGTTTGGAAACAGAACGTTACCTTGCTTGAGGTAGTCGGCAATCCCTCGAACATGAGTCTGGATCTCAGGCCGTTGAAATCCCTGAAGGACCTCCGCTTCATCCCGCTCAATACGGGAGATATCCGCAACGCGAACGATGTCGGATCCACGGATGAAGAACGCATAGACGTCCAGGTCGAGACCCAGCTTCGTATGCAGAGCACGGACCACAATTTCCTTTGTCTTCGCTGGAGCACTCACTGCATCACCGCCGTTGCCCCTTGGCCTTCGCCAACTCGGCACCCACCGCCTTCCGCAATCCCGCAAAACGCTTCTGTTCGCATGCGACCTTCCGATCGTCGCGAAGGTAGCGCAGCAGGCGTGCACTATTGCCGTCGCACTCCTTCCATCCGGCGCGAATCACTTTGCAAATCTCTTCGTCTGACAGCCGCGATCGTTTCGGCAACGTCGGAGCCTTGTGACTCGCCATGGATGCCGCAACTGCCTTCACCGCATTCGGAATAGGTAGCGCCTGCGCGTGGAGTTTCTGCACAAAGTGTCGAAGCGCGCGCTGAGGAAAGTCCGCCCGCGTCCCGGACCAGCCACGCTGTGACTCCAATCTGTCGTCATACGGCATTACTGGCAGGTTAGAAAACCCGGCCAATGCTCGTTGTCCGGCGGATGAGGTAAAAATTCGCAGACGCGCTGCTTGGCTGGAAGTCAAGACGCTTAGCTCTCCGCCTATGAGTTCGAGATAATCGCTGGGGAGAGCGACCAGAACTGTCGCACTGGGCGAATTCTGCATCATCCACTTCAGGCCATAACCGGCTGTCAGCGCACTCCACCACTGAGCTGTTGTTACGCTCGCCTGCGTAAGCCAAGTGTCGAAGGGGGAGCCGCGATCGGCGGCCGACAGATCGTATCCCGGAACCTGCCGCTGACCATCCACCAACCCGAGACCGGCGGAAACGATATGCAGGGGGGCACCTAGATGCTCGGCCACAGAGCGGGCCTCTTTGATCGATCGACCTACATATAGGCTTTCAGCTGACTGGAGCGCGGACTGGGAACACAACGTCTGTCGCCACCTTTTGGCCATCTCTTCCGCCGCAACGCCTTTCGCCGGCGAAAAAGGAACGCAGTCGATCCTTGCGCGCTTGCGCGCCGTGCAGTTGGTAACCACCACGTAGTTGCTGATCATAGGAAACTGCATCGACCTGTTGGGTGTTAAATTTTACTGCATAATGTTGCTCGTTAGGTATCTCAAATAACTGCGTCGCAATATGCAAGCTAACCTTAAAATTATTGCTCGATTGCTGATAAGTACTTGTATCTAATC
>JARXAQ010000251.1 GCA_029865825.1 Rhizobium sp.
CAGGACCTCTGTCATCGAGGTGAGCGGGGTCCAGTCGAGCGGTGCGAAGAATAGTCCAGCCAAGGCTGCGCCGCCGGTCTGGAACAGCACCAGAGTCTTGTCCGGGGTGGCGCGCAGGCTTCGGCCGGAGAGCATCATGAAGGCGAAGGCAGCCGTCCCGATGATAGAAATTAGTGCAGGGGTGGTGAACATCGCGCTGGACGGTTCCAACGTGATGATGACGCCGACGAAGCCTACGCCGATTGCTGTCCAGCGCCGCCAGCCAACCTTCTCCCCGAGCAGGAAGGGGGCGGCCGCCGCGACGTAGATCGGGGCCGCCAACCAGTAGGTCATCACGTCCGCCAGCGGCAGATACATCACCGCGTAGTAGAAGCAGAAGAGCTCCAATGTCGAAAATACCACCCGCGCCACCTGCAGCCAGGGTCTCTCGGCTTCGACGATCGGTTTTGGGCCGGCCATCCAGAGGAAGGGAGACAGAACCAGCAGAGCGGCGATGCTGCGTATGAGGATGACCTGACCGATGCCGTAGCTCGCCACCAGCCATTTGCCCATGGCATCGTTGAGCGCAAACAGGAGCATGCCGAGCAGCATCACAGCCGGGCCGGTGAAGGCGCCGAAAGTAGACGCCGAAGTCGCGGGGGTGCGAGTGTTGGTCATAGGTTCTCCCAAACCGTCTGCCGGTCTAGCCTCACTTCGATCTGGAGAGGCTGTTGGCGCAATCCAATATCTGCTCTGTGTCCGCGCACGTTGCGTCTCCCGCGCATCGGTCGCCTTCTCCGGTCTTGTCATGTCACACGTTGAATTGCGAGAGACATGATCGCCATTTCCCGCGTCTTTTCGTCTGTTTAGCCTGTGATGGGCAGGCATTCTCTCTGAGGCCTATTCTTTAGAATACCAATTTAGTCGTGATTGTTGACCTGGGAGCAAATATGACCAGACTATGACCATGGAGCCGCAGATGACCCCGTCATGCGGCTCAGCCAGGAGAAACTGATGTCTCGATCGATCGTCAAGAAGACCAGCACATCCCGTTCGTCGCGACTGACGGATGCGAATGGTCGGTGCATGGCGATCGCAACCACCGGCGCCTCGATTGCCTTCCTTGCCATGCTGATCGTGGCGCTCTGACGGATTTCCGATCCGGTCCTTATCAAGGCTGGGCTGCCGGCTCAGCACAATGTCAGCCAAACTATCCCCGCAAATGTCAGAAGGGTGGCCGCAACGGCTGCTGCATGCAGCATTCTGGCAATCTGTAGCAGTCTCTGCCGTTCAGGATCCGCATCGCCATCGGCTCGAAGCCACCGCGTCGCCATCATGTAAAGTCCGGCCATGCCTGTCAGCAACAGGCCGGAGAGCAGAAGGCGCAACAGTGAGATGGGGCCAATGGCGATTTGATGCCAGCCGAGCTTACAGCCTGTCGCCTGCACGCCGTAGAGCGACAGAAAGAGCCCAGACCAGAGGATGAAGCCTGCCAGCAATCCTGCCATGGGAAAGATCTTCATCCGGTTCCTCCTGCCTGGCTGAGGCTCCACAGCGCGAAGGGAAATGCCAGGCCGATCAGACCTGCAACCGCGGTATAGTCATGCCAAAGCCTGCCGATCCGTAAATCGAGGGAACGGACTTCGGATATGTACCCGCCGTACCATCGCCAAAGGCCGTACCCGGCAAACACCGCGCCGACGGACACATGCAGCCCGACATAAAAAGCGACGGCCGCAGCGCTGGCAGAGGCCGCATGTCCCTGGGGCATGGGGATTGCCAGGACGATTGCCATAACGGCGAAAAGCGCCACGAGATGTCCGGCAAGCGTTACGCAGAGACCAATCGGCGTTCGTGCCGGTTTGCCCAACGCGAAGCGCGCGCCGATGACGGTGGCGAGGAGACCTGCGGCTGCAATGAACGAAAGACCAGGGAAGGTGAAATCCGTGGCCGGCGGTGGCCAGTTGGGTGCTGAGAGCCAGAGGAAGAAACTGCCGAAGAGCAGGGACGTGTAGAGCGTTGCATTTGCCGCCAGCGTGAAGACCATCGCCCACCAGGACGGTGGCTGGGCGGCCTGCTGGTGATGCGGGGCACTCTCGCCCCGACCGACCTCGAGCAGCGGGATGTCCTGCCGCAGCCCGGTCGAGGGCGTCCAGCAAAGGAACAGTACGAGAATGGCAAGCAGCGCGAGTGGCGAGAGCCAGTAGAGCTTTGCCAGAAGGCTCGCGAAGAAGACGGAAGTCACCACGGCCGTCCAGAACGGCAGATATGTCGGGCGGGGAAGCACGACCACGTGTTCGGTCTCGCCAGAGACCATGTCGACGGCCAGCGTTTCCATCCAACCATTGCGGACGAAGCCGAGATAGCCGCGGCCGGCCGCGAGCTCCGGCCCCAGTTTTTGCGGATCCAGTGTGTCCGCTCGCCGATCAATCTTGGGCAGGGAGCCGAAGGTGTAGGATGGCGGCGGTGTCGGTGTCACCCATTCCAAAGTACCCGCCTGCCACGGGTCACGGCGAAACGCCCGGCCAAAGCGAACCAACAGGATGAGATCGAGCGCAATGAGGGCAAAGCCGATCGCCATCACGAAGCTGCCGATCGAGGAGACGAAATTCAGCATCTCCCAACCCGCCTCGGGCGGATATCCGAAGACCCTGCGTGGCATGCCCCTGAGCCCTGTCAGATGCATCGCGAAGAAGGTCGTGTTGAAGCCGATGAAGACCAGCCAGAAGGCCGGCTTCGACAGATGCTGGATGGGTTGGCGGCCGGTGATATGGGGGAGCCAGTAATAGGCGGCGGCCATCATCGGGAACACGAAGCCGCCGACCAAAACATAATGCAGATGTGCGACCACGAAGTGGCTGTCATGCGCCTGCCAGTCGAAAGGGACCATTGCCAGCATGACACCCGTCAGGCCGCCGAGCACGAAGACGAAGAAGAAGCCGAAGACATGCAGCATGGGGATCGAGCGACGTGGACGTCCATGCGCCATCGTGGCCAGCCAGGCGAAGATCTGGATGCCGGTGGGGATGGCGACGAGCGCGCTGGCGGCCGAGAAGAAGGAGAGCGCCACATGGGGAATGCCGACCGTATACATGTGGTGGACCCAGAGGCCGAAAGACAGGAAGGCCATGGCGACGATGGCGGCGACGATCAGGCTGTAGCCTTCGAGGGTGCGCCGGGAGAGAACGGGTATGATGGTCGAGAGCGCGCCGGCCGCCGGCAAGAAGATGATGTAGACTTCCGGATGGCCGAAAAGCCAGAAGAGGTGCTGCCAGAGCAGCGGATCGCCGCCGCGCGTCGGATCGAAGAACGGCAAATCAAAGGCGCGTTCGACCTCGAGTAGGATCGAGCCGAGGATCAGGGGCGGAAAGCCGATCAGCATCATGCCGGCGACCACCAGCATGTACCAGGCAAAGATCGGCATACGGGTCAGCGACATGCCGGGTGCCCGGAGCTTGAGAATGGTCACCAGGATCTCGATCGCGGCCGAAAGCGCGGAGATCTCGACGAAGGTGATGCCGAGTAGCCAGACATCGGCATTGATACCGGGTGTGAACGGCTTCGAGGATAGCGGCGTGTACATGAACCAGCCGCCGTCGGGTGCGATGCCGAAAACGAGGGCTGCAATCAGGAAAGACCCGCCGAACAGGTAACACCAGTAGCCGTAGGCCGACATGCGGGGGAAGGCGAGATCGCGTGCACCGAGCATTTTCGGCAGCAGATAGATCGCCAGCCCTTCGAAGAACGGAATGGCGAAGAGAAACATCATGATCACGCCGTGCATGGTGAACACTTGCGCATATTGCTCGGCATCCAGGAAGGCGCTGTTGCTGGAGGCGAGCTGGGTGCGGATCAACATGGCGAGAACGCCGCCGATCGCAAAGAAGACGAGTGCCGTCACCATGAAACGCCGGCCGACAACGTTGTGATTGACGGCAGCGAACCGTGCGATGCCCTTGCCTGAAGCCCAGACGGCATCCAGTTTGTGATGCAATTGGATGGGCGAACTCGTCGGTTTGAAGCCGGTGTCGTAAGGCGTTTCCGTCATCTGGTTGCCCCTGCCGCCGCATTCGTCAATTCTGCAAGTCTTTGCCGATAGGCCCCCGGTGGGTGAGCCTCGACTGTAAAGCTCATGGCGGCGTGGCCGGTGCCGCAATATTCCGCGCAGACCCCACCATATCGCCCAGGCGTGTCGGCTTTGATGCGCAGCCGCGTCGTGTGCCCGGGAATGGCGTCTATCTTGCCCGCCAGGCGCGGAATCCAGAAGCTGTGGATCACGTCGGTGCTGGTCGCACTCACCTCGACGACGACGCCGGCGGGGACATGCAGAATTCCGGTGCTGGAGACGGCGTCACCTACGTCTGGGTAGCGGAACTCCCAATTCCACATGCTGGCATGCGCCTCGACGCGGGTGACGACAGGTTCGTTCTGCCAGGCGCCGATGAGGTATTCGCCCTTGGCCATACCGTAGACCATCAGCGCAAGGAGAACCGGAACTGGCAACAGAAGTCCGCCAAAGAGCATCCAGTGCCGCGGTGACAGGCTCCGACCAAAGCCCGGTCGGTAGAGGACGAGACCAAAGAGCATGATCACCAGCGCGAAGATGAGCGTGGAGCCGGCCAGCATCAGCCACCAGAGATCAGCGATCGCACCGGCATACGGGCCGGCAGGATCGAGGGCGGACAAGTCCCCGGAACAGCCCGCTAAACCCAGGGGCCATACCAAGGCTAACGCGAGGCGAGGGACCCATCTGCTGTCCGGGCGCTTTTTCATCTCAAACGGAGACCTTGCATGAGTGACGCAGAGACAACCGACAGCGCCAATCCTGTCATCGAGAAGCTTGCAGGGCAGGACACGACCTCGGCGATTGCCGTTGCCGGCCATCCACTGCATGCCATGAGCGTGCATTTCCCGATCGCTCTCGTCTTCGGGACGCTGGCCGTCGACGTGTTCTACTGGTGGAGCGCAGATCCGTTCTGGCTGCGCGTGGGGCTGTGGACCTCCGGCACGGCGTTTCTGGCCGGCATTGCAGCCGGTATCGTGGGGACCGCGGAACTGGTGCTGGTGCCGGGGATCCGTGCCCGGGTGGCCAGTTGGGCACATGCAATCGCCGCCGTGACACTGATTTCGGTTGCCGGCGCCAATTGGGGCCTTCGGCTGGTCGATCCCTCGGTGGTCCTGCCACATGGTTTGCTGCTGTCGGGCCTTGCCGCAATTCTGACCGGCGTCGCGGGCTGGCATGGCGGGAAACTCATCTTCGATCACGGCATCGGCCTCATGGTGTCGCCCAAGGGTTGATCGGATCGAGCAGGCGCTTCAGCCCGCCGGGCTCGCCCATGACATGCGGCAGCGAGACATCGGGTGCCTCCTTTGCCAGCACCAGGGCAAGGATGATCAAAACGATGGCGCAGCAACTTGCCGTCGCCAGCACGAAGCGCCAGGTCGGGTACATTTCTCCCTCCCGGAACAGTCGAATGATCACCAGGCCTGAAAAGACGTGGAACATCGCGAGCAGAGCGACGAAACCGAGCTTCCAGGAAAACCAGGGTGCAAAAACCTCCCGCAGAAAGCTTAGAGCTATGCCGCTGGAGACCGCCACGAAGGCGGCGGGCGATATGATCGCGACGTAGGAGAAGCGCACCATGCGCTGCATGCGATAGAGCGACTCGTCGCTCGTCACCGAAGCCCGTTGCACGTACAGGCTGGGCAAGCTGATGAGGCCGGCGGTCCAGATGGCGATGGCAGCAATATGCGCAAATTTGAGGATGGCGATCATCGACTGACGCTCTTCCTTTCCGCATCCTGTGCCTTGAAGACACGGACGAGTACGACAAGGGCGACGAGCAGATAGGGAAGGGCGGCCGGCACCCACATCAGGATTCCGGACAGCTGCTGATCTGCCAATGGCTGCAGGCCGTAGGGCTGGGTCGTCTCGAGATGGGCGACAAACAGAGGGGCACGAGCGAAAGTGAGCAATGCGCCGAGCATTCCCATCTGCAATGTCGTGCCGAGCAACAAGGCAAGAGCTGCTCCGACCGAGCGGCGAGGGGCCAGGATATCCTGCCAGAGCCACAGGGCCGAGCCGATCAGCGATAGCTCCATCAGCCAATAGGCCATGGGTGAGCCGAGGGCGAAAAGGTAGGGGCCCGGCGCGTGCCACAGCCACATCAAGCCGGTATGCGCGAGGAAAGACAGTTGTGCGGGCATGGCGATCGATCCGCGCATCCGTGACGGAAGGGCCAGAACCACCAGAGGCGACAAGACTGCGACCAGCAGGAGGTGGTGCAGAACCCGTGCCGAGAACAATGCGGATGCCAGGGCGCAAAGCGGGGACACAAAGGCGATGAGGGCAATGACAACGGCGCCGATTGCAGCCTGGCGCTGACGTGTCTGTTCGCTGATCGTCAACAAAAGAAAGAAGCTTGCGGCAAGGATGCTGAGGAGGACAGGATCAAAGTTCCATTGGCTCCAAAGATCGGCGGGCTGCGGCGCCGGTCCACAGTATATGTCGAGGTCCATGGTCTAATCCCGCAGCAATGACGGGTCAGTCACCGCGCCCTCGCAGGCGCGCAGCGTTCCGGTGGCGTGCCGGGCTGCCTCGTCCCTGTGGCCTGAACCGTAGACTTGCCCCTGCCTTGCCTTGTCCACAAATTCTGCTCCCCGATCGTCACGACACGTGGGCGCAACAGTCAAAGGGCGAATTTTGTTCCATACAAAGATTGGCCGTGGATTTTTCCGGTTGCAGGCATGGTCGAGCGGTTCAGGTTGTTCGAGCCAAGCGGTTCCATGCCATGGCGTAAGCCTGCAAACCCTCAATTCTCTCATCAACCAGATGCATCGGGACCTCGATGTGAATGCCCGTCAGCAGGGCCGCACCGATCGCGGTTCCCGTGGTCGCTTCAGAAGTGTAAAGCGGACGCCCCGCCAACGTGTAAAGGGCTGCCAGATAGAGCGGATTGCTGGCAAGGGGCCCCTCGACGACAATGGGGCCGGCTGCTTCGATGAGTTCCAGGCAAGTCATCGTCATCAAGGCTTCGTAGAGGCTGGCTGCCACGCGTCGTTCGGCGGGCGAGGTCGGTTCCATCGTCCACCGTGCCTTATGGTGCGGGAAGGGCCCCGTTCCCTCGACAACGCTTGGCAGCAACATCAGTCCCCTGTCGAGCAGCATCTGCAGCGCTGTTTTCTGTTCTGCCTCCGTCGTTTCCGGCAGACCCTGGGTCAACTGGTCCCATTCACGGCCGCCCATGAACCGGGCCGAGGGCACGGGGCCACCATTGGCGTCGACATTGACGAGCGTGTCGCGGGTCGGATCGAGATGCTGGGGTCGCGCGCCGACGCCGAAGCTGATCACCCATGTGCCGGTCGAGACGACCGTGCAGGGCGTTCCGAGGCCGATCAGGTGTGGCAGGAGGGAGGCGTTGGAATCGTGAATGCCGCAATAGACCGGCACACGATGGGACAGACCGATATCCTCCGCAATATCGGCACGAACGGGGCCGAGTGCGTCAAAGGCGGAGCGGATCGGCGCCATCAGCTTGCGGATATCGAGCCGGTCGACGAGCGGCGAATATGTGCCTTCGAAGGGAAGCCACAGATCTGTGTGACAGCCAAGCGAAGTGGCTTCATTGGCGGCAAGGCCGGTCAGTTTGTATGCCCAATACTGCGGATAGGTCAGGATAGTCGCGACGCGCGAAAAGGCGTCGGGAAACTGATGTTTCTGGAAATGCAGCTGCGCGCCGAAATTGAGGCCACCCGTGAGAGCGGGCGACGAAGTCAGCGCAAAGTCGGGGCGAAGGGCGGCATAGGCGGCCTGGATCTCTTCTGGATAGAGATGTTCGTAGTCAAGGACGGGAAGGGCTAGTGCGCCTTCCTGGTCCAGCAGCACACCCGAGGCGCCATGGGTTGTGATCGAGAGGGCGTCGAAACCGGGCGCTCGGGCAAACTCCCTCAGGGTTGCAAGGATGAAGGTCCAGAGGCCGTCGATGTCGAAATGCGGATACGGTGGTTCCCGCAGGACAGCGTTGGCTGTCTTGCGGACGGCGATCTCGCGTCCCGACACGGCGTCGACCACGACCACTTTTGCGTTGGTCTTGCCGATGTCGATGACCGCTATGCGTTTGAAGTCTCTCGTGCTCATGGAAGGTGGAAGACTGGGATGAGATCAACGGCCACGGGCGAATTGTCCGGATTGGACTGCATGATATCCGCCATATGCGCCCACCAGCGTTTCATCACCGGGTGGTTCGGCAGATCCGCCATCCGGTGATCCTTCGGCCGCGACAGCACGCCGAAGAGGATGTTCGTCTCCGGGTCGAGATGGATCGAATAGTCGCTGATGCCTGCATCATTGAGAAGGGCGACGAGCTCCGGCCAGATTTCGTCATGGCGCTTGCGATACTCGGCTTCCATGCCGGGATTGAGCTTCATCTTGAAGGCGTAACGTTCGGTGGTCATGCGGCGCTCCTTGCGTTGCGGAGGCGGCGGGCGACGATCGGCAGGGCAATGGTGATGATCAGCAGCAGGCCGATGAAGATCGACATGACGATGCCGGGCACGTTGAGCAGGCCGAGCCCGAAGGTGACGAGGCCCATGACGAAGGCGGCGATGACGACGCCGGCAATCGTGCCGGATCCGCCCAGGATCGAGACGCCCCCGAGCACGACCATGGTGACGACCTCAAGCTCGAACCCTTGCGCGATTGACGGACGGGTAGAGCCGAGGCGGGAGGTGAGGCAGACGGCGGCGATGCCGCTCATCAGGCCGGTGAGCAGGAAGAGGATGAACTTGACGCGTTCAACCGGAATGCCGGAGAAGCGCGCGGCAAGGGGATTGGTGCCGATGACATAGACGTGGCGGCCGAAATTCGTCCGGTGAAGGAGGATGCCGAAGAGGACGGCCATGACGAGGAAGAGGACGAATTCGAAGGAGAAGACCCAGACGACGTAACCCTGGCCGAAATAGGCGAAGTCGGCGGGATATTTGCCGAAGGCCTGGTCGCCGAGCACGATATAGGAAATGCCGCGGAAGAGGCTCATCGTCCCGATAGTAACGACAATGGACGGGAGCTTCAGGCCCGCGACGAGGAGACCGTTGAAGGCGCCGCAGGCGAGGCCGACGGTGATGCCGATTGCCACCAGTCCCGGCGTGCCCACACCCAACTGCACTGCATAGCCCATGGCGGTTGAGGCGAGCGCGATGATGGCGGCGACCGAGAGGTCGATTTCGCCGGCAATGATTAGAAGCGCCATGGCAAAGGCGATCATCGCCGTTTCGGTGAAGTTGAATGTCGCGTCCGACAGGTTCCAGGCGTTGAGGAAATACGGTGACGCCAGCGAATTGGCGATGAAGATGGCGACAGCCACGCCAAAGAGCAGGACTTCCCAGCTGGCGAGAAGCCGGCGGAAGGGCGTCTCAAGGCGGTCGGGAATGACGCGGGTTTCGTGGCTCTGCTTCGACGACGTGCTCATGCCGTCACCTCCGACTTGGCTGCGCGATCACGCAGGATGATGCGGCCCTTCTTGCGCTCGGCGCGGGCGTTGAAGACGACGGCCAGCACGATGACGATGCCGGAGATGGCCATCTGGGCGAAAGGCGAGATGCCGATGACCGGCAGGGCGTTCTTGATGACGCCGAGGAAGAGAGCGCCGAGCACGGTGCCGATGACCGTGCCGATGCCGCCGGCGATCGAGATGCCGCCGATGACGCAGGCCGCGACGCTGTCGAGTTCGAAGCCCGAGGCAATATCGACATAGGCGACGGCGTAGCGGGAGACCCAGAGATAGCCCGAGAGGCCTGCCAGCGCGCCTGACAGCACGAAGGCAAGGAAGCGGGCGCGGCCGACATCGATGCCGGCATAGACGGCTGCCACCGGATTGCCACCGGCCGCATAGGTCGAGCGGCCGAAAGGCGTGCGGGCAAGGATGAAGCCGACCAGGATGACGACGGCGACTGCAATCCATGAGAGGATCGGCAAGCCGAGGACTGGCAGACGCGGAACACCGAGGAAGTCGGGCTGCATCTGGTGGGCATTGACCCATGCGCCGCCGGACAGAACGAAGCTCATGCCGCGATAGATGGTGAGTGTGCCGAGTGTGACGACGATCGGCGGGATGCGCAGGGCCCAGACGAGGAAGCCGGTGATGGCGCCCAGCGCAGCACCAATGCCGATGGCAAGCACGACCAGCAGTGCGAGCGGCAGGCCGGGATAGGTGCTGTCGAGCATGGCGACGGCCATGCCGGTGAAGGCGAGGTTTGCGGCGACGGAGAGATCGATCGACTTGGTCAGGATGACCACCATCTGGCCAAGCGCCAGGATGATCAGGATCGAGGTGTCGTTGAAGATGGTCGCGAGATTGCCGGGCGAGGCGAAATTGGGCGCGCGCGTGGTGAAGGCGAGGATCATGCCGATGATGATCAGGGCCAGCAGCATTTCGCGGTTCTTGAGCAGGTTCTGCATGGTCATTCCTTACGCATTGCCGGTCGCGGCGCGGACGAGCAGTTCTGCGGTCATGTCTTTGCGATCAAAGATACCGGCCTGCAGGCCCTCGCGCATCACCATGACCCGGTCGGACATGCCGAGGATCTCCGGCAATTCCGAGGAGATCATGATGATCGACAGGCCTTCGGAGGCAAGCTCGGAGATGAAGGCGTGGACGGCGGCCTTGGAGCCGATGTCGATGCCCTTGGTCGGTTCATCGAGAATGATGACCTTTGGGGCCGTCGCCAGCCACTTGCCGATAACGACCTTCTGCTGGTTGCCGCCTGACAGTGTGCCGACGGGAACCGAGAGGGCTGCGGCTCGCAGGTCGAGCCGTTCGGCATAACGCCGTGCAAGCTTCAACTCGTTGGCGGCCTTGAGGAAGCCCGAAACGGAGGTACGGACCAGCGAGGGCAGGGAGATGTTCTGATAGATTGGCAGCTCCAGCGCCAGACCATGACGACCGCGTTCTTCGGGCACGTAGACGATGCCGGCTGAGATCGCGTCCGCAGGTGTGTCGATCCGGATTTCGCGGCCTTCGAGATGGACGGTGCCAGCGGCAGGTCGCGTGATGCCGAACAGAGACTGGCAGAGCTCCGAGCGCCCGGCACCGATCAGGCCGTAAATGCCGAGAATTTCGCCTTTGCGCAGGTCGAAAGAGATGTCGCGGAATTCTGTCGCATGGCTATAGCCGCTGACATTGAGGACGGATCCGCCGATCGCAACTTGCATCTTCGGGAAGATGTCGTGGACGTCGCGGCCGACCATCTGGCGGACGATCTCATCCTGCGGCGTGTCCTTGAGGATGCCGGACCCTACCATGCGGCCATCGCGGAAGACGGCATAGTTGTCGGCGATTTCATAGAGTTCGTCGAACTTGTGGCTGATGAACAGGATCGCCTTGCCTTGGCGCTTCAGGCCCTCGACGATGCGGAAGAGATCGTCGATCTCCTTGCGCGAGAGAGCCGCCGTCGGTTCGTCCATGATGACGATGCGGGCATCGACGGAGAGCGCACGGGCGATGGCGACGAGGTGGCGTTGAGCGATCGAGAAATCCTTCAGCTTCGTCGTCGGGTCCATGTCGCTTTCCAGCGCCTTCATCAGCGCGCGGGATCGCTCGTTGATCTGGCGCCAGTCGATCAGGCCGAAGCGGGTGCGTGGCGCATGGCCGAGAAAGATGTTTTCGCCGACAGTCAGCTCGTCGAAGAGCACAGTTTCCTGGTGGATCGCTGTCACGCCGGCATCGATCGCATCCTGGGCATCGGCAAAACTCGTCGGCTTGCCGTCGATCAGGATCTCGCCTTCGTTCGGCCGATATATGCCGGTCAGAATCTTGACCAGCGTCGACTTGCCGGCGCCGTTCTCGCCGATCAGCGCCGTGACCTTGCCCGGGTAGAGGGCGATGTCGACGCGATCGAGCGCCTTCACGCCCGGGAAGATCTGGGAGATTCCGCGCATCTCGAGTAGAGGCGTGCCGACAGGGGTTGCGCCCGCGGCGAGCGTGCTGGCTTGAACGGTCATCATGTGCTTACCGAAATGAAGTGAAGTCCCCGGCGGCTCGTGCCGCCGGGGGAAGTGTCCGAGATCAGAAGATCTTGGAAAACTCTTCGATGTTCGATGCATTGTAGACGAAGGGATCCGCCATGGCGGCTTCGCCGCCATCACCCACCTTGATCTTGCCCATGCGGCCGGCTTCGATTTCCGAGCCCGGAGCCGCATCCGTTTCACCCTTTGCCAGGCGATAGGCGATCTGGGTGGCAGAGTAGCCGAGGTCGATCGGGTTCCAGATGGCGAATTCCTTGGTCGCGCCTGACTGGATGGCGCCTGCCATTTCAGACGGGAGGCCGAGGCCAGTGACGAACACGTCGCCGATCTTGCCGGCATCCTTGACGGCCTGCGAGGCGGCGAGAACACCAACCGTCGTTGGTGCGACGATGACCTTGACACTGGTCTGCGAGGTCAGCAGGCCATTGGCTTCGCGGTAGCTCTTATCGGCCAGGTCGTCACCGTAGACGGTGGTGACCAGGTTGAGGCCGGGGAAGTCCTTCAGCTGTGCCTTCATTTCCTCGATCCAGATGTTCTGGTTGGTCGAGGTAGTGGTCGCCGACAGGATGGCAAAGTCGCCCTTGCCGTCGGGTAAGTGGTTGGCGGCGAGCTGCAGGCACATCTTGCCGATCAGCGCGTTGGACGACGGATTGAGGTGCATGGTGCGGCCTTCGGCAGCAACGCCGCTATCCCACGAAATGACCTTGATCCCGCGTTCCATTGCCTTCTTCAGAGCCGGAACGATGGCGTCCGGATCATTGGCGGAGATGGCGATGGCATCGACGCCCTGGGCGATCAGCGAGTTGATCACTTCGATCTGGCCTTCGGCCGTGGTCGAGGTCGGGCCGGTGTAGATCACTTCGACGCCGCCGAGTTCCTTGGCGGCTTCCTGCGCGCCCTTGTTGGCGGCTTCAAAGAAGCCGATGCCGAGCGACTTGACGACCAGTGCGATCTTCATGTCGGCGGCCTGTGCGGCAGAGCCGATGGTGGCGAGCGCAATAGCAGCGCTGGCCAGCAGTAGTTTCGTCAGTTTCATGGTTTCCTCCCAGGTTGATAAACTGCTTAACCTCCCTCCCGAGCGCTCCCTAGGCGACCGATGAGGTATCCTCCCTCCCCGCAGAAGCCAGGGGCTTCACGGTCACGAGCCTTACGCCGGCGTCGGTGACCATGGCGGCCGCCTCGTCGGAAATTCTGTCGTCGGTGATGATCGTCGAGACCTTGTCGAGCGCACACAGGATCAGGCTGGAGCGCTTGTCGAACTTGCTGGAGTCGACCATGACGATCAGCTCTTCCGCCTGGCGGACCAGCTTCTGCTCACTCTGGATCACGAGCGCATCGGATTCCATCACGCCGTGCGCGTTGATGCCCTGCGCTCCGATGAAGATGCGCTGCGCGTAAAAATTGCGGATCGCGTCGTTCTCGAAGGGCGAGAGTATCAGGCTCTGGTCGCGATAGATCGCGCCGCCCGGGACCGACACCGTGCATTTCGAGTGTTTCACCAGATGTTCGGCAATGGCGAAGGAATTGGTCATCACCTGCAGGCGACGGGCCGACATGAAATGGACCATCTGGAAGGTGGTCGTGCCACCATTGATGATGATCGAATCGCCTTCCGCGCACATTTCGACGGCGGCGCGTGCAATTGCGCGTTTCTTGTCGATGTTGACGGATTCAGAGACGCGAAACGGGCGGGCAGCCAGGTTTCCGAGTTGCGGCGGATGCACGGCTTCGGCGCCGCCGCGCACCCGGCGCAGCTTTCCCTGGACGTGGAGCGATGCAATGTCCCGCCGGATCGTGGCCTCGGAAGCCTCCGTCAATTCGGCAATATCCTGGACCGTGACCACAGGCTTTTCCTGGATCGCGCTCAAGATAATGCGATGGCGTTCACGTTCGTGCATGGCTTCCTCCCTGAGGCTGATTTATTCGCAATGTTTTTACGATGTCAATCACAAACGATCAAAATAGATAATATTGCAGCGCAACATGAAAAGAAATGATCGAAATTGATTGACAATCGACGAGGGCATGCGCGATATCTGCCTCAACAAGGAAGCGGGTTGTCGGAGTGCGGCCCGTGAGACAATACCAGGGAGGATGTCATGTCGGGCGAAATCAGCCTTCTCGAAAGCCGTTGGGACGATGCGTATGCGGCAAAGCTCGATGAGCCGGGCAAGCTGCTTTATCGGTCGAACCTGCTCGGTGCCGACAAGCGCATCACCAATTACGGTGGCGGCAATACCTCCGCCAAGGTGATGGAAGTCGATCCGCTCACAGGCGAAACAATCAAGGTTCTGTGGGTGAAGGGGTCGGGCGGCGACGTCGGAACGATCAAGCTCGACGGTTTCGCGACGCTCTATCAGCACAAGCTGGACGCCTTGAAGGGTATCTACAAGGGCGTGGATGATGAAGACCGAATGGTCGGCTTCCTGCCCCATTGCACCTTCAACCTCAATCCGCGCGCAGCCTCGATCGACACCCCTTTGCATGGCTTCGTGCCGTTCACGCACGTGGACCATATGCATCCGGATGCGATCATTGCGATTGCAGCGTCGAAGAACTCCAAGGAGCTGACGCAGACGATCTTCGGCTCGGAGATCGGCTGGCTGCCCTGGCGCCGCCCCGGCTTCCAGCTGGGTCTCGATCTCGAAGCCTTCGTCAAGGCCAACCCCACCGCCAAGGGCGTCGTGCTGGAAAGCCACGGTCTCTTTACCTGGGCGGATGACGCCAAGGATTGTTACCTGCTGACGCTCGAGATCATCAATAAGGCGATCACCTGGTTTGCCAAGGAGACGGCGGGCAAGACGATCTTCGGTGGTGCCGTGGCCAAGAGCCTGCCGGCGGAAGAGCGCCGTGCGATCGTCGCGCGGCTGATGCCGGAGATCCGCGGCCGGATCGGCAAGGCGGAGCGCAAGCTTGGCAATTTCGACGACCAGGATGCCGTGCTCGAATTCGTCAATTCGAAGAACCTGCATGCGCTCGGCGCGCTCGGTACGTCCTGCCCCGACCATTTTCTGCGCACGAAGATCCGCCCGCTGATCGTGGATTTCAATCCGGCAAAGGCCGATGTGGATGCCGTGCTTGCGGGGCTCGATGCAGCGCTCGAAGCCTATCGCGCCGACTACACGCGCTATTATGAAGCTTGCCGTCACGACAACTCGCCTGCCATTCGCGATCCCAATCCGGTGATCTTCCTGGTGCCGGGTGTCGGCATGCTGTCCTTTGCCAAGGACAAGGCGACGGCACGTATCGCGGGTGAGTTTTATGTCAACGCGATCAACGTGATGAAGGGCGCCTCGACGGTTTCCGAGTATCAAGGCCTGCCTGAGCAGGAAGCCTTCGACATCGAATACTGGTTGCTCGAAGAGGCCAAGCTGCAGCGCATGCCGAAGCCGAAGAGCCTGGCAGGTCGCGTCGCCTTCGTCACCGGCGGTGCCGGCGGCATCGGCCGCGCGACAGCGGATCGGCTGCTTGCCGAAGGTGCCTGCGTGGTGCTGGCCGATATCGATGCGGCAGCGCTGGACCAGACGGTCGCCGACTTCTCGAAGAGACATGGCGCGGATGTGGTCCGCTCCGTCCAGCTCGACGTGACGCGCGAGGATGCGGTTATCCGCTCCTTC
>JARXAQ010000276.1 GCA_029865825.1 Rhizobium sp.
GGTCGCCTCGCCCTGGCCGTAGGTGCGCGAAATCCGGCGAAACTCGAGGAGAGGGGCAGGGGACATCGCGCCGCCTCAACCCGTCTTCGTCGTGGAGTCGGTGATGACAAGGTCGCCCTCGTTCAACGCCCCGCGCACCAGAACGGTATTCTGCCCATCGCTGGCGCCGACCTCGATGTTGACGGCAAGCGGCTCGCCATTGCGCAGGACCCAGATCGTGCGCTCGCTGCCCGTGGGTTCGGGCGCGCGGATGCGGGTCTCGCGCGGAGGGCGGAAGAGACTGAACACACCTCCGCCACCGCCGTCACTCTCGGCGCTGTCAGCCGCCACCTGAGGCGGTGTGTAACGAAGGGCTGCATTCGGCAGCAAAAGAGCGCCCTTAATGGCCTGCACCACGATATCGGCCGTTGCCGTCATGCCCTGGCGCAGCAGCAGATCGTCGTTACGCACCGACAGGATGCCCTTGTAGGTCACAACGTCGTTGACGGTTTCCGATGCATAGCGGACCGCGGTGATTGTCGCGGGAAAGCGCTTGTCCGGAAAAGCATCGACGGTGAAGGTCGCATCCTGGCCGACGGCGATCTGGCCGACATCGGCCTCGTCGATCGACACCTGCAATTCCATTTGCCGGAGGTCACCGGCAAGCGTGAACAGGGTGGGCGCCTCGAGCGATGCCGCCACGGTTGCGCCGCTGTCGACATCGCGTGACAGGACGATTCCGTCGATAGGCGAGACGATCGTCGCCTTGCTCAAAGAAAGCGCCGCCTGCTCCAGATCGGCCTCCGCCGCCGTTACATTGGCTTCGGCACTTTCCCGCGATGCCTGGGCTGCCTGATAGGTGAACCCGGCGGCATCGAGATCCTGCTGCGTCGAGACGCGACTGCCGACCAGCGTCGTCAACCGCCTGACGCTTGCCTGCGCCGACAATTCATCCGCCTTGGCTTTGGCGACGCCAGCGCGGGCGGAGGCGAGGGCCGCCTCCTTACTCTTGAGTTCTGCTGTCAGTTTCTCGGTGTCGAGCCGGGCCAGGACATCGCCCTTCTTCACCTCGCTGTTGAAGTCGGCCAGAACCTCGCGCACGGTGCCCGACTGTTCGCTCGACACGTCCACTTGAACCGTCGGCTCGACGGAGCCGGTCGCCGTCACGAGCACGGTCAGGTCCCCGGTGGTCACCGCCGATGTGGTGTAGCTGAAAGTCGGGTCCTTGCTGGTGAGCAGGTAGGCACCATAACCCGTGCCCAGAAGCCCGACGAGCACCAACAGGCGCAGACCCCAGCGCGATTTGCGTTGGCCCGTGCCGGCGAGCAGGCCGCGCAAGGCGGCCGCGTCGGTTGAAGTCTGGCTTTCGCTCATGTCTGTTCCGCTGGTCACGCGCTGCCTCACTCGCCATTCATCGGACCGGGACTATGACCCAATCATCACGCCCCGGTGTTGATCCGGGTCAATGCCGCGGCTGCCCGGTCGTTCCGCAGCCATAGCCGCTTTGAACCGAAGTCCCCAGTGAAAGATTGGTAAGGTTATCGCGATGACTGGGTAAGGGCGTGATCGCACCCGTCACTCATGGAGCGCCGCTAGGAGAGCCGACCGCTCCGCCTGCCGAGCACGAACACCAGGGCCTGCGCAGCCGCCACGCCGACAATGGCGCCCGTCGCCTTGATCATTGCATCCGGCAGGCCTGGATGCCGGCTCGGCGCCAGAAACTGCAGCGATTCGATCGAAAACGCGGCGAGCAGGAGAAAGAGGCAGACCATCAACCAGCGGCGCGGATAAGCGAGCCCGAAGGCAAAGCCCAGCGCCGCAAAGGCGAGAGCCCGGTCGGCATTGGCGGGCAACGAGGCATGCGGTCGAAGGCCTATCGGGACCACTGTCGCTGCAATGCACAGCCCCAGCAGGACCCATGCGATGATCTGAAAATGTCGCGTCTGCATCAAGGGGTCTTAGTCGTGGACTGTCGGTTTGGCAACAGATGGCAGGCGCGGTCGCACGCTTGTGATGTGCACCGCAGCATCGTCGATCGTCTCCGCGGCTGCGATCTTGCAAAGCTGAAAATCGGGACACTCGTCACCGGCCACGACATTCGAACTCGGGCGATGGTCGTCCAGCAGAAGACTGGACGACCCGTGCAGTTCGAAATTACGATTGAGGTCAGGCCTAGTCTGCTTGCCTGGCTTCAACGAAGGGGAGGAACAGTCGATGACTATGCCTTTCCCAGTCGCGTCGACCGCGCTGGTCAACTCAGCGCTCGGCAATACGCCCGATTGGTCGATGAGTGGTTGACGGCGATCGGGCTTCGTCGGGAGGATTACGGTACGCATTCCCTGCGGTGAACGAAGGCTGCCATGATCTACAAGGCCACAGGCAATCTTCGAGCGATCCAGATCCTGCTTGGCCATACGAACATCGAGAACACAGTCAGATATCTCGGCGTTGACATTGAGGACGCACCAGAACTGGCCGAGCGGACTGAAATCTGAATGAGGACGGCCCCGCACGTTGTGGGGCCGCGCCCTTTCGCTGCGAGAGCCTCTCGAAGGATTCGATCCGCTTTGCGTTTTCAAAGAAGCCATACGGTTCTGATGGTTTTGTGCTACTGGCGTGCGCGTGCAACACTAACATCCATCCTCTGGAACAGAATCCGGAGTCTACACCAGGAAAGATCGAGCGTTGGCCCGCAAGAACAGAGATGAGCTAGCTTCATGGGACGAGCCAACGCCAGAGCCGGTGTTCTGTCCGATGTGCGAGCGCGTAATCCCGGAGGATCAGAGAGACGAGCATCATCTCGTTCCCAAGAGCAAGGGTGGAAAGAAAACCGTCCTCCTGCACCGTATCTGCCACGACCAGATCCATTCGATCTTTACCGATGCGCAACTCGCCAAGAAGTTTTCCACGATCGAAACCATCGTGGAAGACCCTGCGATGCGGACATTCGTCACCTGGGTGAGAAACAAGCCACCGGGCTTTTTAGATGCTGCAAAGCAATCACGGCAGTTATTCCGTCGAGGCCGCTAACCGTAAAAGGCGAAAGTGCTGGCTGGACGCGAATGCTGCCGTGGCGGGAACGCGCCTTCGTTCCGGCCGTGAATGCCGTCGTTTGCCGTACCTGAAAGCGGTCATTAATCTCGGCAAAGTTTCTTCGCCTTTACGCCAGAACGAGACGCTGCCGCTTTTAAATAGAGCGCTCTGACGGCGACGTTAGGTCGTGGAGGTCTTTTCCCAGGGCTCGCCCCAATTGCCACTCACTAAATCGCACCTCTAAGCCCGCACGTTCGGGAGTGCAGCACATTGGGCCAACGAGATAATGATCCGCTACTGGGAACTGGCAGAGGCGGACCAGCGGCCAAGTCTGCCCATCGTGTGAGGCTTGTATTCTTAGGACGCCGGTCTGGAGGGTCACCCTTATCCAAAAATCTGATGGGTCGCCGTCATATCGCCCCGTTGCCCAGTCGGAGGCTCCATCCGTCAGCACACTGCCGAGCAAGCCATATCCGTCCGAGAACTCGATCCCGGTCTTGACCCAGCGTCTTGCATCGAGCCTGACCATGAGGCCAGCCTGGTCGTATAGATGTTCAAAATGTGCCTGGACACGAACCTGGGCGGTGAAATCGCTTTCAGCCTGGAATGCGTAGAAGTGTCCGCTGTCGCGCACAAAGCCATAGTGTGTCTCTCGCCAAAAATCCGTGTCGGCGTCAGTCGTTACGGAGAGTTCGGTATCCGAAGGATTTGCTTTTGTGGGCTCATTGAGCCACCGGCCATTTTGAAGACTCTGCAACTGCGCCACCTATGAAAACTTTCGGACTTGCTCAACCGCATCTCTCATAACGCGGCTACTCCGACAAAGCCCAATTGCTGCCAACAGGCAAAGTCTGACACGCGTCTTCCGCTTGGCGCTTTCATTTCGGTTGATCAAGCTTCGCTGGGATTTTTTGCTAGCCGGCAGTTTCACTGCTACCTACAACTGTCTTCGTTTCGTTTGAACGCACGGACGACCGCGGTGGCATATAAGCCGCAACCTGACGAGATCGCTGCGGTCACCGCGCATTGGCGCCTGTCTAAGACGGCGCCCTTGTTTCATTGAGGCCTACGTCCGACACTGCTTGCGGTCAGGGGGATCACCTATCGTCAGCAGCTCCAGTGCGGCGAAGACGCAAGAAGAACTCCGTTACCTCTTCCGGGGTCGATCGCTTGAGGGCGCCATTTGCAATCTCGCTTTGCGTCCAGATCCATGTTGCCGCCGGATCGTGCAACATGGCCCACTCTCCGAACGTTCGCTCTGCGACATGTTCTGCGACATGTACCTTCACCTCAAGGTGCCGGTCGTCGCGCTCAATGCGCTCAAGGGTCCTGCGGACCTCCATCTCGGGGCCTTCGAGCCACTGTAGGTAGATGTCTGCGCGGCAGATGAGGGCACCCGTGATGCCGTCCCGGACATTTGCACGCCGGGCCTCCATCAGGATTCCGTCTAAAATTGCGCTGTCATAGCCGAAGGGTTGTGACGTGTAGATGGCCCGAAACACATCCATGCGCTCTTGTCTCCAGTGTTTGGGACGCCTGATCGACGTATCCTTGCAACATGCCATTCGAGCAGTTTCGCAAGCCGGCGTCTACCAGATACGATCTCGCATCGGGTGTTTCGATCATAGCAAGATCATGCAACCTATTGAGATCCTGTCGACAGCCGTTTCCTCAATCCGCTCGACAGGCGATCTGAATGCTGGCTCGTCACCAGTCATGTACCCGTCGGGCACAACCACTCTCAGAATCTCCTGAAGTGGATCTTCCTGGCCGCTCTTGCTTCTCGGCAATCCAACATCGGACAGCCCCCTCGCGGCCCCAAACTACCCGTCCCAGATACGCGAAGTTTTGGACACTACATTGAACTTGCCGCCAGTGCCCACCGCAGAGGCACCTCACCAGTCTCTAGCTCTACGGCGTGCCGGGGCTGTCCCGGTTTTCAGCATGGCCGTCGCTATGCCGACCCTTCTGTGAAAACCTTCGACCACTTTTACGTTTGGTGAACGCTTACCTCGGTGCATGCTCCATCTGGTATGCCGAACTCCAGCGCGACGCTCTCGCGCTAACCGAAATCAGTCAAAATTTGAATTGGCGCCTTTGTTGTTCACCGCCGGTCTCTTGATGTTCTCTCGTACCGACACGGTTGATCTGCTGTTCCTGTCGTGGTTTGAAGACAAAAACTGGCGGTAGGGTGATGACAACAAGATTCGCGGAACAGTTCGACATGTTTTCGGGAGAGGTTTCTCGCGAGCAGAAGGTCATGCGTTCCTCTTCCAGATTGGCAAAACCTGAGCAATCTATCATCACCATGGGCGAAGTGGACATGGTCCGGCAACTCTCGCAGACGGGCCGCTACCGCATTCTCACGAAGCTTCTGCCGCGGGTGATCGCTCCAAAGCCGCGTCCGGAGTTCCTCCTCAAGGGCATCATCCTCGACACCGAGACCACGGGTCTCAATGCGCGCAAGGATGAGATTATCGAGATCGGCGTGATCGCGTTCACTTTCGATCACAACGGAAACCTCGGTGACGTCACCGGTGTCTATGGTGGACTTCAGCAGCCGAGCGTTTCTATTCCTTCCGAGATCTCCAAGCTGACTGGCATCACGGATGCTATGGTGCTCGGACAATCGATCGATATGGATGCTCTACAAGCGTTGATAGGACCAGCGGATCTGCTGATCGCGCACAATGCGGGTTTCGACCGACCATTCTGCGATGCATTTTCCAATGTGTTTTTCGGGAAGGCTTGGGCTTGCTCCAATTCGGAGATCGACTGGGCAGCGCGAGGTTATGAAGGTACCAAGCTCGGCTACCTGATCGGGCAGGCAGGCTTTTTCCATGATGGTCACCGCGCAGTTGATGATTGTTTCGCGCTTCTGGAGGTCTTGATCCGAGAGGTTGATGGATCGGGTCCCACCGCATTCGCTGAACTTTATGAGGCCAGCCAACGATCGCGTGTGCGAATATTTGCAGAAAACAGTCCCTTTGAGATGAAGGATCATCTGAAGGCGCGAGGCTATCGTTGGTCTGACGGTACCGACGGCCGCCCTAAATCATGGTGGATCGAGGTCGACGAGGGAGCGCTCGACGATGAGTTGGGCTACCTCAGGTCAGAAATTTATCGCTACCCCGACGCAGATCCTCCAATCAAACGCCTCACTGCCTTCGATCGCTTCCGAGCCTGGTTGATTTCTTGAGCCAATCTGCTCGCGGGATCCGTGCATGCAGTGCATGGCGGACCTGAAGACTTATGTCTTATCGGTGGGCGTTGGGGAGCCTATATTCCAACCATCGAAACGACGTTGGAACCGAGACATGGTTGCTGGCGTCAAGAGACCTCAGGAAAGGGGATCATCATGAACGTAGCACGCTCCTTCAATAACTGGCGCAAGTACCGTCAGACCGTTGCCGAACTTGGCCGCATGAGCTCGCGCGAACTGCAGGACCTTGGCATTAATCGTGCCGACATCCACAGCGTCGCTCGCCAGTCGGTCGCCGGCTGAGCTACTTTTTCAAGCTATCAAACTAACACGACGCCCGCTGATGATGCGGGCGTTTTTGTGTTTGTATTGCCAAGGAGTCCCAGCTCAAGACTCTTGGCGCTGAAAAAGGCGCTACGCTGTCTCCTGCGGCAGTCGTTGTCGTTCAGGATCGCCGCATCAGAGTTCGAGCACAAGTTGCGGCTTCTCTTCGCTCGCTTCGGTGTTCAGCGATGACAGGGTGACCCCAAGAAGCCGCACTGGATGTTTAAACGGGAACACTGAGGCGAGCAGGGTCTCAGCTATCTCCAGGATCGTCTCCATGCCCGAAACGGATCCCGCCACGGTCCTGCTGCGTGTCGCCTGACTGAAATCAGAATATTTGATTTTGACGGTGACGGTCTTTCCCGTCAGGTCATGTGCCTCGCAGTAGCGCCAGACCTTTTCGGCCAAAGGACGTAGCTCCGCCATGGCAGCATCGAGATTCTCGATGTCCTCGGCAAATGTGTCTTCGGCACCGACTGACTTGCGGATCCGGTCGGGCCTGACTTGCCGTTCGTCGATCCCACGGGCAATGCCGTAGAAATACGGGCCGGACTTGCCGAAGTGCTGCTGAAGGAAGGCGAGCGATTTTGATTTGAGATCAAGCCCGGTCTCGATGCCATGCCTCCTCATCCGCTCGGCGGTGGCCGGCCCCACACCATGGAACTTCTTGACGGGCAGCGCTTCCACAAAGCCTGGGCCGTTCTTCGGCGTGATGACGGCCTGGCCGTTCGGTTTGTTCAGGTCGCTCGCCATCTTGGCCAGGAACTTGTTGTAGGAGATGCCTGCGGACGCATTGAGGCCGGTGACCGCCTTGATCCTGGCGCGGATCTCCAGGGCGATCTCGGTGGCGATCTCCATGCTTTTCAGGTTCTCGGTGACATCGAGATAGGCCTCATCCAGCGACAGCGGCTCGATCAGTGGCGTATATTCCGCAAAGATCGCCCGGATTTGCTGCGAGACCTGCCGATAGACGTCAAAGCGCGGTGGCACAAAGATCAGAGCAGGACATTTGCGCTTGGCCGTCACCGACGGCATGGCCGAATGCACGCCGAAAGTCCTTGCTTCGTAACTGGCAGCCGCCACGACACCGCGTGCCGCCGACCCGCCAACGGCCAATGGTCGCCCGCGCAGATCCGGATTGTCGCGCTGTTCGACCGATGCATAAAACGCGTCCATGTCGACATGGATGATTTTGCGCACTGGTGCGCTATTCATTGCTTCGACCCTCGATACTGCCCTGTAACATTGGCGCGCCTCGATCAGGCATTTGCCGATCCTTGCCGCTTTCGCACCCAACGATCACAGCAAGACACCCTCATTGTCCAAAGTGGGCTTGGGTTGAGGCGGCACGATCATCAGCATGCTGGAGGGGAGGGGACGTTGCAGATGACGTGCCTCGTCCCATGGTGCCGCCAGCCACATGTCGACTTCTTCCGGCGTGGTCAGAATGGCCGGCATGGCCTTTTCGTGGATGGGAGAGACGATCTCGTTTGGCGAGGTCGTGAGAAAGCCGAAGAGTTCATAGTCCTGCGCGCCGTCTCTCACTTTGCGCACGCCCGTCCATGGCGTCCAGAGCCCCGCGAAAAACATCAGTGGCCGGTCATTGCTGCCGGCAAACCAGGCGTTCGGGACGCGCCCACCATCAATCTTGCTGGCGGGATCAGGCTCGGCAAAGGATGTGAAGGGGACAACGCATCGGTTGGCTGCCCCGAGCCAACGGCGCCAATGCGGGGAGTTTACGTTGCGGATATTGGTGACTCCCGGATCATAATTCTTCACGTAGGCCGGCGGTGATGGCATGCCCCAGGTGGTGCGCGCAATCTCTCTGGCCCCGTCTGCGCCCACTCGGACAACAGGCGCCTGATAGCCGGGATACACATCGAAGCTCGCTTCGTTCCAGCCCACGAGATCACGGATGGCTTTTGTAAACTGAAGGACTGCTTCACGCGTGGTGGTGACATTGTAGAGATTGCACATCGACCCCTCCTATTTCCACATGGCGCGCATGCGCTCAGCAACATCCACGCGGATTTGCTGTGCGCTTCGCTCTGACCTCGCTGCCGACACAGTCGGCCACGTCATGGCCTCGAAGTATTGTAGCAGCATTGCCGGGATGAACCGGGTTCTGGCGGCATAGACATGCCGGTCCCCTTGCGGATTTTGCCCATGGGTGAAGAAGCGTTGCGGCGTGACCAAGGCCAGGTGGTCCCGGGCTCTGGTCATGGCAACGTAAAGCAATCTGCGCTCTTCTTCGAGTTCCTGGGTTGTACCGGTTCCAAGATCCGAGGGAATGCAGCCATCGACGACGTTCAGCATGAACACCGCACGCCATTCCTGGCCCTTTGCCGAATGGATGGTCGACAGGATCAGATAGTCTTCGTCGAGCAGCGGAACGCCGGCCTGATCGCTTGTCGCGTCAGGTGGATCGAGCGTCAGCTCGGTCAGGAAGCGCTCTCGCGACGGATAGCCGCTGGCGATCTGCTCAAGTTGAAGCAGGTCCGCCTTGCGGGTCTCGGCATCTTCATGGATGCGGTCAAGATGCGGCTCATACCAGAGGCGTGCCTGCCCGATATCTCC
>JARXAQ010000087.1 GCA_029865825.1 Rhizobium sp.
AGTCATATCGACGCCACCCAAAGCCGACTGAAGTCTGCCAATCGACATGATGGGGCGGAACCGATTGCCGCCGCGCGGGGTTGACCCCCTGCACCCCGCGGTCGCTTCACCTTCGGTGGAGACCGCTTCGCGCAAATGAGGAGACCATTCATGCAAATCCCGCAGAACACCGTCATTGCCGTCGCCGATGGCACGAAGCTCAGCCTGTTCCAGAACGACGGCACGGCGCTGAACGTCAAGCTGAAGGCGCTGCCGGACGAAGAGATCGACAGCTCGAAGATCGCATCCGGCGCGCGTCACTCCAGCAGCTCGGCCAATCCGGACGACAGCCAGCAGGCGGAAGACGGTTTCGGCAGCGGCGTGACCGACATGCTGAACCGACAGGTGCTGGACGGCAAGATCACCAGTCTGGTGATCGTCGCGGCACCCCGGACGCTCGGCGAAATGCGCAAGGGCTATCACAAGCAGCTGTCGGCCATTCTGGTCGGTGAGCTCGACAAGGATCTGACCGGCCATTCGGTGCAGGACATCGAGAAGGCCCTCGAGGCAGCTTGATCGATCCTCTGCCCACCGGGTGTTTTGTTCCCCACACCTCATGAAAAACGAACCCCGCCAGCTGGCGGGGTTTTTGGTTCTTGTGCTGTTTACAGTTGTGGCAGTCGTCGCTTCAGCGACGTGCCCCGTCCGGCTACTGCCGGACCACGATCCGCGCCTTGGTCGGCACGCGCTCGTAAAGGTCGATGATATCCTGGTTCATCAGGCGCACGCAGCCCGACGACACGGCCTTGCCGATCGAATTCCATTCCGGCGAGCCGTGCAGGCGGTAGAGCGTGTCCTGACCGTTCTGGAAAATATAGAGCGCGCGCGCACCCAGCGGATTGTCGAGACCGCCGGGCTTGCCGCCGTTGCGCACCGAGTAGATCTCGAGCTCGGGCTGGCGGGCGATCATTTCGTCCGGCGGGGTCCATTTCGGCCATTTCTGGCGCCACTGGATAACACCGGCGCCACTCCAGGCAAAGCCGTCACGGCCGATGCCGACGCCATAACGCATGGCGGTGCCGCCGGACTCGACGAGATAGAGGAAGCGGTTGGGCGTATCGACGACAACGGTGCCGGGCGCCTCGCCCGTCGGGTCAACGATCTGCTGGCGATAGAAGCGCGGCGCGATCTTCCAATAGGGCACAGCCGGGATGACGTAACCGCCATCGTAGATCTCGCCATACATGGCGTCGAGTTCCGGCGTGCGGCCTGCAGGTGCGGCCGGGAGAATCGGCGCATCGAAACGGGGCAGCGGACGAGACGAGGTACAGCTCGCAAGCAGCGATGCGGCTCCGAGGCCCGTCAGGGACAACAGGGAGCGGCGCGTCAAGGGATTTACGGGGGACATATGTTCTCAGATTTCCTGTGGCAAAGCGGCGGAAAGAAGACGCCGGAGCCGGCGCTTTGTTCCGCGATGGTGCGATGCAAACAGGAAAGGACCGGTTAACGCAACCGCTGTCCCCCTTCACGTTTTGGAGAGAGGGAAAGGTCGCAAACAGGTGTCGCTAAATGACAACAATCGGGGTGCGCTCGGGCACGCGATCGAAGAGATCGATCACATCCTGGTTGAACATGCGCACGCAGCCGGAGGACGTCGCCTTGCCGACGGACTGCCAGTCGGGCGTGCCGTGCACGCGGTAGAGCGTGTCCTTGCCGTCCTGGTAGATATACAGCGCACGGGCGCCGAGCGGGTTGTTGAGGCCGGCGACAAGGCCGCCACGTTCGGCCGAGACCGTGCGCAGTTGCGGCTGGCGCTCGACCATGTCGTCGGAGGGCGTCCAGTGCGGCCATTTGGCCTTGCGCTGGATGACGCCCCTGCCCGACCAGGCAAAGCCGTCCTTGCCGAGGCCGACGCCGTAGCGCAGGGCTTTGCCGCCCGGCTGGACGAAATAGAGATAATGGGCCTGGGTGTCGACGACGATGGTGCCGGGAGCTTCCGTCGTCTCGTAATCCACCTCGTTGCGCAGCATGCTCGTTTCGACGCGGTCGAGGGGGATCGCCGGCAGGGTGTGACCATCGTCGGACATCACGCCGTACATCACCCGGTGCAGCGGGTTGGACACCGGCAGGCCATAGGTCTGGTGGAACTGGGTCTGGTAGAGATTGCGTTTGCGCGGCGCCGTCTGGTCGGCGGCGGGCGGCGTGCGGGCCGGGTCGTACCATACGGGCGCCACCTCGTCCTGGAAGACGTCAATGTTCATGCGGCTGGTGTCCTGAACGAGGATGCAGCCGGAAAGCGAGGCCGTGAGCGCCGTGCCGAAGCCGAGCGTCAAGGCACGCCTTGCGATCGAAGAGTGCGGCCTTGCCGAAAATGCGCTCGAAACCTTGGACATGCTGCACCTGATCACGCTGACGTCGTTGGTCGCAACCTGTCAGGTGCGGCTGGCGCGAAGCTTGTGTCCGGGCGCGGCGGCGCCCGTATTCAGGGTTTGCGCGTCGCTTCGAGCGTTGTGCGGCAGTCTGGCGTCAGCTCGGCACGGTGATCGGCGAGGCAGAGCAGGATGCGGCCTTCGCCGCGTTTCACCTCGGCACAGAAGCGCTCGATATCGGGGCGGCAGAGGCGGGCCGCCTCCATTAGCTTCGCCCGGCCTTCCGGGGTCAGCGTCATGCCTTGCTGGGCGGCGGCGGGACCGGCCAGGGCAGAGAGGAGGAGGATTGCAGGCAGAATGCGTTGGATCATGGGAGCTCCGGAGATCGGGGAATGGCGTGACCGGGCGGCCATCTGGGGAGAGTGCCGCCCGGCCGGGGCAGTGTTCAGCGGGAAACGCTGCCCGTGACGGTGGCGGAACCGCCATTCGAGCCGGAATAGGTCTTGGTACGGCTGCAGTTTTGGCGGTTCGCGTCGCAGGTGACGGTCGAGTTGGCACTCAGCGAATTGCCGTGCGGGCCGGTGCGCACGGCGCTGCGGCTGCAGGTGCCGCCAGCGCAGGTGCCGGACGCGCTAAATTGCGACGAACCGTGCGCTGTGCTGACCGTGCGATTGCGGCTCCAGGCCGCGGCTTCGGACACAAAAGCAAGGCTCATCAGGGCGGAGAGAAGAAGGGCGGTCTTGGTCATGGGATCTGTCCTCGTGGCTTGGGGCCGGAGCAATCGGGTCGCCGGTCGCTTCGTCGAGGATGAGAGTGGACAGGGCCCATTTCCCGCCGATAAACCGAATGTTGCAATTTGTATCACCGCATCGCGATGACTTGATTTCGACCATGCCGCCCAGCATGCTCTGCCCATGTCACACACCGCCTCCACAATTTTGCTCGTCGATGACGATCCCGATATCCGCGACCTGGTCGCAGCACTCTTGGCGCGCGAGGGCTTTTCCGTGATCCCGGCCGAGAGCGGGGTTGCGATGGATGCCGCTCTGAAACGCGGCCTGCCGGATCTCGTCATTCTCGACCTGATGCTGCCGGGCGAAGACGGGCTGTCGATCTGCCGGCGGCTTCGCGCCGCCTCCGCCGTGCCGATCCTGATGCTGACGGCCAAGAGCGACGAGACGGACCGGGTCGTCGGCTTGGAACTCGGGGCCGATGATTATCTCGGCAAACCGTTCGGGCCGCGCGAACTGCTCGCCCGGGTGCGGGCGCTGTTGCGTCGCGCCGGCCTGAACCAGCAGATGCGCCAGCCGGCGGCCCGGCGCTTCGCCTTCGACCGGTTCATCCTCGATCTCGACGCCCGCATCGTCACCTTCGAGGACGAGCCGGCGGGGCTGACGACGGCGGAGTTCGACCTGCTCGCCTGTTTCGTCGAGCATCCGCGCCGGGTGCTGTCTCGCGACCAGATCCTTGACTATACCCATGGCCGCAATGCCGATCCGTTCGACCGCACCGTCGACATCCTGGTGTCGCGGCTGCGGCGCAAGCTGGAAACACTCGACCCCGACAGCCGGCTGATCACCACCGTGCGCAATGGCGGCTATCTGATGACGGCAACCGTGCGGCAGGCGCCATGATGGCGCGGCTCGGGCTTTCGGCGCGGCTTGCGGCGATCGGTGTCAGCGCCCTTCTGGTGCTGTGGCTACTGGTGCTGGCGGGCTATTATCGGAGCGCGGGGACCGGCACTCCTCATCCGGCGCCGGAGCGGCTGGCGGCGCTCGCCGCGCTGCTGTCGACCAGCGAGCCGGAGGCGCGCGCGATGGTAATCACGGCGGCGAGCGGGCCGCAGCTGACGCTTTCACTCAATGCCGGCGTGGGGCAAGACGGGCCGGAGCGGAGTGGACGCGACGTCACCGCGCGGGCCGATCTTACCGCCTATCGGACGACACTCGGCCCTGCGCTTCTGGCGATCCGGGTGGTCGAGGCAGGCACCGGGCGGCCGAGGCTGCCGCGACTGGCCAAACAGGAGGTCTTGCCGCTCGCCTTCGACATCCGGCTCGCCGATGGCACGGTGCTGACGGCGGAAAGCCGGATGACGCCCGGATTGACGCTTTACGGGGTTCCGGTCGGGCTGGGGGCCGGTCTTCTCGGCACGCTGATGGCGCTCACCGTCCTGTTGCTGGTGCAGCGGGAAATCCGGCCGCTTGTCACCCTTTCGCGGGCCGCCGACCGGATGGAACCCGGCGGGCCGCCGGTGCCGCTGCCACCGGTCACCGGCCGCAATCCGGATGTGCGCCGGCTGATCCAGGCCTTCGGCCGTTTGCAGGAGCGTTTGCAGACGCTGATGAAGACGCGGCTGGCGCTGATCTCCGGCGTGCAGCACGACGTGCGGTCTTTTGCGACACGGCTGAGGCTCAGGGTCGAGGCGATCCCCGACTCTCAGGACCGCGACCGCGCGATCAAGGATATCGAGGACATGATCCGCCTGCTCGACGACGCGCTGCTCAGCGCGCGCGGTGCGCAAGGGAGCCTGGACGAGGAGCTGATCGATCTCGGCGACTTCCTCAAGGGCGATATCGGTGACCTCGCGCGCAGCGGCGTGCGTGTCAGCCTCGGTGCGCTGCCCGCCGAGGACGTGGCTATTCTGGCCGACCGGCTGGCGCTGCGACGGATGGTCGGGAACCTCATCGACAATGCGGTCAAATACGGGACGCGCGCGCAGGTGACACTTCGCCGGAACGGGTCGTGGGCGGTGATCTGCATCGCCGACGACGGGCCGGGCATCGCGCCGGCCGAGCGGTCGGCTCTGCTCGAACCGTTTACGCGCGGCGAGCCTTCCCGGGCCCGGCAGACGGGCGGCGCGGGGCTGGGCCTTTCCATCGTGCGGACGCTGGCCGAGGCGCATGGCGGGACGGTGGAGATCGGTGCGGCCGATATCGAGACACCAGCGCACGATTCAACTAATACGAGAAATCTTGCCGGCGCGTATCGAGGCACGGCCGTCCGTCTGCGGTTGCCCCTGTTTCAGACCGACGCCCTATCCTAGCGTGACTATTTTGATCTCTCGAACAAAAAAGAGCGCAGAAAATCCGCGCGCTTCCGGTGAATCTTCAATCCTTTTTAAAGCTTAACCTTAAAAATGATCTTACTGATTCAACCTGAAGGGTGTTTTCCGCTGTGCTCAACAACATGAAGATCGGCCAAAAGATATTTCTCGGATTCGGACTGGTGCTGCTGGTCCTGTGCGGGGTCGCCGGAATCGGCGTCTTCGCGAATATCACCAACAAGGCGATGTTCGGTGAATACCGGTTAGCCGCCAAGCAGACGAACGAGGCGGGCCGCATCCAGGCCAACATGCTCGAAGCACGGCTGGCCTTCCGCAAATATCGCGCTGAACCCACCGACGAACTTCGCCAGGAGGCCGTGGAGCGGCTGAAGACGACGTATGCCGCGATCGACTCGCTGCTGGCCGTCACGACAGATCCCGCCGAGAAGACGACAATCGATGGGTTCCACACGATGGTGGCGACCTATTCGAAGGCGTTCGAAGACGTCGTTGCCCTGCAGATGCAGCGTGACGAAATGGTCACCGGCACCTTCGAGGCGCTCGGGCCGGCAATGACAGACGAACTCGGCAATGTCGCCAAAGCGCTGGAAGATGCTGGCGACCTCGCGAGTGCCGGCGTAATCGACGACGCTAAATATGCGGTCGCGACGATGCGTCTCGCCACCAACAAGTTCCTGCTGAACAACGACAAGGCGTCGCATGACAAGGCGCTTGAAGCGGCGACCTCGGCCTATGGCGGTCTCGATCGGGCCCTGACAAGCGTGAAGACGGACAAGGACAAGGCTGCGATCGACGGACTGGTGGCCAATTTCGGCACCTATAATACCGCGCTGCAGAAAATCGACGACATCATCACCGCCCGCAACGAGATCATCAACGGGACGATGAACACCACCGGCAACAGCCTGTCGGAGAACGTAGAGCAGCTGAAGCTCGAGCTGAAGAAGGAGCAGGACACGCTTGGACCGAGCATCGAAGCGACGATGAAGACCGGCGTGATCACCGGCATCACGCTCGGCGGTCTCGGCGTCGTCCTCGCCTCCATCATCGCCTTCGTCATTGCCCGCGGCATCACCGTGCCGGTCGGCGCGATCACCCAGGCCATGGGGGCGCTCGCCGACAACAAGCTGGAGACCGAGATCCCCGGCCTCGACCACAAAAGCGAAATCGGCCTGATGGCCAAGGCGGTCGACGTGTTCAAGCAGAATGCGCTTCGCATCCGCCAGCTGGCGGCCCAGGAAGCGGCGCTGCAGGAAAAGAATGCCGACCTGCAGTCGAACATCGCGACCGTGGTCAATGCCGCCGTCGCCGGCGACTTCTCGCGCCGGATCACCAAGCGCTACGACAACCCGGATCTCGACAGCTTCGCGACCAACGTCAACACGCTGGTGCAGTCGGTCGACACGGGCATCGCCGAGACCGGCCGGGTGATCAACGCCCTGTCGCAGGGTGACCTGACCGAAAGCATGGAAGGCCAGTATCAGGGCGTGTTCGCCACGCTGCAGAGCAATGTCAACGAAACGATGACGACGCTGCGCAAGCTGATGGAGGAAGTCCGCCAGTCGTCGGATGCGATCAATGGCGGCGCCGACGAGATCCGCGACGCCTCCAACGACCTGTCGAAGCGCACCGAGACCCAGGCCGCTTCGCTGGAGGAAACCTCGTCTGCACTGGAAGAAATCACTGTCGCCGTAAAGACCTCGACCGAACGGGCGCAGGAATCGAGCCGCATGGTGGCCGATGCCCGCCAGTTCGCCGAGCGCTCCTCGGGCGTGGTTGAAGATGCAACCGCCGCGATGAGCCGGATCGAGCAGGCCTCGAACGAGATCACGCAGATCATCAACGTGATCGACGAGATCGCCTTCCAGACCAACCTCTTGGCGCTGAACGCCGGCGTCGAAGCCGCGCGTGCCGGTGAAGCCGGCAAGGGCTTTGCGGTCGTTGCCCAGGAAGTTCGTGAACTCGCCCAGCGCTCTGCGACGGCGGCCAAGGACATCAAGACGCTGATCAACAAGTCGGGCGAAGAGGTTAAAACGGGTGTTCAGCTGGTGACGACAACCGGCGACGCGCTGCGCGAAATCCAGACACGGGTCGTCGGCATCGCCGGCCAGGTCTCGTCGATCGCGACAGCGGCCCAGGAACAGTCGACCGGCTTGCATGAAATCAGCACCGCGGTGAACCAGATGGACCAGATGACGCAGCAGAATGCCGCCATGGTGGAAGAAGCTGCCGCCAGCACCAACCGTCTGGCCGACGAGACCGCCCATCTGAAGGCGTTGATCTCGCGGTTCAAGGTTCACAAGGCCGGCATGGCGACCCGTCGCGCCGCCTGAGGCTCGATACACCCCAAACGCTGACCTCAGAAGGCCCCCGCTCTCGCCGAGCGGGGGCCTTTTCTATTGCTCAGATCAGGCCTTCTTCTGGCCCGCGACCGGCAGGCGGATGTTCGGCAGCAGCAGTGCTGCGATCAGCCCGATGACCATCATGCCCGACGCTGACAGGAAGAGCGGCACGAAGGCATCCGAATAGGCATTGGCGACGAGCGCGCGGGTGGCTTCCGGCAGAGACGACAGGATTTCCGGCGTCAGGTTGCGGAAATCCTGGCCATCAGGCAGCGGGATCGCGACATGCGACAGGCCCGTGCCGATGATCGCGCCATAGATGGAGATGGCGATGGCGGCACCGCCCATGCGGGTGAGCGTTACCGTGCCGGTGGCCGCACCGACATCGCGGCCGGAGGCGGCGTTCTGCACGCCGATGACCGGCACCTGCTGGCCGATGCCGATGCCGATGCCCTGCAGCAGCATGACCAGACCGATCAGCACGACCGACGTCCCCGCGTGAATGAACGAGAAGATGCCGAGGCTGATGACGCCGACCGCGGTCGAGGCAATGCTGAAGGGCTTGTAGCGGCCCGATTTCGCGATCAGGCGACCGGAGGCGAGCGAACCGATGGCGATGCCGCCTGTCGTGGCGATGAACAAAAGGCCGGCCATGGAGGGCGAGAGACCCGTCGTCGTCTGCAGGAAGAGCGCGATATAGTTGACCGAGCCGATGCCGATGGCGCCCGAGACGATCGAGATGATCAGCAGCAGGTTGATGGTCGGCTTGGAAAACAGCGAGAGCGGCACGACGGGCTCCGGCGCGCGGCGCTCGACCAGCACCCAGCCGACGGCGCAGAGGACACCGAAGGCGACGACGCCGAGGCTTTCGGGCGCGAGGAGCGAACCGAAAATCTGCGGGCTATCGGCCCAGAAGACGATCGAGGCGATTGCTCCTGCAAGCAAGAGGGCGCCGGCATAATCGATCTGCGGGCGGCGATCGGGCTTGCGATAGGGCAGAAGCAGCGCCAGGCCCGCCAGAACGGCGATGCCGATCGGCAGGTTGACGAGAAAGATCGACCGCCAGCCGAAGAGATCCGACAGGGTGCCGCCGAGCACAGGGCCGAGCGCGCCCGACGCCATCAGGACCAGGCTGGAATAACTCTGGTAGCGGGCGCGTTCGCGCGGTTCGAAGAGATCGGCATTGATCGAAAAGATCGACACCATGATGCCGCCGCCCCCCAACGCCTGCAGCACACGGGCGGCAATCAGCGTGTCCATGGAGACGGCGAGACCGCAGACCAGCGATCCCAAGGTGAAGATCGCGATGGCCGCCATGATCACATATTTGCGGCCGAAGAGATCACCGAGCTTGCCGTAGAGCGGCATGACGGCCGAGGTGGTGAGCAGGTAGGCCGAGCCGACCCAGCCGAACCGCTCGAGATCACCGAACTCGCCGACGATGGTGGGAAGCGCTGTCGAGACGATCTGGTTGTCGAGGGTGGCCATGAACATGGCGGACATCAACAGCAGATAGACGAAGAGGCGGAGTTTCGGATCGGTGACCAGCGGGCCCTGCCCCGCGGCTGTGCGGTGCGCAGGGTTTTCGGCATCCACCGTCGGCACGGCTGCGCTGGCCGGATGGGGCTCCAGCCGTGGCTGCGGCCGGGAAGCCGGGCCTGAGTTCAGAGGGTCGAGGCGGTTGTGCATGGATCGGGGGCTCCTGTGAGCCCTCAAAATGTGCGCCTCGCATTTATATGTCAATAGCATATATCTGCATTCAGCATGCATTTTGACTTGTTCAGGCCGGCGAAACTGCTAAAGTGCGCCCATGCAGAACACAGTCCCCTCACCCGCCGACCGCGACGATCCCGACCAAACCATGCCTGCAGCGGCTCCCGACACGGCCCTTGCCCTGGTGGGTCAGGCGATGACGCGCATGCGGCTCCTGATCGGCCGACGTTTCATCGGCCGCATCGCCCTGAAGCGCATGGAGACGGGACTGGAGCTTTCCGACATCGATGCGATTGGCGTGATCAAGCGGATCGGGGGGCATGCGGAAGCAACCGTCGGGGCAATCGCCGAACAGATGCGGATCGACCCGTCGCGCGGCAGCCGCATCGTTGCAGATCTCGTGCGCCAGGGCCTGCTCGAACGGGCAGCCTCGCAGGAAGACGGGCGGCGCAGCCTGGTGCGGATCACCGATACCGGTCGCGGCGTGCTGGACCAGATCGAGGCGATCAAGCAGGAGACCATCCGCGAGGCGACGGACGGCTGGACGGAGAAGGAGATCGAGACCTTCGCACGGCTCTACATGCGCTTCACACAAGGGCTGGAGGCGCAGTTCGACCGCTTCGAACAGGACGAGGCCTGAGGTCCTGAGGCTGGGCCACAGCCGCCGCTGGCAGGCCTGGGGCTCATGAAGGGCTCACACCCATCACAGGTGCAGAAACGACCCGACCGGCATCTCCTCCCCCGAGAAAATGCCGGTCGGTCGTCACGGGGCTGGTTTTCACCGCCGATCCCGTTCCGCCAGGACAGAACCGGTTTTGCACCCCGCGCCGAAGGAAACTGCTGTCAGACCGGTTTCGGCCCCTGCAAGGCATTGTAGATCCGACGGGCGAGCACCGCCGTCACCGGCACCGATACGACGAGGCCGGCGCCGAAGGCTGCCGCGATATGCCAGCCCTGGCGCAGGTCGAGCGTCAGAACCGCGATCACCGCCGCGCCTGCAACAGCACTCGCCACCAGAATATACAGAACCGCAGCAAGGCGTAACATGATCCAACCTCCAAAATGCAATTTATTCGGGTGATCTCGACAGATCTCTGTCGTTCGGCCCGTCGAGGATCAGACTAGCCGTTTGCCGGATCATTTCCTTGATCTGGCGCAAATGGCGCCGGGCGATGCATTAGACCATAGGCGTAAACGCACGGACACGAGGCTTGCCGCGTTAACACTGTTTTAAGCCTGTCCTTGCCCCGCACGGGGCTTTTCTTCACAGTTTGCGCCGGCTCCGGGACAGGATTTCGCCGGGCAGCGGATGGGTGAGACATGCCGACACGGCGGGACATCATGGCGGGCCTCGGCGGTCTCCTGCTGGCGGGACTGCCGACCCTTGCCCGGCACGCCGCAGGCCAGACGCTCGCCATGGCCGAGCTGCGCGGCGGGTTCGATGCCGCGGACGCCGGCATCCTGCCGGGTGCCGAGGACGACCAGAGCCGCAAGCTGCAGGCGCTGCTGGACGCTGCTGCCAAGGCCGGGCAGCCGGTGTTTTTGCCGGCCGGCACCTACGAGGTTGCCAACCTGGATCTGCCGGAGGGCACGCGGCTTACCGGCGTACCGGGGCTGACGCGGCTGTCCTATCGCGGCGACGGGCACCTGATCGCGGCACGCGACGTCAAACATATCAGCCTGTCCGGCATCACCTTCGACGGCGCCAATCGCTGGCTTGCCGATTATACCGAGGGCCTTCTCGCCTTCCGCAATGTCGGCTCGGTGGTGGTCGAGGATTGCGCGGTGACCGGCAGCCGGAAATACGGACTGCATCTGGCGCAATGCGGCGGGCGGATCGAAACCTGCCGGATCAGCGGTGCGGCACAAGCCGCGATCTGGGCGATCGAGGGCCGGGCCTTCACGATCCGCGACAACGACATCAGCGACTGCGGCAATGGCGGTATCCTGGTGCATCGCTGGACCAAGGGCGAGGATGGCACCCTGATTTCCGGTAATCGGGTGGCACGGATCGCGGCGACCGAAGGCGGCACCGGCCAATATGGCAACGGCATCAACCTGTTTCGCGCCGACAATGTGATGATTTCCGGCAATCATGTCTCGGACTGCGCCTTTTCCGCCATCCGGGCCAATTCCGCTTCTGACGTCTTGATTACCGGCAACCAGTGCTTTCGCTCCGGCGAAACGGCAATCTACGCGGAGTTTGCCTTCGAAGGGGCGCTGATCGGCGACAACCTGATCGACGGCGCGGCAAACGGCATTTGCGTCGTCAATTTCGACCAGGGCGGCCGGCTGTCGACCGTCTCCGGCAACATCGTGCGCCATCTGGTCGACACGGGTCCCTATCCCCAGGAGGTCGGCGGCTTCGGTCTGGGCATTTCGGTCGAGGCGGATACCGTGGTCACGGGCAATCTGGTCGAGGATGCCGCGAGCGCTGGACTGATGCTCGGCTGGGGACCGTATCTGCGCAACCTCGTCGTCACCGACAACATCGTGCGCAAGGCGCGCATCGGCATGCGGGTGAGCGTGGTCGAGGGCGTCGGACAGGTGGTGATTGCCAACAACGTGCTGCAGGACCTGCAGGACGGAGCGATCGTCGGCTATCGCTGGGCCGAACGCACGACCCAGGATCTCGTCGAGGGCGGTGGCGGATATGCGCATCTGGCGATATCGGGCAACAGGGTGGGGTAGACCCCGTGCGGCCCCTGGCACCAAATCGGGACAGATCGGCAATCTCTCGTTAAGCCCGTGCAAACCAATATTAGAATTGCCGGATCTTCGTAAGTGACGATTAAGCGTTCCGCGCTTTACTGTCTCCAGTGAAACCCGTGCGGTCGCCATGCTGTTGCAGTTGCAAAACACCATTCTCGAGAAGATAGCGACCGGACAGTCGCTGACGGAGACAATCGATTATCTCTGCCGCGAAGTGGAAGCGCTGGCACCGGACGTCATCTGCTCCGTTTTGCTGCTCGACCGGGAAAGCCGCCTTCGCCATCTGGCCGGACCTTCACTGCCGCTCGACTATACCGACGCGATCGACGGGGTCCAGATCGGACCGGGCGTCGGGTCCTGCGGGACCGCCGCCTTTACCGGCCGGCCGGTGATGGTCGAGGATATCGAGACACACCCTTATTGGCAGCCCTACAAGGGGCTCGCTCTGCCCCTCGGGCTCCTGGCCTGCTGGTCGACGCCGATCATCGCCTCGGGCAAAGTGCTGGGTACATTCGCCTTCTACTACCGTACAGCGCGCGGTCCGTCGGAAGTCGAGCAAGACATCGTGCGGGCATGCGTGCATCTGAGTGCGATCGCGATCGAGCGTGACCAGCGCATTGCGGACCGCAAGCGCATGGCGGAGACGGACGGGCTGACCGGTCTGCCGAACCGCAGCCGGTTCAACGACGTGCTGGCGCAGGTGGCGCAGCGGCCGCAGGTCTGGGCGCTGGTCCTGCTCGACCTCGACAATCTCAAGATGGTCAACGATACCTTCGGCCACGGCGCCGGTGACGACCTGATCCGCGCCACGGCGCATCGGATCTCGGAGACGGCGCCGGACGGTATGGCCTTTCGCCTGGGCGGCGACGAATTCGCGGTCATCATTCCCTGCATCGAAACCGTACGCCCGGCCGATCTCGCCGCGCGCCTGATCGCCCGAATCAAGGATGCGGCCGACTGCGGCGGTCACCTGATCTACCCGGCCGCGACGCTCGGCGGCGCGGTCGTGATCGCCGGCGAAGGTCCCGACCAGGTGCGGCAGAACGCCGATTATGCGCTCTACCATGCCAAGGACCGGGCACGGGGACGCTATGTGCAATACAGCCCGGGTCTCGGCACCACCATCGTCGAACGGTTCCGCTCGGTGCAGGAAGTCGGCCTGGCGCTCCGGGAGGACCGCATCGACGCGCACTACCAGCCGGTGGCGGAGCTTTCGACCGGGCGGATCATGGGCTTCGAGGCGCTCTGCCGGATGACGACCCGCGACGGCGAGATCATTTCGGCGGCACAATTCCACGAGGCGATGAAGGACGCCCATGTCGGGCTCGACATCACCGACCGCATGCTGGAGCGGATCGCGGCCGATTGCGGCACCTGGCAGGCGAAGGGCCATGCCTTCTCACGCGTCGGCCTCAACCTCACCGCTGCCGATTTCCACCGCGGCGGGCTCACCCGGCGGATCACCGACAGCTTTGCCCGCCACGGCGTGGCAGCCACGAGTATCGTCGCCGAGGTGACGGAATCCGTCTATCTGACCCGGAAGGACAGCGTTGTCGCCGACGAGATCCACACCCTGCGCGAGGCGGGCATCAAGGTGGCGCTCGACGATTTCGGCACGGGCTTCGCCTCGCTCACCCATCTGCTGACCGTTCCGGTCGACATCCTGAAGATCGACAAATGTTTCGTGCGCCGGCTGTCCGAGGCGGATGCCGGCAGCGTCATCACGCGCGGGCTTTTGGAGATCGCCCGGGGGCTGGGCATCTGGGTGGTGGCCGAGGGCATCGAAGAGCAGAGCCAGGCGGAACAGCTGCTGGCGCTCGACTGCAAGGCCGGCCAGGGCTATTATTTCGCCCGACCGATGGACCGCCACGCCGTCGAGGCGCTGCTCGGCCACGGCAACCATATCTCGGCCTGGAGCGACGTCCTGATCCAAGCTGCCGGCCCGCTGCCGCGCAGCGCGGCGGGCTGAGACCCGCCGGCCGACGCGACGCGGCCGCGCATGCCGTTATCACCTGACGAGCGGCACATTCCGTCCGGGTCTACCGGGCCTTTCGGGCTTCGGCGATATCTCGGCCGCCATGACCAGGCGGATCAGGGCGCGCGCCTCGGCCGGCGGGCGCTTCTCGACCCGGCGATAGAGGCGGCAGTCCTGCGTGCGGGTCACCAGGCCCATGTTGACCAGTTCCCGGCGCAACAGGACATGATCACCGAAGCCGTTGTGGCGCGCCAGCACGGCGTTCACCGTCTTTTCCGCCAGATCTTCGCCCGCCGGCAGATAGGACCACATCACCCAAAGCGCCAGTTGCTGCTGGTTGAGTTTTCCCGGCCAGCGAACCAGAACGTCGGTTCCGGCAAAGCAGCGGGCGGTGAGCTCGACCCGACGGAAATCCACCGGCGGCTCCGGTTCGACCGCAACCGGCCGCGACAGGCGTTCTTCCGCCGCGCGGCTTGACTTGAAATGCTGGTAATTGCGAAAGCCGACCGCGCGGGTCAGCATGTTCAGAAGCTCGACATGGCCGGGCTTGTCCGCCCTCGCCTCGAGTTCGCGTTTGAGACTTTTCGCCAGCGCCGACAGATCGGGCGCCTCATAGGCATGTGTTGTCCTCGACATCTCATCTTCTCCTGGTCGTACCCTGGCGCCTTGCGGCAGCCATCAAGGCCGGTGGTCACCGACTTCCGACGGGGCACGGGAAAACGAGCTGACGTCGACAAGAGAAAGGCAGGTTTAGCTCCCCTCATCGGGGCGGTGACGCCTGGGTGAACTGCGGACCCATGGGTGAGAGGGATATTGCCTGAACGGCTGTGCTGTCAACGGTGCTGTCTCATCAGCGAATTTCATCGGTGGCATCAACGGGGAGAGCTTTCCCCCAGGGCGGTCCCGCGATAGCGTTGGACACGATAGTCCGAGGGGAACCCGCATGCTGAAGATCTATGGCGTCTACAAGTCGCGCGCGACGCGCATTCTCTGGCTCGTCGAAGAACTGGGCGTGCCGTTCGAACTGGTGCCGGTGCTGCAGGCCTACAAGCTCAAGGACCCGATGGCCGCAGGTGTGCGGCTCAACACCCGCTCGCCCGAATTCCTGGCGATCAATCCGATGGGCAGCATACCGACGATCGAGGACGATGGGCTGGTGCTGAATGAATCGCTCGCCCAGACGATCTATGTGGCGCGCAAACAGGGTGGGCCGATTGCACCGCGCGATCTCACCGAAGAGGCGCAGATGCTGCAATGGTCGCTGTTTGCCGCCACTGCGATCGAAACGGAGGCGCTGAAAATTTCGCTCGCCAATGGCGAGGGGCGGCTCGCCACCGAGGCCGGGCAACAGGAGGCCAAAGTGGTCGCCCGCATTCTCGCCCGGCCCTTCGGCGTGCTGGAAAAGCATTTCTCCAGCAACGACTACACCGTTGGCGGGCGCTTCACGGTTGCCGATATCAACCTTGCCGAGATCGTGCGTTATGCGCAGGCCTATCAGCCGCTGCTGGACGCGCATCCGAAGACGGCAGCCTGGCTCGCCCATGTGCAGGCCCGCCCGGCGTTTCAGGCGATGTGGGCCAAGCGGCTGGCCGAGGTGGATTGAGCGAAGGCTCCTCGTCTCCGCTCACCCCGTGCTCTTTTTCGGTCGCCCGCCTTTTGCTCCATTGACCCGACTGGCAATCGCCGCAGCCACCGCCCCTGTGCTCCTCACTCACATCCCGGAACATCCTTCAGCCGATACCAGACCGGAATGCCGCGTTCGGTGGCGATGCGCACGTCGTTGTCGGCACCCATGGAGGCGCCGGGGAGACGCAGGACACCCTCGCACAGCGCGAGCAGCCGGCCGGCGACGGGGTGGAAAATCTGCTCGTACAGATCGTCGCCGACGGTCTTGCCGCCCGCCGCATGCCAGATGGGCAAGGCCACCCATTCGCCGATCATCGGCACGTGGCCGGCCTGAAACAGCGCGTGGGACGGCGCTTCAAGCACTTTCAGGTTGGCGGCCATCTTTTCCGGATCATCCCCCGTGCCCGAGCGATAGGGACCGGCGATCAAAATCAACATGTCACACTCCTTTTCATCCGCATTCTGCGGGAACGCGCACATCTCCGCATGATTCTGCTGGAGAGTCGATTCAAAATCGGTATATTCCGGAAATATCGTGAACAAACGGGCATGAATATGCTGACCGAACAAAGACGCAGAGAGATCCTGGACGTGCTGAAGCGGGACGGCCGGGCGCTGGCCGGCGAACTGGCAAAACTGTGGGCGGTATCGGAAGATACGATCCGCCGCGACATGCGCGACATGGCTGCGGCGGGTCTTCTGGTGCGGGTGCATGGCGGGG
>JARXAQ010000146.1 GCA_029865825.1 Rhizobium sp.
AGAAGAACCACGCGGCGAGACCGGAAAGGATCGAAACCAGAATGCCTTGCCGCACGCCGAACACGAAGCCGCAGATGACAACGGCGGGAAAGAAGGTGAGAAACGGAAAGCCGGCCGGCATCAGCGGATCCAGCCGGGCGCGCAGCGCCAGTGCCACGAGAAACACGGCGAGGCTCGCGCCATAGGTGACGATCTTGTCCTTGCTCGACAAGGTCTTCTGGACTGCGGCGAAGGCCGGCAGAGTATGGAAATATGCGCGCATGGGCCTCGTTCGTCCGGCAGGGAAGCGTGTGAGACCCTAGACGAGCCGTCCGCATGCGACAACCCGCCAAGCTGGGTGTGGCACAGACCGTCGGTTCGGCGGCGTTCGCGGCGTGGCTGCGTATGGAACGCCGCCGATGAGATGCCACGCCGAAAACGCCGATGACGCTCTGCCCTGATGTTTGCCCATGGTCCATCCGAGGCCGAACGATATCAGGCGCAGACGCGACGATCGGCAGGACGGGTGGCCGACGAAGTGGCGGACGCGGCCCGAAAGCCGCGGCATGCGCCCGCTCGCTTTATTCCCCGAGGCCCGCAAACAGTGCGGTCGACAGATACCGCTCGGCGAAGGACGGTATGATCACCACGATGGTCTTGCCGGCGTTTTCGTCGCGCTGGCCGATCTTAATGGCGGCCGCGAGGGCGGCGCCCGAGGAGATCCCGACCGGCACGCCTTCGAGGCGGGCGACGAGGCGCGCGTTTTCGAAAGCCTCGTCATTGGTGACGGTGACGACCTCGTCATAGATCTTGGTGTCGAGGATCGCCGGGGCGAAGCCGGCGCCGATGCCCTGGATCTTGTGCGGCCCGGGATTGCCGCCTGAGAGAACTGGGCTGTCGGCCGGCTCGACCGCGACCACCTGGATCGACGGCTTCTTTTCCTTGAGCACCTGGCCGGTGCCGGTGATCGTGCCGCCGGTACCAATGCCCGAGACGAAGATATCGACCGAACCTGCGGTGTCGTTCCAGATTTCTTCGGCCGTGGTTCGGCGGTGGATCTCCGGATTGGCCGGGTTCTCGAATTGCTGCGGAATAACCGAATCCGGCGTCGCCTCGGCCAGTTCCTGCGCCTTGGCGATCGCGCCCTTCATGCCCTTCGCCCCCTCGGTCAGCACGAGTTCGGCGCCAAGCAGCGCCAGCATCTTGCGGCGCTCGATCGACATCGTCTCGGGCATGGTAAGGATCAGGCGATAGCCCTTGGCGGCGGCGGCAAAGGCGAGCGCGATGCCGGTATTGCCAGAGGTCGGTTCGATCAGCGTCGTCTTGCCGGGCACGATCTTGCCCTGGGCTTCCAGGCTCTCGATCATGGCGACACCGATGCGGTCCTTCACCGAGGCGATCGGGTTGAAGAATTCGAGCTTGGCGAGCAGATGCGCCTTGACGCCCTTTTCCTTGGCCAGCTTGTCGAGCCGCACGATGGGTGTGTCGCCGATCGTCTCGGTGATCGATCCGTATACGCGTCCGCGGCCGGGTTTCTTCGCATCCGTCATGTTTCGTCTCCCTGCAGGATTTTTCGTTGACAGCAAGATAGGCGCAATGTCGCCGGCCCGCCAGAACCCTTTGTCCGCGCCTTGTTTGAAAAGGGAAATATTCCTCCGCCTTCGCCCGGATTGTCGGCCCGATCGCATTGCATCGCACCAATGCGCGCGCGCTCGACGGCTGCGTTTACACCGGCCGCGTCGCGATATAGGCGGCGGTCCCGGCCAGGATGCCGGCAGCGCCCCGGTTCAGCAGTTTCAGCGCGGATGGTCGTTTCATCAGATGTCGCGCCTGGGCGGCGAGCAGGATGTAGGGAATGAGCACGGCCATCAGGACGACGAAGGTCAGGCCGATGAGCAGGACATAGTCGACCATCCCGATGGCGTGGAGCGGCAGGAGGCTCGGCACCAGCGCGATGTAGAACAGCATGGTCTTCGGGTTGCCGAGCGTCACCAGCAGGCCTGAGAGAAAGGAACGACCCGCCCGGTTCTCGGTGTCGGCGGCCACGGATTGCGCCAGAAGCCCCGAAGTCCACAGCTTGTAGGCGATATAGATCAGGTAAGCCGCCCCGATGAACTTGATCACCAGGAAGGCGGTCGCGAAGGTCTTGGCGACGATGGCCAGGCCAAGGATCACGGCGGTCAGATAGACGACGTCGCCGAGGATGAGGCCGAGGCCCATGAACAGCGTCGGCCGGAAACCGGAACCCAATGCCCGCGCGACGATCGCCGTCATGCCGGGGCCGGGAATAGCGGCTGCGATGAACAAGGCGCCGCAATAGGCGATGATCGTGGCGAGTGTCATGACAGTCCTCCGTCTCTCCGCCGTTTTCATAATCCCGGCACTGTGGACTTGCAACGGTGACACGATCGCGATTGCCGCGCTGCGCGGCGAACCATTAAGTGAGGCAAGTCCGTTCGGAGAGCCCGCATGCCGAGCCTTGCCGCCTTTGCCGCTTTCGCCCTCATCTGTCTCGGCATGGTGCTCACACCAGGCCCGAACATGGTCTATCTCGTCTCGCGCTCGATCTGCCAGGGTCCCATGGCCGGCCTTGTCTCGCTCGGCGGCGTCGCCCTCGGTTTCGTCGTCTATATGCTGCTGACGGCACTCGGCATCACGGTCCTACTGCTCGCGGTCCCGCTGGCCTACGAGATGCTCAAACTCTGCGGCGCGCTCTATCTTCTCTGGATGGCCTGGCAGGCCGTGCGTCCCGGCGGTCGTTCGCCCTTCCAGGTGCGCGACTTGCCCGTCGACAGCCCGCGAAAACTCTTCGTCATGGGCCTCGTCACCAGCCTGCTCAATCCGAAGGTTGCGATCCTCTACATGTCGCTCCTGCCGCAATTTGTCGATCCGGCGCAGGGCAGCGTCTTTGTACAGTCGCTGGTGCTGGGCTTCACCCAGATTGCCATCAGCGTCTCGGTCAATGCCTTGATCGCGCTCACCGCCGGCACGATCGCCCTCTTTCTCGCCGGGCGGCCGGTCTGGATGATCGTTCAACGCTGGCTCATGGGCACGGTGCTGGCGGCGCTCGCCATCCGCATGGTCACGGAAGCGCAGCGGTGATCGTCAGAAGATTGGCCGCATGAAGCTGCGCTCATAACGCAGGATACAGCGGGTTTCCTCCGCATAGGCAAAGGCCGCCTGACACTCGGGGTCTCCCGCCATGGCCTCGCGGTAAACCTCGTAAGCGGCCAGCGAGGGAAAACTAAACAGCGCCAGCGCAATGTCGTTTGCCCCTTCATGCGGCAGGAAATAGCCGTGATGGGTGCCGCCCAGCCGATTGACCAGCGGGATCCAGAGCTCTGCGTAATGCTCAAATTCCTTGAGCTTGTAGGGGTCGATCACGTAGCGCAGGCTGCAGGTAATCATATGGGTTACACCTTATGTATGGAACGGAAGGAGTGTCATCAGCGGGGGATCGGAGCGCGTCCTGTTCTTCAGGAGCGGCCGTTGAAATGTGACTTCACACCCCGGTCGACCCAAACCCGCCGGCACCCCGCGCCGTGTTGCTCGTCTCTGTCACCTCGGCTACCCGCGCCTGCGTCACCGGCGCAATCACCATCTGGGCGATCCGCATGCCGCGCTCAATAACGAAATCCTCGTCGCCGAGATTGATCAGCAGCACCTTCACCTCGCCGCGATAATCGCTGTCGATGGTGCCGGGCGTGTTGAGGCAGGTGATGCCGTTCTTGAAGGCCAGCCCCGAACGCGGCCGGATCTGCGCCTCGAAACCAAAGGGAATCTCGAAGATGAAGCCGGTCGGCACCAGCGCGCGGCGGCCCGGAGCAAGCACCATCGGCTCATCAGCCGGAACGGCGGCCCTCAAATCCATGCCGGCAGCCCCTGGTGTCTCGTAACCCGGCAGGTCGAGACCCTCGCCATGCGGCAGGCGCTTGAGATTGAGGACGGGGCCGAGCACGTCGGTTGCGATGGAGGACATGGGCACATTCCTTTGTTTGCGCGCTCAATTGCATATTGGCCGTCGAAACGCTAGATAACCGCCGACCAAAAGGAATTCCTGAGATTATGGCTGAAACCCTCGCAGAGGCGGTCTCCCGCCGCCGCACCTTTGCTATTATCGCCCACCCGGATGCCGGCAAGACGACGCTCACCGAAAAGCTGCTGCTGTTCGGTGGCGCCATTCAGCTCGCCGGTGAAGTGAAAGCCAAGAAGGATCGCATCCAGACCCGCTCGGACTGGATGAAGATCGAGCGGGAGCGCGGCATTTCGGTCGTCACCTCGGTGATGACCTTCGAATATGAAGGCAATGTCTTCAACATCCTCGATACGCCCGGCCACGAAGACTTCGCCGACGATACCTATCGTACGCTGACGGCTGTGGATGCCGCCGTCATGGTCATCGACGCCGCCAAGGGTATAGAGCCGCGCACCTTGAAGCTGTTCGAAGTCTGCCGCATGCGCGACATCCCGATCATCACCTTCGTCAACAAGATGGACCGCGAAAGCCGGGATATCTTCGAGATCCTCGACGAGGTCGACGAGAAGCTGGCGCTGGACACAGCCCCGATCACCTGGCCGGTCGGCCGCTCGAAGAGCTTCTGCGGCTCCTACAATCTGGTCGAAAACACCTTCCGTGGCTCCGACAAGCAGGTCGAGGCGCTGGCCGTCAACAGCCCGAAGAACGTCGCCGAAAACCTGCCGGAAAACGAGCGCGCCACCTTCATCGAGGAGCTGGAACTGGCGCAGGAAGCCTGCAAACCCTTCGATCACCAGGCCTTCCTCGAAGGCCACATGACGCCTGTTTTCTTCGGCTCGGCGCTCCGTAATTTCGGCGTGCGCGACCTGATCAATGCGCTGGGCGATTTCGCGCCGCCGCCGCGCGACCAGGTGGCCGACACCCGCACTGTGCATGCCGCGGAAGAAAAGATGACGGCTTTCGTCTTCAAGATCCAGGCCAACATGGACCCGAACCACCGCGACCGCATCGCCTTTGCGCGCATCTGCTCCGGCAAGCTGGAACGTGGCATGAAGGCCAAGCTCGCCCGCACCGGCAAGCTGATGGGCCTGACCGCCCCGCAATTCTTCTTCGCCTCGCAGCGCCAGCTGGCCGACACCGCCTTCGCTGGCGATGTCGTCGGCATCCCGAACCACGGGACGCTGCGCATAGGCGATACGCTGACCGAAGGCGAAAACCTCGTCTTCCAGGGCGTCCCGAACTTCTCGCCGGAAATTCTCCGCCGCGTGCGGCTCGAAGATGCGATGAAGGCGAAGAAGCTGAAGGAAGCTCTGCAGCAGATGGCCGAAGAGGGCGTCGTGCAGCTCTTCTCGCCGGAAGATGGCTCACCGGCCATCGTCGGCGTCGTCGGCGCGCTGCAGCTCGATGTCTTGAAGGAACGGCTACAGGGCGAATATACCCTGCCGGTCTCGTTCGAAATGTCACGCTTCTCGGTCTGCCGCTGGATTTCGGCCGACAACAAGGACGATCTGGAAAAATTCATGACCCAGCGCCGCGGCGATATCTGCCGGGATCTCGACGGCGATCCCGTCTTCATGGCGCAGGACCAGTTCTCGCTGCGCTACGAAGCCGAGCGTTATCCGGCGATCAAGATGGTGGCCATCAAGGAATATCACGTCGCCAAGGCGGTGTGACGTCATCCTGGTGCGCCGGGCGGTCTCGAAGATCTGCCCGGCGTCCTCCTGTCGCCGTCAGGCGCGCGCGACGATCCGCAGGCGTTTGTCGGCGTCGACAGTCACCATCAGCTCTTCATAGCTCGCAATGGTCGGATGGTCTGTTCCTAGAGGATTGCGATGCGTTGCCGTGATCACGGCAACCTGGGCGCCTGCCGCCTCTCCCGCCTGAACACCGGCCAGCACATCCTCGAACACGAGGCACTGCGCCGGATCGACCCCAAGCCGCTCTGCGCCAAGGCGGTAGCCAGCCGGATCGGGCTTGCCGATCTTCACATCCTCCGCCGTCACGATCTGTGCCGGGAAGGGCAGGCCCGCCGCGCCGATCCGCGCACGCGCCAGGGCTGCGGGCGCCGAGGTGACGATCGCCCAGCATTCCGGCGGCAGGCTCGAGAGAAACGCGATGGCGCCGGGAAGTGGCACAACGCCATCGAGATCCTCGGTCTCCCCGCGTTCGACCTCCAGCGCTTCCAGCAGCGGGTCTACACCCGGCAGGTTCAGCCCCCGGATCGTATCGATCCCCCGTCTACCATGCATGGTCGGCAAAAAAGACTCGACGTCGAGCCCGTGTTTGGCGGCCCAGCGACCCCAGACCCGCTCGGTGGAGGCGGTGGAGTTCAGCAGCGTTCCGTCCATGTCGAAGAGAAAGCCTTGAAAAGGCCGGTCGAAAAGGCGCTCGGGGGAGTGATGCAAGAGCAGGGTCCTCGTTCTGTCGCGTCGATCTTTCCCTAGCCGGTGAGCACACCGGCGGCAAACATTTATCCGGCGGGAAGCCGACAGATTGAGGTGACACGGCGTCTTCTCTCGCCTAGTCTCGCCTTCAGACAGGGGCGTCCGGCGAAAGCCGGGCTGAGAAGCACCCTTTGAACCTGAACCAGATCATGCTGGCGGAGGGAGTCGTTCGGTCTTCCCGCAGCCTGTCTGCGAGAGACCGCCGCCGCTCCGCCCGTCTAACGGAGCGCGCCGATGACGACGTTGACCATCACCCCGATCCGCAACGTCCTGTCCATTGCCGGCTCCGATCCCTCCGGTGGCGCCGGAATTCAGGCTGACATCAAGGCAATCACCGCCTGCGGCTGTTATGCCATGGCGGCGTTGACGGCGCTCACCGCCCAGAACACGCAAGGTGTCTCTGCCGTTCGCCCCCTCGATCCGGATTTCGTTGCAGAACAGATCCGCATGGTCTTTGCCGATATCCGCGTCGATGCCGTGAAGATCGGCATGATCGCCAATGCGGAGATTGCAGAGGCCGTCGCCCGCGCGCTGGAGCCCTATCGCGGCGTGCCCGTCGTCCTCGACCCGGTCATGATCGCGAAGGGTGGTGCGGCTCTGCTGGATCCGGCGGCGGTGGCTGTGCTGAGGGATCGGCTGCTGCCGCTTGCGACGCTGCTGACCCCCAATCTGCCCGAGGCGGCAGCGCTGCTAGGAGAAGCGGAAGCCCGAGATCGCGACGCAATGGCGGCCCAGGCCGGCCGGCTGGCCACGCTTGGCCCGGCAGCCATCCTGATGAAAGGCGGCCATCTCGCGGGGCAGGACAGCCCGGATTGCTTGTTGAGCGGGGAGGGCATCTGCTGGTTCGAAGGCATGAGAGTTCCCGGCGGCAACACCCATGGCACCGGCTGCTCGCTGTCGAGCTCCATTGCTGCCGAACTCGCCAAGGGTCATCCGCTGCCGGAGGCGGTCGCATCGGCCAAGGCCTGGTTGCAGCAGGCGATCGCCGCGGCAGATCGGCTTGAGGTGGGGCATGGCCATGGGCCGGTGCATCATTTCCATGCGCTCTGGCCGGCAGCCACCTGAGGCGTCAGCTATCAGGGTGGCGGGGCAGGTCCTCGATCTCGAAGACGAAGGGCAGGGCAGACCCTGTCCAGGTCTGATGATGAGGTCGCAATTCCCGTCGTTGATCGACCGTGCCGATCCTGATGCCGATTTCGCCGTCGGCGCTTTCGCGCCAGAGCGGCGAGCCGCAGCCGCCGCAGAAGAACTGGTCGCTCGGCTGGCCACTGTCGCCGATCTTGCGGTAACGACGGGCTTTGCCGGCGGTGAGGCGGAAGCGGCCGGGGAGGGCGGCGGTAGTGACCCGATACGCCGACCCCGTCAGGCGCTGGCAATCGGTGCAATGGCAGATGTCGATAGTGTCAGGGTCGATCTCAGCTTCATAGCGGACAGCGCCGCATTGGCAGGCACCGGTGATTTGCATGGCCGACCTCCGGACAAAGAAACGCCCGGCGCTGGAGGGCCGCCGGGCGAGAGGAACTTGACTGCGTGGTATTAATGATCGGCCTTGATAAAGGTTCCATTCTGCAGCTCTTTCATCGCCTGCATCAGCTCCTCGCGGCTGTTCATCACGATCGGCCCGTGCCAGGCGACCGGCTCCTTGATCGGCTTGCCGGTGACCAGCAGGAAGCGGATGCCCTTCTCGCCGGCCTGCACGGTGATCTCGTCGCCGGTGTCGAAGACAACAAGCGTGCGATTGCCGGAGAGGTCGCGGATGTTCAGTTCCTCGCCCATATATTCCTTCTCGACCTTCACGCCGAAAGGCGTCGACGCATCGCGGAAAGAGCCGGAACCGGCGAAGATGTAAGCGAAGGCCGAGCGGTAGGTGTCGACCGGAAATGTCTTGCGCTTGCCGGGCGGCACCGAGATGTCGAGATAGACAGGTTCGGCGGCAATGCCGTCCACCGGCCCGGCCTTGCCCCAGAAGTCGCCACAGATGACCCGCACGGATGTACCGTCGTCATCGACCACCACGGGGATATCGCCCGACTTGATGTCCTGGTAGCGCGGCTTGGTCATCTTCAGCGATGAGGGCAGGTTGGCCCAGAGCTGGAAGCCATGCATGCGCCCGGCGAAATCGCCCTTCGGCATCTCCTGATGCATGATGCCGCTGCCGGCCGTCATCCATTGCAGGTCGCCGGCGCCCAGCATGCCCTGGTTGCCCAGACTGTCGCCATGTTCGACAGTGCCGGCCAGCACATAGGTGATCGTCTCGATGCCGCGATGCGGATGCCAGGGAAAGCCGCGAATATAGTCACCCGGATCGTCGTTGCGGAAATCGTCCATCATCAGGAACGGGTCGGTCATCGAGGGATCGCCGAAGCCGAAGACCCGGTGCAGCTTCACGCCGGCGCCTTCCATGGTCGGTGTGGCGCGGCTCTCATGCTTGACGGGACGAATGGACATGGGGACGGGGCTCCTCGGCCGAATGCGTTGCTTCAAGTCCAACATATAGCGGCTCTTGAAGGGTGTCACAGCACGACCCGACAGAACGCAGTGTTCACCTTTGTCTCTGCTGCAGCGCAAAAAATGATTGCGGCCACCGACAAAATTCTGTCATGAAAGTACGGATGTTTGCAAATCGTTAGCCTCTAGGGCGAACACTGATGTTGGGCCGTCCCAGTTGTCGGCGCCTGCCGGAGTTGTGAAGCGCATGTGTCGTTGGGCAGCCTATCGCGGAGAAGCGATCTTCCTCGAGGAACTCGTGACCTCGCCCGCCCACTCGCTTATCGAGCAGTCCCACTGTGCGACCCGCGCCAAGACCGCGACCAATGCCGATGGTTTCGGCATCGCCTGGTATGGCGACCGGCCGGAGCCGGGCCGTTTTCGCGACGTCCTGCCGGCCTGGTCCGACTGCAACCTGAAAAGCCTTGCCCGCCAGATCCGCTCGCCGCTTTTCCTCGCCCATGTCCGCGCCGCAACCCATGGCGCAACGCGTCGCGACAACTGCCATCCCTTCGTACACGACACCTGGTCCTTCATGCACAATGGCCAGATCGACAATTTCGACCGCATCCGCCGCCCGATGGAAGGCATGCTGGATGACGAGTATTTCCATGCCCGTGTCGGCACGACCGACAGCGAGCTGCTCTTCCTGCTTGCCTTGCAGTTCGGCCTGAAGGAGCGCCCCCTGGCCGCCATGAGAGAGGCCGTGGGCTTCGTCGAGCAGATCAGCCTGCGCATGACCGGGACCGCCCGCATCCGCCTGACAGCGGCCTTCTCTGATGGCAACACGCTCTACGCTATCCGCTACTCGACGGACGAATACGCCCCGACGCTCTATGCAGCACCCATGGGCCCGAAGGGCAGCTACTGCCTCGTGTCCGAACCGCTCAACGACGAAGTCGACACCTGGGTCGAAATCCCGGCCTCAAGCGCGGTGATCCTCAGCGACACCGGCCTCGATGCGGAAGAGTTCAAGCCAAGCGCACCCAATCTCGGCCTCGAACGCGACCGCGTCGTCGCCATGGCCGGCTGACCGCCTGCGGTTCAGTCCTCGATCCCGAGCTCGCTTCTGAGTTTGCGCGTCAGGCTGCCGCTGACGGTCCGATAAGACCTCATCAGATATTCCTCGACATCCGCTGCCGTCAGTTCCGTATCCGGGCTGACGCTCACCCATTTGCGTTTGGCGAAATACGGTGCCTGGGACACGCCCTGGAGCGAGGTGAGGATCTCAAAACTCTCCTCGCTCACCTTGAAGGCCATATGCCGGTCCGTATCGCTGAGAAGGCCAAAGACCCTCTCTCCGACCTTGGCCACGCAACTGTCCCACTGGTCGACGTGACTGGTGCCGGCAAGCCCTTCGACGAAGGCGACAAAATCTGCGCGGTCGAAGAGGCTCATGCCGAGCCACCCCCAACCTGCATGGCGATCCACAGCGCCAGCCGCTCGGCGACTTCGTCCTTCGACAGGTCCGGCCACGCCTCCACGCCATCGCGCGTGATCAATTGCACGCGGTTATGATCTCCACCCATGATCCCGGTCTCCGGCGATACATCATTGGCCACGATCAGGTCGGCCCCCTTGCGTTCCAGCTTCGCCCGCCCATTATCCTCCACGTTCTGGGTCTCGGCGGCAAAGCCGACCACCAGGCGTGGTCGCTGGGCGTGATGCCCGACGGTCTTCAGAATGTCCGGGTTCTCGGTGAGCATCAGCGGCGGCGGCGCTTCCCCCGGCTGCTTCTTGATCTTCTGATCGGAGCCGGAAGCCACCCGCCAGTCGGCGACGGCAGCGACCATTACGGCGATATCGACCGGCAGATGGGCGATCACCGCATCCCGCATTTCCTCGGCCCGCTCGACATGCAGCATCCGCACGCCGGAGGGGTCGGGAATGGTCACCGGCCCGGAGACCAACGTCACCTCGGCCCCCAGTCGCGCAAGTGCCGCCGCAATCGCATGCCCCTGCTTGCCGGATGAACGGTTCGCGATATAGCGCACGGGGTCGATCGGCTCATGCGTCGGGCCGGATGTCACCACCGCCTTCAGGCCCGCCAGAGGCTTCGGCCCGGACAGCATGTCTTCGACCGCCGCAACGATCTCCAGCGGCTCGGCCATCCGGCCAAGACCCCGCTCGCCGCTTTCCGCCATCTCGCCGGCCATCGGGCCGATCATCTTGATCCCATCGGCCTTGAGCGTCGCAACATTGCGCCGTGTGGCAGCATTCTCCCACATCTTCGGATTCATCGCCGGCGCAACGAGAATGGGCCGGTCGCTGGCAAGCAGTACGGTCGAGGCCAGATCATCCGCCAGCCCATGCGCCATCTTCGCCATCAGATCGGCGGTGACAGGCGCCACCAGCACGAGATCGCAGTCCCGCGCCAGCCGGATATGACCGACATCCTGCTCGTCCTCGCGGGAAAACAGATCGACATAGACATGGCTCGCCGACAGCGCCCCCACCGCAAGCGGCGTGACGAATTCCTGCGCCGCCCGCGTCATGATTGGCGTCACCTTCGCGCCGCGCTCGCGCAGCCGCCGGATCAGGTCCAGGCTCTTATAGGCAGCAATGCCACCGGCAATGATGAGAACGATGCGCTTTCCGGCCAAGGTCATGAAAGTAGGGCCCCTTTTGTCCGGCGCGACCCTAACGCAAAACGCCGTTCAGGCAAACGCCATCCCGCTTTCCTGGTAAACAGCAGGCAAGATCAGGAGATCACCGCGAGCTTCAACGGCACCTCGGCCACTGTGCCCTTCTGGCCTTCCAGATAATGCAGCCCGTCGCCCAGCGTCGACGCCATGGATCTGACGATGCGACTGCCGAGCCCCGTGCCCTTCGGCGCACCATTGGGATCGATGCCGATCCCGTCGTCCTCGACGCGGAGCATCGCCTCGTCCTCGGAGATCCGCTTCAGATGAACGCGGATATCGCCGCTCTGGCCGGGGGCATAGGCATATTTGAACGCATTGGTGACGAGTTCCGTGACGATCATGCCGACGGAGACAGCCTTGTCTGCGGTCAGCGAGATCTTGTCCGTCTCGATCAAAAGCCGGATCGGCTTTTCCGCGCTGCTGAGCGAATTGGCGAGCTCCGCCGTCAGGCGCCCGAGATAGGTGTCAAGTTCCACGCGGCTGACATCATCAGATGTGTAGAGGCTGCGATGCATGCCGGCGATCGCGGTGATGCGGGCCTGTGTCTCGGCCAGTTCCGCCTTCACCTCTTCGCTGCGCGCGCTGGAGATCTGCAGCCGCAACAGGCTGGCGACCAGCGCCAGCGAATTGGCAACGCGATGGTTCACTTCGGCCAGCAGCGCCTCGGCCCGCTCCTTGGCCAGCCGGATTTCCTCGTCCGCCCGCTCCTTGGCCGCGCGCAGCTGGGCGTTCGCAATCGATTGTTCGATGGCGCTGGTCAGCAGCGACAGGAAATCCTCGCTGACAGTCTTGATCACGTAGTCGGCGGCACCCGCCTTGATCGCCTCGATGGCGATCTGCGCCTCGTTCGAGCCCGTCACATAGACCACCGGCAGATCGACGCGGGTTTCCCGCATCAGCGCCAGCACCTCATGGCCTGTGGTCTGGCGCAGATAATGGTCGAGCACGATGACGTCGAAGTCCTCGCTCTTCAGAAGATCAAGTGCATCGGTTGCCGTCTCGGCATGCGCAACGGCATGGCCAAGCCGCCCCATATGCTTCTGCACCAGGCGCGCAATGCCCGCGTCGTCATCGATATAGAGGACGCGGAAACTCATCGGCGCGGGTCCCAGGTCATGGGATCTGCATGACGGAGAAGAAGAGACCGAGCTGCCTAATGGCATTGGCGAAATTGTCGTAGTCGACAGGTTTGGTGATATAGACATTGGCCCCAAGGTCGTAGCACCGCTGTATCTCGCGCTCGTCGTCCGTCGTCGTCAGGATGACCACAGGCATGCGCCGCGTATGCGGATTGGATTTAATCAGGTCGAGAATATCGGTACCGGACATATCGGGCAGATTGAGGTCGAGCAGGATCAGAAGATAGCGGTCCTCCGAGGCCTTGCCGCTCCGGTCCTGGCCGAGCACATAGTCCAGCGCTTCCGTCCCGTTGGTGAACGGGATGATCTCGTTGTTGACGCCGGCCCGCCGGACATTCTTTTCGATGAGACGAGCATGACCCTCGTCATCTTCGATCATGATGATTGTGACTTCCTTACCCACCGCTTTCATAATCAACTCCGTACCAAGCGTGATAAATCGGATGGCAGCCTGAACACGAAGGTCGATCCCTCTCCCAAACGAGAGGTAACGCTGATCTCCCCGCCAAGGTTCCGTGCCAGGGAACGGACATGGGCAAGGCCGATGCCTTCGCCGGACTGGTCCTGGTGGCCGGAGCGGCGGAAGAGCTCGAAAACGCGCTCATGGTCCTGGTCTGCAATGCCCCGGCCGTTATCCTGAACCTCGATCCGCACCATATGCCGGCCCTCGGCCACGGAACGGATAGCAAGGACAAGCGGCCGGTCTGGTTGTTTGTATTTGATCGCGTTGTCGACCAGATTGCTGAGGATCTGCTCGACCGACAGCCGGTCCGTCACGAGGCGTTCTGCGCGCAGATCGAGATTGATCGATCCGTCGCTTTCGCTGATCTGGTGATAGACGCTGGCCGTGATCGTCTCGACCAGCGGCGTCAGCTCGATCTCTTCCGGCTTCAGCTGGCGGCGCCCGTCACGCGAGATCTTCAGGATCGCATTGATCAGTCCGTCCATCTTGCGCGTCGAGGAGCGAATGAAGCCGATGGCCTCCGGCAGGTCTTCCTCCGCCGCCAACCGCGCGGACTGAATCTGGTCTTCGGACAGCGGCTTGTCGTCGTTCAGCACATAGGCCTGCAGTGCCTTGAGCGATGCGTCGAGTTCCGCGGTAAAGCCCATGATGTTGACCAGCGGCGCGCGTAGGTCGTGCGTCACGATATAGGCGAACCTCTGGATTTCCTGGTTCGCCTGCATCAGGTCCTCGGTGCGCTCCGCGACGCGGGCCTCCAGCCCTTCGTTCAGTCGCCGAACTTCCGCCTGCGAGGTGGCGAGTGCGCGGACATGCTGAGCGACAACAAACAGGGCGGCCCCCATGACCACGACGATCGCGATGCCACCGGCAATGGTAATCCACTGGAGTTGCTGCGTTGCGCTGATCTGCGCGCTGGCGCCGTGCTCGATGATGAGGTCCGATTTCTGCTTGAAGTCATCGAGGATGCTGCGCATCCGGTCCATGGCCTCGCGACCGATATTGGTCTCGACCAGGGCGAAGGCCTGAGCTTGGCCACCATTGCGCATGATGTCGATGCTGCGCGCCATCTCCGACAGTTTCCTGTCGACCAACTGGCGCAGTTCTGTCGCGTCACGCTCTTTGGTGGGGCGGCCTTCCACCTTGGCTGCCAGTTGATCGACCGCAGCGCGGATATCGCCTTCCGCCTCCCGGTAGGGTTTTAGAAAAATCTCATCCCCGGTGATCAGAAAGCCGCGCTGACCTGTTTCGGCATCTGTCAGCTTCTGCATCAGATCGGCCGACATGCGCCGGATATCACGCTCGACGAGAATATCGCCGAAGTTCGAGCGCGTACGCTCGACCAGCCCGAAGGTCGCCACGATGATGACGATCAGGATTCCGGTGCCGATCAGAAGGAAGAGCAGGGCGGATCGAACAAGGCCGGTTTGCGTGGCAGACATGAATTTCCAGACGGAACAAAGAACGCATTGTTCCGTTGCAACGCGTGTTCGCCGTCATTGTTCCATGCAGCACGGCAGAAAAATTCACCGAAGGGACAACAGCGTCACGCCAGCTGGACGGCAATGGCAACCAGCGCTGCCGCAATGACCCAGAGCGCGATCCTGCCGGAGCGCGTATGCCGAGCTTCCGCCCGTCCGATCCGCTCGGCTGTATCAGGATCGAAGCGCAAGCCCTCTTCGCTCATCCGCATGATTTCGCCATGCAGTTTTTCCGTCTTGGTAGCGATTTCCGGCAGGGCCTCGGCCAGCCGCATCGCCGCCTTTGCGCCGTCCTTGAGGTCCACCACAATACGCTTCGGCCCGAGATTGTCGCGGATCCATTGCGACACCACGGGTTCGGCGGCCTTCCACATGTTGAAGCGCGGATTGAGAATGCGCGAGACACCCTCGACGACCACCATCGTCTTCTGCAGCATCACCAGTTCCGGCCGCGTCTCCATGTCGAAGATCTCAGTGACTTCGAACAGCAGCGTCAGCAGCTTGCCCATCGAAATAGTTTCCGCCGGCTGGCCATGGATCGGCTCGCCGATCGCCCGGATCGCCTGGGCGAAACTCGCGACATTGTGGTGCGACGGCACGTAGCCCGCCTCGAAATGCACTTCGGCCACGCGCAGGTAGTCGCGGGTGATGAAGCCGTAGAGGATCTCGGCCAGGAACCGCCGTTCCTTTTTGCCCAGCCGCCCGGCAATACCCATGTCGACCGCCACGATCATGCCATTAGGGTCGACGAAGAGATTGCCCGGATGCATGTCGGCATGGAAGAAGCCGTCGCGGAGCGTATGGCGCAGGAAGGACTGGATCAGCGTATCGGCCAGCGCGTTCAGATTATGTCCCGCAGCCGTGAGCGCCGCGACATCCGACATCTTGATGCCGTCGATCCATTCCATGGTGACGACGTCACGCCCTGTTCGCTCCCAGTCGACCGTCGGCACGCGGAAGCCCGGATCATCCTTGGTATTCTCGGCGATTTCCGAAAGCGCTGCCGCTTCCAGCCTGAGATCCATCTCCACCTTGGTGGTCTGCTCCAGCGTCTTCGTCACCTCGACGGGGCGCAGGCGCCGCGAATTCGGGATGAAGCGCTCCTGCAGATGCGAAACCAGATACATGGCCTCGAGATCGGCGGCAAAACGCTTGCGCACACCGGGTCGGATCACCTTCACGGCCACCTTGCGGCGCCCCTCGGGCGTCTCGACCTCGGCCGGATGCACCTGGGCGATAGAGGCCGCCGCAATCGGTTCCTCGAAGCGCGCATAAAGATCTTCGATCGTCCGGCCGAGCGACTCGCGGATCGTCGTCCGGGCCGCTTCGGTCGGGAAAAAAGCCATCCGGTCCTGCAGTCCGGACAGATCCTCGGCGAAATCGGCGCCGACGACATCGGGACGCGTGGCCAGGAACTGGCCGATCTTCACATAGGAAGGTCCGAGCCTTGCCACCGCATTGGCGAGCCGATCGGCACGTTCGACCGATTTCGCCCGGCTGCGGGCAAGCGGTGCTACGGCCGCCTTGGCAAATCCCACGAGCGGCGGCAGGCCTTCGGAGGGAAGCGCCGCAACGACACCCTCCCGCACCAGCACCCAGCCGACCCGCGCCAGGCGGACATATGCACCGATCGTGCTCATAGGGTTCAGATCTTCCAGCCGGAATGCAGGGCCGCAATCCCGCCGGTGTAATTGGTAAAGCGCACGCTGGAGAAACCCGCCCGCTCGATCATCCGGGCAAAGTCCGGCTGGTTCGGGAACTTGCGGATCGATTCCACCAGATACTGGTAGGGCTCGGCGTCGCCCGTGATCATCGTGCCGAAGCGCGGGATCGCATTGAACGACCAGGCATCATAGACCTTGTCGAGCAGCGGCAGCTCGACCTCGGAGAATTCCAGCACCAGCAACCGCCCGCCACGCTTCAAAACGCGAAAAGCTTCCGACAGCGCCACATCGATATGCGGCACGTTGCGGATGCCGAAGGCGATCGTATAGGCGTCGAAGGTATTGTCGTCGAAGGGCAGGCTCTCGGCATTGGCCTCGACAAAAGTCAGGTTGTCCGAAAGACCCTTCTTCTGCGCCCGCTCGGCGCCGACACCCAGCATCGAACCGTTGATGTCGAGCACGGTCGCATGCGCCAGCCGATTGGAGGCCTCGACAATGCGAAACGCGATGTCGCCGGTGCCGCCGGCCACATCCAGCACCTTGTAGTTCGGATCCTTGCGCGGATTGAGCGAGGAAACCATCGCATCCTTCCAGACCCGGTGCAGGCCGGCCGACATCACGTCATTCATGATGTCGTAGCGCTTGGCCACCTTGTGGAAGACGTCGTTGACGAGGCCCTGCTTTTCCTGCTCGTCGACCTGGCGGAACCCGTAGGAGGTTTCCATGCCACCATCGGCGGAAATGCGGCTTGCAGTCATCGTCTCACTCCACGGTACGGACAGGTCGGGCAGACCATAGCGAAAAGGGCTCTCACGCGCTATCTGCGCAAGTGCACCCACTTCAAGGCTGGTCTATAGACCGTAAAACAGGCGCTTCAAACAGAAAGATGGGCTGAAATGCCGGAATTGCCAGAGGTAGAGACAGTCCGTCGCGGCTTGGCGCCGACCATGGAAGGCGCGCGACTGCAGCGGCTTGAGCTGCGCCGCCCCGATCTGCGTTTCCCCCTGCCGCGCGATTTTGCCGCAAGGGTCGAGGGCCGCCGTATCGAGGCCCTGTCGCGCCGCGCCAAATATCTGCTGATCGACCTGGAGGATGGCGCAACTGTTATCGCCCATCTCGGCATGTCCGGCTCCTTCCGCATCGAGGCGGGCGCGGCCAGCGATGTGCCCGGTGTCTTCCACCACGAGCGCAGCAAGGACGAAAAGCACGATCACGTCCTCTTTCATCTTGAGCGTCAGGATGGACCGGTCCGCGTCATCTATAATGACCCCCGCCGCTTCGGCTTCATGGATCTCGTCAACCGCGCCGAACTCGATGACTACCCCGCCTTCCGCGACCTCGGGCCTGAGCCCGTTGGCAACATGCTCTCCGCCGATTATCTGGCGGCGCGCTTCGCCGATCGCAGCCTGCCCCTGAAGAGCGCCCTGCTCGATCAGAAGGTGATCGCCGGTCTCGGCAATATCTATGTCTGCGAAGCGATGTGGCGCTCGCACCTGTCGCCCACCCGCAAGGTCGCGACGCTGGTGACGAAGACCGGCAAACCGAAGCCGGAACTGACGCTGCTCGCCTCATCCATTCGCGAGGTCATCGCCGACGCCATCGAGGCCGGCGGCTCGTCGCTGCGCGATCATATCCAGACGGATGGCACGCTCGGCTATTTCCAGCACTTCTTCCGCGCCTATGACCGCGAGGGCAAAGAGTGCCTCACGGACGGTTGTGGGGGTACCGTCGAAAGGATAGTTCAATCCGGCCGCTCGACATTCTATTGTCGCCGCTGCCAGAAGTAGCGCCGCAAGCGCCAGCCAGGGAGAGAGACATGTCCTTCGAAACGCTGTTGACCGAACGCCGCGACCGGGTCGCGATCATCACGCTCAACCGACCCCAGGCGCTGAATGCGCTGAACTCCACCGTCATGCGCGAACTGCGCCAATTGCTCGGCGAGCTGGAAGCGGATGCCGGCATCGGTGCGGTGGTCCTGACCGGCTCCGAAAAGGCCTTTGCCGCCGGTGCCGATATCAAGGAGATGCAGTCGCTCGATTTCGTCGATGCCTATACCGGCGGCTTCATCGGCGGCTGGGACGAGGTCGCCGGCTTCCGCAAGCCGATCATCGCTGCTGTATCCGGTTTTGCGCTCGGTGGTGGCTGCGAGCTTGCCATGATGTGCGACTTTATCATTGCCTCGAAGACGGCAAAGTTCGGCCAGCCCGAGATCACGCTGGGCATCATTCCCGGCATGGGCGGCTCGCAGCGCCTGACCCGCGCTGTCGGCAAGGCCAAGGCCATGGATCTCTGCCTCACCGGCCGGATGATGGATGCGGTCGAAGCCGAGAGCGCCGGCCTCGTTGCCCGCCTGGTCGAACCGGAGCGTCTGCTGGACGAGGCCGTGGAAGCAGCAACCAAGATTGCCTCCTTCTCGCTGCCTTCAGTGCTGATGGCCAAGGAGGCTGTCAGCCGAGCCTTCGAGCAGACATTGACGGAAGGATTGCGCTCCGAGCGCCGCCTCTTCCATTCACTGTTTGCCACCGAAGACCAGAAGGAGGGCATGGCGGCCTTCGTCGAGAAGCGCAAGCCGGTCTTCCGCAACAGATAAGCGGGCGGGAGGGCGCGATATCTGCAGAATCCGCGTTGACGCATTCGCGCTTTCCCGCTATATGCCCGCCCACGGTTGGAAAAGCCAAAGCGCCTTTCCATGAAACAGCTCCCCAAGTGCTGGTATGGCAGGTCGCAACGACCCGACGCGGCATGGTGGGCTTTGGTTTGAATTTCGAGAGAGGCATCTATGGCCAATACTTCTTCGGCGAAAAAGGCGACCCGCAAGATCGCTGCCCGCACTGCAGTCAACAAGGCTCGTCGCTCGCGCGTTCGCGGCTTCATCCGTAAGGTCGAGGAAGCCATCGCTTCCGGTGACGCAGCGGTCGCCAAGGATGCCCTGCAGGCAGCCCAGCCGGAACTGCAGCGCGCAGCGACCCGGGGCGTTGTTCACGCCAACACGGCATCGCGCAAGATCTCGCGCCTCGCCGCTCGTGTGAAGGCCTTGGCTGTCTAATTTTAGACACCGTTTCGACAAAATTTAGAAAAGCCTGGCGTTTTGCCGGGCTTTTTGCGTTGTCCGCAATTTGAACTTGAAATCTAGGTTTTAGAATATTCTTGTGCACTGCACGTGTCAGCGCCGTGTCATCTGAGTGACAGAAAATAATGTTTGATTTCATATAGTTGAGAGAGGTGCCTGTTGACTTGACCACTTCACCTCAGGGCAGGTTGGGCACTTTGCGAGTCAAGAGATTTTTTATTTTTTTGCGTCTCCGAAGGTCCAATTTGGGACTGTCAGTGAATCTCCTTGATTCAAAAGCGATTCTTTTTCAGCGGAATGTGACGCAAAAATGATGTGCCAAGAGTCAATGGCCGTCCGCCCGTCTCGCGCAAAAATCAGTGTTGATCTTGGCTTTTGATCCTGCATTAATAGTCTCCAGCAAGGGGCGCGGGACTGGTCTTGTACAGACGGTCTGGCCGGTAGAAATGCCGATCCGACGTGTCATCCTGTGCCGGAGCGGAGTGTTTCCATTCCGTTTTCTCATAAAGTAATCGGCATTGCATCGGCGACCTGACGGTTTCCGCGCGGTGGTGGTTTTGTGCCTCGCTCCGGCCTCAGCCGGGTGAGGAAGGGTGGACCGCATGTCGAGGATGCAGTCCATTGGATAGGAGAAGACCATCGACTGGGGGGACGATGGTCGGATCGGTGCGGAGCCTTGGCTTGAGGTTCGGAACCGGTTGATACGGGGACGGTTGGTCCGATTACGGACCGGCACAAGATGAAGCGGCTGTCGGACGGCGAAGAACGCCCGGCACCTGGAATGATTTTGGAAGGCGGCAAAATGCAGACGAATTCTATGACGGCCGGTGCGTTGGCGAACGGGGACAATGCACATTCGGCGCTGGGCGCCGCGTGCTCCGACGGAGCAGGAGACAATGCCGAAATGAAGCATGATGCTCTGTTCGACCGGTTCAGCAAGCGATTGAAGGCCCAGGTCGGGCTCGATGTGTATCAGAGCTGGTTCGGCCGCCTGAAGCTGCACTCTGCCTCCAAGAGCGTCGTGCGCCTCACAGTCCCGACAACCTTCTTGAAGTCGTGGATCAACAACCGCTATCTCGATCTCATCACGTCGATCTTCCAGGCCGAGGATCCGTCGATCCTCAAGGTGGAGATCATGGTGCGCAGCGCAAGCCGCAGCCCCCGTCTTCCCGCCGTCGAAGAACGCGCCGTCGGCGCAGAGGCAGCACCGCAGGCGGTCACCCGCAAGTCCGGCCCGCAGAGCCTTGGCCAGATCGCCTCTCCTCCGGGACCCTCCTCGGTCACCGGCCGCACGAGCACCGCAAGCCCGCTCTTCGGCTCGCCGCTCGACAACCGTTACACCTTTGACGGCTTCGTCGAAGGCGCCTCCAATCGGGTCGCACTCGCAGCCGCCAAGACCATTGCCGAAGCCGGCGCAGGCGCCGTCCGCTTCAACCCGCTGTTCATCCATTCTTCGGTGGGTCTGGGCAAGACGCATCTCCTGCAGGCGATTGCCAATGCCGCCGTCCACAGCCCGCGCGCACCCCGCGTGGTCTATCTGACCGCCGAATATTTCATGTGGCGTTTCGCCACCGCCATCCGCGACAACGATGCCCTGACGTTGAAGGACTCGCTGCGCAACATCGACCTCCTGATCATCGACGACATGCAGTTCCTGCAGGGCAAGATGATCCAGCACGAGTTCTGCCATCTGCTCAATATGCTGCTCGACAGTGCCAAACAGGTCGTCGTCGCCGCCGACCGCGCCCCTTGGGAGCTGGAATCGCTCGACCCGCGCGTTCGCTCGCGTCTGCAGGGTGGCGTTGCCATCGAAATGGAAGCGCCGGACTACGATATGCGCCTCGACATGATGAAGTCGCGTCTGGACGTCGCCCGCAAGGACGACGCTTCGATCGACATCCCCTCGGATATCCTCGAACACGTGGCCCGCAACATCACCAGCAGCGGCCGCGACCTGGAAGGCGCCTTCAACCAGCTGCTCTTCCGCCGCTCGTTTGAGCCCAACCTGTCGATCGAACGCGTCGACGAACTCCTCGCCCACCTCGTTGGTGCCGGCGACCAGAAGCGCGTCCGCATCGAGGACATACAGCGCGTTGTCGCCCGCCACTACAACGTCTCGCGCCAGGAGCTCGTCTCCAACCGCCGCACCCGGGTCATCGTCAAGCCGCGCCAGATCGCTATGTATCTGTCGAAGACGCTCACCCCGCGCTCCTTCCCCGAGATCGGCCGTCGCTTCGGCGGGCGCGATCACACCACGGTGTTGCACGCCGTGCGCAAGATCGAGGAGCTGATCTCCGCCGATCAGAAGCTGTCGCAGGAAATCGAATTGCTGCGACGCCTGATCAACGAATAAGACGAGACATCAAGGCCGACTCCCAAGCCGGCCTTTTTCTTTGACCGGATGTCATGACCCGCGACCCCTCCCTCCATTTCTATGATGAAAATGCCGCGCTCTATGCGGCGCGTGACCGAGGCCTGCCCGAGCGCCAGATGACCCGTTTCGTCGAACGTCTGCCACCCGGCGCGCGTATACTCGAACTCGGCTGCGGCGCGGGCGGCGACAGCGATGCTTTGCTCGCCCGGGGCTTCGACGTCATCTCCTCGGACGGATCCGCCGCCATGGCGGCAGAAGCCGAGCGCCGGCTGGGACGCCCGGTCGTGGTGCTACCGTTCCAGCAGATGAAATATGAGGCGGAATTCGACGGCATCTGGGCCAATGCCTGCCTGCTGCATGTCCCGCGCGCTGAACTGCCGGATGTTCTTGGCCGCATCATCAGGGCGCTTCACCCCGGCGGACGCTTCTATGCCAGCTTCAAGACAGGCGTAGCGGAGGGCTGGACAGTCTCGGCCGCTACTACAACCGGCCGTCGCGCGAGGAATTGCTCGACCTCTGCCAGTCCACCGGCTTCGTTGACATCGAAATCGAGACAATCTCAGGCGGCGCCTTCGACGGCGAACCGACCAAGTGGCTCTATCTTCATGCGGGCTTGGCCGAACGTCCGGCGATCGGAATGATTTCAGGGCTGGTCTCTGAATAGGGGCTGCCGTCGAAGTCACCAAGCCACACGACGGTTTCGAAGCCTGTCTCGGCCAGCAGCCGAGCAATTGTCTCCCGGTCCGCAAACCGCAACCGGCTTTGGCTCACCCGCTGTTCGCTGGTTTCCAGCAGCGTGAAGACGGCATCGAAGGTGACATGCTCCGCTTCGACTGCCTTCACCTGATAGAAAACCTCGACAGGACCGATCCCAGCCACCTCCCGAACCTCGCGCGTCTCGCCCGCCGTCCAGTGCTCGAAGGCCCGCATCAGCGGATTGCGGCTCTCGAACACCAACCGCCCCTCTGGCGCCAGATGCCGCCGAGCGAAATCCAGCATCGCGAGCGTCTCCGTATCGTCGAGAAACACCTGGAAAACATGCCCGGTCAGGATGACGAGGTCGAATTCTTCGCCGAGCGAAAGCGTGGGGTCGAGCGCATTGCCTTGAACCCAGCGCACGCGGTTGGCCGTGTCCTTCGTCCGCGCCACCGCCAGCATGCCGGACGCCGGGTCAATCCCCGTCACCTTGTGCCCAAGATCAGCCAGCGCCAAACCGATCGAACCAGTCCCACAGCCGATATCCAACACCCGGCAGGGCGCAGTCGGAAGGCTTAGGTAAAAATCCTTGTCCAGCCCATGACTGTTGAAGGCATCATAAAGCACGGCCATGTCATGGCGGGCAAAGGCATCATCGACAGGCATGCACTCTCCTTGTCAGCAGGCGAGATCGGCCACCACGGCATTGAGGATCAGCATGCCCGCCGGCGTGCAGCGCAGCCTCGAATTGCCCAGCCGCTCGATAAAGCCCTGTTCCAGCAGGAACTGCTCCTTGTCCGGGTCCGGGTCATGGCCGGAGAGTTGCTGCCAGCGGGCGAGATCCACGCCCTCGCGCAGCCGCAGCCCCATCAACAGCAGCTCGTCGGCCTGCGCCTCGTTGTCCAGATCCTCGCGCTCGATAATGCCGTGGCCGTCCTGCTCAACGGCGGATAGCCAGGTTTCCGGATGCTTCTGCGCCGCCGTCGCAATCTTGCTCCGCCCCTGCGTCAGCCGCCCATGGGCGCCGGGACCGATCCCGGCATAATCGCCATAACGCCAATAGGTGAGATTGTGCCGGCTTTCGGCGCCGGGCCGCGCATGGTTGGAAACCTCGTAGGCCGGCATACCCTCGCGCGCGGTAATCTCCTGCGTCGCCTCATAAAGTGTCGCGGCCTGCTCCTCATCCGGCACGATCAGCTTGCCGGCCTTGTGCAGTCCGTAGAAGGCCGTGCCTTCCTCGATCGTCAGCTGGTAGAGCGACAGATGATCGACGGCATAGGAAATCGCTTCCTTCAGCTCCCGCTCCCAGGCCTCCACCGTCTGGTTTGGCCGGGCATAGATCAGGTCGAAGGACATGCGCGGAAAGATTTCGCGCGCCAGCCGAATGGCCTTCAAGGCATCAGCGACGTCATGCAGCCGTCCCAGGAAACGCAGATCCGGATCGTTCAGCGCCTGCACACCCATCGACACGCGGTTGACGCCGGCCGCCCGATAGCCGTGAAAGCGTGTCGCCTCCACGCTTGAAGGGTTGGCCTCCATGGTAATCTCGATGCCATCAGGCACATGCCAGGTCGACGCAATCCCGTCCAAGATGGCACCAACGGTCGAGGGATCCATCAGCGATGGCGTACCGCCGCCCATAAAGACGCTGGTCACCGTCTTCGGCCCCGACAGCGCCCGCATCGCCTTCATCTCGGCAAGGAAGGCAGAGACGAACCGCGCCTGGTCCACCGGCTGGTGACGCACATGGCTGTTGAAGTCACAGTAAGGACATTTGGCCGCGCAAAACGGCCAATGGATATAGACGCCAAAACCGGGTTCCCCCGTATCGGGCAGAAGCGTAAACGACCTGTCGGTCACGGGTTCATGCCTCCAGGCAGGTTTCGACGAAACGCTTGAAGGCCCGCGCCCGGTGCGACAGGGCTTCCGGGTCGCCCGGCTTCCAGCCGTGCTTCTCGTCCGCTGTCATTTCGCCGAAGGTGCGCGCGTGACCTTCCGGCTGGAACACCGGGTCATAGCCGAAGCCGGCCGTCCCGCGCGGCGGCCAGGCAATCATGCCCTCGATCTCGCCCCGGAAGAATTCGGTATGCCCGTCCGGCCAGGCAAGGCACAGCACGCTGACGAAGCGCGCGGTCCGCTGGGCGGCTTCCGTCGCGCCGCGCTCCTGCAGAGCCTTCTCAACCTTCCCCATCGCCCAAGGGAAATCGCGCGTGCCGTCTTCGCGTTCAGCCCAGTTCGCCGTATAGACGCCGGGCGCCCCGTCGAGCGCGTCAATCACCAGGCCGCTGTCATCAGAAAGGGCAGGCAACCCCGAAGCCTTGGCCGAAGCCAGCGCCTTGATTGCTGCATTCTCCTCAAAAGTCGTGCCCGTCTCATCGGGCTCGGAGAAATCCAGCTCCTTGGCAGACTTTGCCGAAAAGCCGAAGGGGCCGATCAGGTCGGCAATTTCGGCGATCTTGCCG
>JARXAQ010000293.1 GCA_029865825.1 Rhizobium sp.
CGCGGATAGACCGGCGTGTGGTCGACCGTGCCACGTCCCTGGATCTCGTCGGCAATCAGCACGTTACGTTTGTCGAGGAAAAGGATGCGGAACTGCTCGGTCGTTTCATAGGCCATGGCGGCATGTCAGTAGTCGATGACCGACGACCAGGACGATAGCAACTGCTTTTCACGGAGTTCGCTCTTCAGCATGCGCTGTGCGACATTGGCGATCAGCTTTAAGTCGAGCGCCACGCTCTCACCGATGCCCTTGACCTCCTGCAGGAGAGCCGGCGGCGCACCGAGCACGCCGCCGAGCGTTCCAAAGCGGGAGATCAGCGCCTTGGCGATCGGTTTCGTATCGCGGCGCGGAATCAGCCGGAAGAGCAAAAGTTCGAGGATTTCATAGTCTGCGAGTGCCGTCTCGCCACCGTCGCGGAAGCGGCTCCGCAAGCGTTCGCGGTGCCCGAGGTAATGCGCTTCGGGTTGCATAGCTGCCCTGGTGGACGCGGCCTTGGCGAGATTGCTCTCCCGTGCTGGCTGTTCAGCAAAGAAGCGGCGCTCGTCTGGACCGCCAGCCGCAAGGGCGCCACCCGGTCCGAAGAGATCACCTGACTGCTGCGCCGCCGCGCTTTCGCGACGCAACGGTTCGTTTGAGAACGGAAGCTTGGTCGTCATGCCACCCCAATCCTGACCGTCATGGTCGAGCGGCCATCGGCCGCTCAGATATAGTGACACGACTGCCGTCTAGCGCAAGTTCAAGTTGCGTGAGGATGTGTCGGCGCCTTCAGGACCTCAGCCGAGGCCGGGTCGATCCAGGCCGGCGGGCGACAGAGTGAATATCTCGCAGCCCGTGGCCGTAACGCCGACGGTGTGTTCGTATTGTGCCGTCAGCGATCGATCGCGCGTGACGGCCGTCCAGCCGTCCGACAGCACCTTCACATGCGGCTTGCCGAGATTGATCATCGGCTCGATGGTAAAGATCATGCCTTCGCGCATTTCCGGGCCTTCGTCGGCCTTGCCGTAGTGAAGGATGTTCGGGCTGTCGTGGAACAGCCGCCCGACGCCATGGCCGCAGAAATCGCGCACAACCGTGCAGCGCTCGGCTTCGGCAAAAGTCTGGATTGCCTCGCCGATCGCGCCCGTCCGCGCACCCGGTCGCACCGCACCGATCCCGCGCATCAGGCACTCGTAGGTCACTTCCATCAGCCGCTCCGCCGCCCGCTTGACCTGACCGACCGGATACATGCGGCTGGAATCGCCATGCCAGCCATCGAGCAGGAAGGTGACGTCGATATTGACGATGTCACCGTCGCGCAGCGGCTTGTCGTCGGGCATGCCGTGGCAGACGACATGATTGATCGAGGTGCAGACGGAATATTTGTAGCCGCGATAATTCAGCGTCGCCGGCAGCGCGCCGTGATCGGCGCCGAATTCGAAGACGAAGCGATCGATCGCCGCCGTCGTCACGCCCGGCTTCACCATCGGCACCAGCGCATCGAGACAGCGCGCCGTCAGCTGGCAGGCGCGGCGCATGCCTTCGAAGGCCGCGGCATCGTAGAGCCGGATAGCACCGGTGTTTTTCAGCGGCGCCGTAGCCGCGTCGATATAGGTGACCATGAAGTCGCTTTCGAAAGGACTAATGTGTGAGCTTGCCCGTTCATAATCCACCGACACCCGCTTCGTCTATCCGGATCAACCGTTCGGGGGCAATTTTGCTCGGTGTAAGCGTACAGGCGAGGGCGTAGGCCTCGACGCCGCGGCCAATGGCGCGGCTGAAGGCACGGGCATAGCCGGGGTCGAGATCACCGCAGATCTTCAGGTGCGTGCAGTCGGCGCGCTGGATGATGAACAGCATCGCGGCCCGCAAGCCCGCCTCCACCAGGTCACCCATCTCGTCGAGGTGTTTGGCGCCGCGCGTCGTGACGCTGTCGGGAAACTCCGCAAGGCCCGGTGTCCGGGTGAAATGCACGTTCTTGACCTCGACATATACGCTGCCCTTTGTCGGGTCCTCCAGCAGGATATCGATGCGGGAGTTTCGGCCATAGCGCCGCTCGCGCTTCATGACTGCGAAGCCGGCGAGGGCAGGGACGAGCCCAGCCAGGATGGCTTCTTCGGCGAGCCGGTTCGGCAGCGCAGTGTTGACGCCGACAATTGTGCGGTCAGCCTCGATCAGTTCGAAGGCGTGCGCGTATTTCCGGTTTGGCGCATTGTGCTGCGACAGCCAGATCCGCGATCCCGGTTCGGTCAGACCCCGCATCGATCCGGTATTGGGGCAAAAGCCGGTGATCGCGCGCCCGTCTTCCAGCACGGCGTCGAAGAGAAAGCGTTTGTAGCGACGAATGAGCGTGGCCGGGACCAGCGGAGGATCGAAGATCACGAAGGAATGTGCCCGCTGTTCAAACGCGAACCATCACATTGCGGCCGGGCGCATCGGCGATGGCGTTCAGGGCAGCCCCACCCGGCTTGCGAGCCGGCACCCGGTCCTTATCGAGGCTCTCGATCCACTTTTGCCAATGCGGCCACCAGGAGCCCGGCGTTTCCTTGGCCGTCTCCACCCAGTCCTCGTAGTTTCCGACGGCCGGGCCGTTGGTCCAGTACTGGTACTTCGTCTTGTCGGGCGGATTGACGACGCCGGCGATATGACCGGACCCGGAGAGAACGTACTGCACCGGCCCGCCGAACAGGCTGCTTCCGACGAAGACAGACTTCGCCGGAGCGATGTGGTCTTCGCGGGTGGCGAGATTGTAGATCGGGATGGTGATGTCCTTCAGCGACAACCGCTTACCGGCAAGCTCCATCTTGCCTTGGCTCAGCGTGTTGTTGAGGTAGCAATTGCGGAGATAGAAGGAGTGGTTGGCCGCTGCCATGCGTGTCGAATCGGAGTTCCAGTACAGAAGGTCGAATGGCGTCGGATCCTGGCCCTTCAGGTAATTGTTGACGAAATAGGGCCAGATCAGCTCGGAGGCGCGCAGCATGTTGAAGGCGGATGCCATTTTCGAGCCGTCGAGATAGCCGGTCTCTCGCATCCGCTCCTCAACACTTTGCAACTGCTCTTCGTCGACGAAGACTTTGAGATCACCGGCATAGGTGAAGTCCACCTGCGTGGTGAACAGGGTGGCGCTGGCAATCCGTTCTCGCTTCTCCTGCGCATGCAGGGCCAATGCTGCGGCGAGCAGCGTGCCGCCAACGCAGTAGCCGATGGCGTTGACTTGTTTCTCGCCGGTCGACTTCTCGATCGTGTCGAGCGCGAAGTCGACCCCTTCGCGGATATAGGCTTCCCAGTCCTTCTTGGCATGCCGCTCGTCGGGATTGACCCAGGAGATGACGAACACCGTCTGCCCCTGGTCGACGCACCACTTGATGAAGCTTTTCTGCGGGTTGAGGTCCAGAATGTAGAACTTGTTGATCCAGGGCGGGCAGATGAGGAGAGGGCGCTTGAGCACGGTCTCGGTCGCCGCCTCATACTGAATGATCTCGCAGACATCGCTCTGGGCGATGACCTTGCCGGGCGTGATCGCCATGTTCTCGCCGACCGCGAACTTGCTGGTATCGGTCTGGCGGATGCGCAGATCGCCGCCGCCGGCCGCGATGTCCTCGGCGAACATCTGCATGCCCTTGACCAGATTGGCGCCGCTGCTCGCCACCGTCTCGCGATAGAGTTGTGGATTGGTCGCGACGAAATTCGCGGGTGACAGAGCCGCCGTGATCTGGCGCATGTAGAACGCGGCCTTGTGCCGCGTGTGTTCGTCCAGCCCGCCGGCCTCGCTCACCATCTTGTCGGCCCATTGCGACAGGACGAGATAGGTCTGCCGCAGGAAGTCGAAGAAAGGATTGCGCTGCCAGTCCTCGTCAGAGAAACGCTTGTCCTTTGGCAGGGGATCCTCGACCGGCTGGCCGGGTTCCGCGAATCGCGTCATCGACCGGCTCCACACGCCAAAAACCGCATTCAGCAGATGCGTCTGCGCCTCGAGGGTCCGCTTGGGATCCGACATCCAGTATTCGGCGACCTTGCCCATGGTCTTGACCAATTCGGCAACCGGCTCGGAAGCCGGATCCGGCAATTCGACGCCCTGCCGGGGCTCGAGCCAGGCCGTCGCGGCTTTACCGAGGTTTTCCAGCGCCTTGGCGGCGTTGACGGCAAGCGCCTGCGGATCCTTGATGATATAGGGCTCGATCAGCTTCGGATCGAATGCAGCGCCAACCACCGTCTCGTCCCGCGTCCCGTCCATGGCGTCCTCCCCAGGATTCTTCCGGCGTCTTTTGTGTTTGCCTATCCTGCATGAAAACGACTACAAGTTCCAGCGATCGGCGCATAGTCTTTCGCAGGTGCCCGATCGCAGCGCCTTTGCAGAATGTCGTTTTTTCCCGCACGAGAGCGGAATATCGAGGCCATGGTGGACAGCTTACCCAAGATTTTCGGTCGCAGCGGCCAGGCCGCCGTTTTTTGTCTCGCGATGCTGGGCGCCGGCACAGGCTGCCAGTCGACACCGGTCGAGACCGCCATTCCCGCAGCGACCGGCCTCGAAGTCACTGTCGAGGATGCAGATCAGCCGCAGTCCGCCGCACCACGCCCGACCTATTCGGACGGATATCCGAGTTTCGCCGGATCTCTGAATGCCGCCAACGTCCAGATGACAAACGAAGAGGCGCAGACCCTGCAGTTTCGCCTGACGTCGCTCGGCAAGGCGCGTGACGCCGGGACCATTTCGGAAGCCGAATACCAGGCGAAGCTCGCGGAGCTGCGCAAACTTGCGGCGCAACACGGCGCCGACCAGCAGGCGCTCATCACCAAATAGCACTTGCGTTTCTGCGGGTTTTTCCGCAAAGCAGCCAAGGCGTTGCGGCGGAATCTTTTTTGTTCCGGGGAAGACCCGGAAGCCGGATTTGCGACACGATTTGCTGTCAGCGCTCTGGTTGGGATACCATCACCCGTCTCCGGTTTTGCGGTTCGTTGCGGAGCGTGTGTTCACTGGGAAAACGAGCGCGCCTGCCGCGGACTAGACCCGCGCGGTTTCAGGGGTTGAAGATGGAAGAGTTTCATAAAGTCCGGCGGCTGCCGCCTTACGTTTTCGAACAGGTCAACCGTTTGAAGGCTAGCGCGCGAGCCGGTGGAGCCGACATCATCGACCTCGGCATGGGCAATCCCGATCTGCCCACCCCGCAGGCCATCGTCGACAAGCTCTGCGAAGTGGTTCAGGACCCGCGCACCCATCGCTATTCCTCGTCCAAGGGCATTCCGGGCCTGCGCCGCGCGCAAGCCGCCTATTACGCCCGCCGCTTCAACGTTAAGCTCAATCCGGACACGCAGGTCGTCGCGACCCTCGGTTCCAAGGAAGGCTTCGCCAATATGGCGCAGGCGATCACCGCGCCGGGCGACGTGATCCTTTGCCCGAACCCGACCTATCCGATCCATGCCTTCGGCTTCCTGATGACCGGCGGCGTGATCCGTTCGATCACGGTCGAGCCGGACGAGACCTTCTTTCCGCCGCTCGAGCGCGCCGTCAAGCACTCGATCCCGAAGCCGATTGCGCTAATCCTCAACTATCCGTCCAATCCGACGGCGATGGTCGCGACGCTCGACTTCTACAAGGATGTGATCGCGTTCGCCAAGAAGCACGACATTATCGTGCTCTCGGACTTGGCCTATTCCGAGATCTATTTCGATGGCAACCCGCCTCCATCAGTGCTCGAAGTCCCCGGTGCGATGGACTGCACGGTCGAGTTCACCTCGATGTCCAAGACCTTCTCCATGCCCGGCTGGCGCATGGGCTTTGCCGTCGGCAACGAGCGCCTGATTTCGGCCCTGACACGCGTCAAATCCTACCTCGATTACGGCGCCTTCACGCCGATCCAGGTCGCCGCGACCCATGCGCTGAACGGTGATGGCACAGACATTGCTGAAGTCCGCAGCGTCTATCACCGCCGCCGTGACGTCATGGTCGAGAGCTTCGGCAAGGCCGGCTTCGAAGTGTCGCCGCCGGCCGCCACCATGTTTGCATGGGCCAAGATCCCGGAAAAATTCCGCCATCTCGGCTCGCTGGAATTCTCCAAGTTGCTGGTCGAAAAGGCCGACGTGGCCGTGGCCCCTGGCATCGGCTTCGGTGAAATGGGCGACGAATATGTCCGTCTTGCCCTCGTCGAGAACGAGCACCGCAT
>JARXAQ010000345.1 GCA_029865825.1 Rhizobium sp.
GGCTCCGCAGATGGCGCAGCCGGTCGCTCCGGCCCCGGTCATGAGCCAGCCGGCTCCGGTGATGCAGCAGCCTGCTCCTGTCATGCAGGCACCTGTCGCACCGGCACCTGTCATGGCAGAGCCCCGCATGGCGGCCGAACCAGTCCGTATGCCGAAGGTGGAAGACTTCCCGCCGGTGCTGCGTGCTGAAATCGACCACCGCGCCCATCCTGCAGCACCCGCTGCCCAGGAAGATCGCGGCCCGATGGGCCTGCTCAAGCGAATCACCAACTCGCTCGGCCGTCAGCCGGAAGAAGACACTGTAATGGGGGACATGACGGGTTCGGCTCCGGCCGCACCGTCTCAGCAGCGCCGTCCGCTCTCGGCGGAAGCCAGCCTCTACGCACCGCGCCGCGGTCAGTTGGACGATCTCGGTCGTGCAACACCGGCTCGCGCCACGAGCGAAGACGACCAGTTGGAAATCCCGGCCTTCCTGCGCCGCCAGACCAACTGAGTCCCGTCTGTTGAACCACTTAGAAACCCGGGTCCAAAGCCCGGGTTTTTTTTGTTCCATCTCGCGATTTCCTGGTTCTATTTCTTGATCTTTTTCAGTCGGTTGACTTCGTTACAATGCGAAAGAAACAGTGATTTGGTAATGACGGCGCCTACCCGTATGTATGACCGTGAAACATGGCCTCGATAGGCCCTTCTCATCTAACCTACGGCGCATGACCTCGTTTGCGCGCCTCGAAGATCAGGACGACAGGAATGGCAATTGCCTTGCTCGGATTTCAGACCACGATTGCAGCGCCGCTTTCGCTGACAGGGATCGGGGTTCATTCGGGGCGAGAGGTAACGCTTACCTTCCTTCCGGCCGAGGCCGGCAGCGGTATCACCTTCGTACGCCAGCACGACGACGGCACGACCAGCGAATATCGCGCGGTCTCCGCCCATGTCGGCAACACCGATCTCTGCACGGTCCTCGGCACCAATCCCGCCCATTCCATCGCCACCATCGAACATGTGATGGCGGCAATTTATGCGCTCGGCCTCGACAATCTCGTGATCGAGGTCGACGGCGCTGAAATGCCGATCATGGATGGCAGCTCGGAAGTCTTCATCGATGCGATCGAGCAGGTCGGTATTACCAATCTCGGCGTCAAGCGTCGTTATATCCGCGTCACCAAGCCTGTGCGCATTGAAGCCGGGGCATCCTGGGCCGAGTTTCGCCCTTATGACGGCACGCGTTTCGAGGTCGAAATCGATTTCGACAGCAAGCTGATCGGACGCCAGACCTGGGCCGGCGACCTCAATGCGGAGACCTTCAAGACCGAGTTGTCGCGGGCACGCACCTTCGGTTTCATGCGCGATGTCGAGCGCCTTTGGGCCGCTGGTTTCGCACTCGGCTCGTCGCTGGAAAACTCGGTGGTGATCTCCGACGACGACACCGTTATCAATGTCGAGGGCCTGCGCTACGAGAAGGACGAGTTCGTCCGCCACAAGACGCTGGACGCCGTCGGCGACCTGGCGCTGGCCGGCGCGCAGTTCATCGGTTGCTACCGGTCCTATCGCGGCGGACACAAGCTCAATGCCAATGCACTCAAGGCATTGCTGAGTGATCCGACAGCCTATGAAGTGGTCGAGGCGCCGAGCCGCAATCTTAAGGTCCGCGCCCGTGAATTCGTTCCGGTCCAGGTTCCGGAATTTGCGCCCTGGACCGCGTGAGCGCTGCGCTGCTGACTGTTCAAACCCATCCGCGCCGGCTTTCCTGGAGAGCCGGCGTCGTCGTTTCGGCGGCTAGGCGAGACACCAAGTTTGGCGCTATCGCGACTTTCTCCGCCACGCGCCACAAAAATGCGTTAAATCATCATCACTGCGTTGCCCTCATGCCGCTTTTGCGGCTAGAAACGCCATCTGAAAGCGACGGCTCATGGGCGGCGCTGCAATCGGGATCTGTCGAATGTTTCATGTAGGGTCGGTCGTTGTGAAGAAAGCCGCGCGTGTTGCAGGCCTGTGCGTCTTGATGTCGGTCGCGGGCGTGCTCGCCAGCTGCCAGTCGGACCCGGATATCGACATCAGCAAGCTCGCTGCCGAAACCGATCCGCCGGAAGTGCTCTACAATCAGGGCCTTGCCAATATCAAGGCCGGCAACATGAGCGAAGCGTCGCGCAAGTTCGACGCCGTCGATGCCCAGCATCCGTTCTCGGAATGGTCGCGCAAATCGCTCGTGATGAGCACCTTCACCAAATACCGCCTGGGCCGCTACGCCGATGCGATCGCGACCGGCAACCGCTACATGAACCTTTATCCGAAGTCCGAGGATGCGGCCTATGCGCAGTATCTCGTCGGTCTTTCCTACTGGAAGCAGATCAGCAGCGTCACGCAAGACCAGCGCAATTCGGTAAAGACGATCGAGGCCATGGAGCGCGTGGTCAACGAGTTCCCTGATTCTGAATATGTCGACGATGCCCAGGCCAAGATGCGCTTCGCCCGCGACCAGCTCGCCGGCAAGGAGATGCAGGTTGGACGCTACTATCTTGAGCGCAAGGAATACCTCGCTTCCATCCAGCGCTTCCGTATCGTGGTCGAGCGATATCCGAACACCAACCAGATCGAAGAAGCGCTGGCACGTCTCGTCGAGGCTTACTATGCGCTCGGTGTCGTTGAGGAAGCGCAGACGGCTGCGGCCGTTCTCGGCCACAACTATCCTGACAGCCAGTGGTATGCCGATTCCTACAAGCTGCTGCAAAGAGGTGGTCTTGAGCCGCGCGAGAATTCCGGGTCGTGGATCGCACGCGCCGGCCGGCAGCTGATCGGCTCCTGAGGCCATTCGTTCGCAAGTGAGATCCCGAGCCCATGCTGGTCCAGCTATCGATCCGAGATATCGTCCTGATCGAACGGCTAGACCTCGTCTTCGAAGCCGGTCTCTCGGTGCTGACGGGCGAAACCGGTGCGGGTAAATCCATCCTCCTCGACAGCCTGTCGCTGGCGCTTGGCGGCCGGGGTGACGGGTCTCTTGTGCGCCATGGCGAAGACAAGGGACAGGTCACGGCTGTTTTCGACGTCGTTGCAGACCACGCTGCCCGCACCCTGCTCAAAGGCAATGGTGTCGACGACGACGGTGACCTGATTTTCCGGCGTGTTCAGTCCGCAGACGGCCGCACCCGCGCCTATATCAACGATCAGCCGGTCAGTGTGCAGTTGATGCGGCAGGTCGGCCAGCTGATGGTCGAAATCCATGGCCAGCACGACGATCGTGCGCTGACCGATACCGACGCTCACCGCATGTTGCTCGACGCCTTTGCCGGACTGACCGACGAGGTCGTGACGCTGGGTGAGAGCTATCGCCGCTGGCGCGAGGCCGAGCGCAGCTTCAAGATCCACAAGGCCAAGGTGGAGGCGGCGGCCCGCGAAGCGGACTATCTGCGGGCCTCTGTCGAGGAACTGGAAGCTCTGTCGCCACAGGACGGGGAAGAAGACGATCTGGCCGAGCGCCGTTCGCGCATGCAGAAGTCCGAGCGGATCGCCGGCGACATCTCCGAAGCCTCCGACTTCCTCAATGGCAATGCCTCGCCGGTGCCGCATATCGCCTCGCTGATGCGAAGGCTGGAGCGCAAGAGCCATGAGGCGCCCGGGCTGCTCGAAGAGACCGTACAGTTGCTTGGCTCGGCGCTCGACACGCTATCGTCGGCGCAGATGGAGGTCGAGGCCGCACTTCGGCGCACGGAATTCGATCCGCGCGAGTTGGAACGCGTCGAGGAGCGGCTCTTCGCGCTCAGGGCTGCGGGGCGGAAATATGCCGTTGCGGTTGTCGATCTGCCGGCGCTGGCGGAGAAGATGGTGACCGATCTCGCCGATCTCGATGCCGGCGAAGAGCGACTGGGGCAGCTCGAATCGGCTGTGCGCGAAACGCGGGCCCATTTCGATCATTTGGCAGTCCAGCTATCCGACAAGCGCCGACATGCGGCAACGGCGCTCGCCGACGCGGTCATGGCGGAACTGCCGGCCCTGAAGTTGGAGCGGGCGCGCTTCATGGTCGAGGTCTCAACCGATGCGGAGGCTGCGTCTGCCGAAGGGATCGATACGGTCGAGTTCCATGTCCAAACCAATCCGGGCACACGACCGGGGCCGATCATGAAGGTGGCCTCTGGCGGCGAGTTGTCGCGCTTCCTGCTGGCGCTCAAGGTGGCGCTGGCGGATCGGGGATCTGCCCCGACGCTGGTCTTCGATGAAATTGACACCGGAGTCGGCGGGGCGGTCGCCGATGCGATCGGCCAGCGGCTGAAGCGGCTTTCCGATCGCGTTCAGGTGCTGTCGGTCACCCATGCCCCGCAGGTTGCGGCGCGCGCCTCGACGCATTTCCTGATTTCCAAGGGGCCGGCCGGCGAGGGGGGTGACAAGATCGCCACGCGGGTCGCCATAATGGAGCCCGACCATCGGCGCGAAGAAATTGCCCGCATGCTGGCCGGAGCTTCCGTGACCGAGGAAGCGCGGGCAGCGGCTGCAAAGCTCCTGGCAGGCGAGGCGTGATCGAACCGATCGCGCCGCTTGTCGTTGCAATCCTTCATGAAACCTGTTTCGCTGGATCATCATGATTGCCGTGATCGAGACCTATTGGGCCGAAACCCTCGCCGTGCTCTCCGTCGTGCTCGGCACGGTCGCGGCCATCCATGCCGCGATGACAAAGCGGGAAGTGCGCTCGGCGCTGGGCTGGGTGGGCGTGATCATCCTCTCGCCTCTGCTGGGTGCCCTGATCTATGCGGTGGCCGGGATCAACCGCATCCGACGAAAATCCCTCATCTCGCGCCGCGCCCTGGCGCTCGACGAAATCTGGCGCAGCCTGTCGCAATTCGCCATCAGTCGCGAGCAGGTCATCGGTGAGTTTGGTCCGCGGTTCGGACAGATGAAGCTGCTGGGTGACCGTGTGACCCGGCATCCGTTGTCGTCCGGCAACAACATCACCATGCTCTCCACCGGAGACGAAACCTTCGACGCCATGTGTGCGGCGATCGACGGCGCTTCGCACAGCGTGATTCTGGAAACATACATCTTCGACCGCGACGCCGTCGGCAAACGCGTCGCCGACTGCCTGATCGCCGCCCATCGCCGTGGTGTGAGCGTGCGCGTGCTCGTCGATGCGGTCGGCGCACGCTACAGCGTGCCGAGCATCATCGGTTATCTCGAAGAGGGCGGCGTCGCCGTTGCGAGCTTCAACGGCCAGGTCATCATCGGGTTGCGCCTGCCTTATGCGAACCTGCGGACCCATCGCAAGATCCTCGTTGTTGACGGAAGCCTCGCCTTTGTCGGCGGCATGAACATCCGGGCCGCATTTGCCGGGCCCGAGGCCGCGCGTGACACACATTTCCGCGTCACCGGCCCCGTTGTCGCCGACATCCTGGCCGTGGCCGCGGAAGACTGGCATTTCGAGACGGACGAGATTCTGCTCTCGCCGGACTGGAGCATCCGGCTGGAGGGAGCGACGCCCGGCGAGGGTACGGCTGTGCGGGCCGTCGTTTCCGGCCCTGATGCGCATCTGGAGACGAACCACCGATTGTTGATGGGCGCCTTCTCGGTCGCCGAGCGGTCGATCCGGATCGTCTCACCGTATTTCCTGCCGGATACTACGTTCCTCGCGGCGCTCAACACGGCGGCGCGGCGCGGCGTGCAGGTGGAGATCGTCGTTCCCGCGAAGAACAATCTCGCCATCGTTGCGCGCGCCATGCTGGCCCAATTCGATCAGGTTTTGCGCGAGGGCTGCCGGGTTTACCTGGCCGACGGAAGGTTTGATCACTCCAAGCTGATGGTGGTCGACGAGCAATGGTGTTTCATTGGCTCGTCGAACCTCGATTCGCGGTCGCTGCGGCTGAATTTCGAAATCGATCTGGAAGTTTATGATCCGGGGCTTGCTGCCGAGATCGGTGGCAGGATCGACGCGACGCTGAAGACGGCATCGGAACTGTCTGCCGAGACGTTGAAGGCCCGGCCGTTTCCGCTCCGGCTGATCGACCGTTTATTCTGGCTCGGTTCGCCCTATCTCTGACGAAGGGTGGCCGCAGCGGCCGCCCGCGACTGATCATCTTGCGTCCCGCGGACGCGTATTCGAAGGGGTCCCATGAAAACGAGCAGACCGAGCCTGGCGCGCACGATGATGACCTCTTTCCGCAACCGGCGCCAAAGGCCCAATGGTGCGACGGCCAGCGAAGGCCGGGACGGGGCGATGACGGTCGCATCCTACAATGTCCACAAATGCGTCGGCACCGACGGCCGCTTCGATCCTGGACGGATCATCGACGTCATCCGCGAAATCGGCCCCGACGTGATCGCATTGCAGGAGGCGGACCAGCGTTTCGGCGAACGGTCGGGCCTGCTCGACCTTAACCGCCTGCGGCTGGAGACCGGACTTTTGCCGGTGCCGGTCATGGGGGGCACGAAATCGCATGGGTGGTGCGGCAATGTGCTGCTCTTCCGCGAGGGGCTGGTGGAGGACGTGCACCAGGTGTCGCTTCCGGGGCTCGAACCTCGCGGAGCGCTGGTGGCTGAAATCGAGCTTCAGGGACGGGAAGGGCGGTCGAGCCTGCGGGTTATCGCCGCCCATCTCGGCCTGATGCGCTGGGCGCGCCGCCAGCAGGCCGATGTCATCCTCGACATGCTGCAGTCACGCCAGGAGCGGCCGACGCTGCTGATGGGGGACTTCAACGAATGGCGACTGGGACCGGGTTCGGCGCTGACGAGGCTCGAGCCGATTTTCGGGCCCCTGCCGCCGCCGATCCCGAGCTTTCCGGCGCGGCTTCCGGTGTTGTCGCTGGACCGGATCATGGCGAACAGGGCGGGCCTCATCACCGACGTCACCGTGCACGACTCGCCGCTCGCGCGGGTCGCTTCCGACCATCTGCCGCTGACAGCGAGGGTAGATCTGCAGAGGCTGGGAGATTGAGCACGGCTTCGAGTGAGACGGCTTTTCATTCTAGAGATTTTGATTAATACCGACGGAGAACGCATTCGGAGGACGGCATGGGCACGGATTTGGGCATGGACGCAATCGCAGTCGAAGACCTGACGGACGACCAGGCCCGGGTCGAGCTGCAACGGCTCGCCGCAGAGATCGCCCATCACGACGCGCTCTATCACGGCAAGGACCAGCCGGAGATCACGGATGCGGACTACGACGCGTTGAAGCGTCGCAACGATGCGATCGAGGCACAGTTCCCGCAGTTGGTGCGCACCGACAGCCCATCACAGCGGGTGGGGGCAGCACCGGTCGGCATCTTCGCCCAGGTCGTGCATGCCCGGCCGATGCTATCGCTCGACAACGCGTTTTCCGATGAGGACGTGCAGGACTTCGTCGGCTCGGTCTATCGCTTCCTCGGACAGTTGCCGGACGGCTCCATCGCCTTTACTGCCGAGCCGAAGATCGACGGCTTATCCATGTCGCTCCGCTACGAGAACCGCAGACTGGTGACGGCCGCGACGCGCGGCGACGGAACGACGGGCGAAAACGTCACCGCCAATATCCGCACGATCCAGGAGATCCCCGAGACTTTGCCGGCGGACGCGCCTGACGTGGTCGAGGTGCGCGGTGAAGTCTATATGGCCAAGTCCGACTTCCTCGCACTCAATGCGCAGATGGAGGCAGAGGGCAAACAGGCTTACGTCAATCCGCGCAACACCGCCTCCGGCTCGCTGCGCCAGCTCGATGCCAAGGTGACGGCGAGCCGCAAGCTGCGCTTCTTCGCCTATGCCTGGGGCGAGATGAGCGTGATGCCGGCCGACACCCAATCAGGCATGACGGAGGTGTTTCGCCGCTGGGGCTTTCCGGTGAACCCGATGACGCGGCGGCTCGGCTCGGTCGAGGAAATCCTCGGGCACTACCGCGAGATCGGGCTCGAGCGGGCGGATCTCGACTATGACATCGACGGTGTCGTCTACAAGGTCGACCGGCTCGATCTCCAGGCCCGTCTCGGTTTCCGCTCGCGCTCACCGCGCTGGGCGACGGCCCACAAGTTTCCGGCCGAGCAGGCCTTCACCACGGTCGAGGCGATCGACATCCAGGTGGGGCGCACCGGTGCGCTGACGCCGGTGGCCCGGTTGACGCCTGTCACCGTCGGCGGGGTCGTGGTGACCAATGCGACGCTTCACAATGCCGATTATATCGAGGGCATCGGGAATGCCGGCCAGCGCATCCGCGAGGACGGCCATGATATCCGCATCGGCGATACCGTGATCGTCCAGCGCGCCGGCGACGTCATTCCGCAGGTCTTGGACGTGCTCATCGAAAAGCGGCCCGACGGGCTGGCGAAATACAATTTTCCGACGCAATGCCCGGTCTGCGGTAGCCATGCGGTGCGCGAGAAGAACGAGAAGACCGGCAAGCTCGATTCCGTGACACGCTGCACGGGCGGCTTCGTCTGCCGGGCGCAGGCGGTCGAGCACATCAAACATTTCGTCTCGCGCAATGCTTTCGACATCGAGGGATTGGGAACCAAGCAGGTCGACTTCTTCTTCGAGAGCGACGATCCGGCTCTGATGATCCGCACCGCACCCGACATCTTCACTCTGAAGGAGCGGCAGGAGCGGTCGATCACGAAGCTGGAGAATATCGACGGTTTCGGTCGGGTCAGTGTGCGCAAACTCTTCGATGCGATCGATGCGCGCCGTGAGATTGCCCTCAACCGCTTCATCTTCGCCCTTGGGATACGCCATGTCGGCGAGACGACCGCCAAGCTTCTGGCGCGCTCCTATGGATCCTACCAGGACTTTGCCATGGCCATGGAGGCGTCGGCTCCGAAGTTCGGCGATGCCTGGAACGAGTTGAACGCCATCGAGGGCATCGGCGAGGTGGTTGCGGCATCGATCGTCGAGTTCTTCAAGGAGCCGCGCAATCTCGAGGTGGTGCAACGCCTGCTGGCGGAAGTGCGGCCGCTCGATGCGGAAGCGCCGGTTGCGAGTGATAGTCCGGTCGCCGGCAAGACGGTCGTGTTCACCGGCTCCCTGGAACGCTTTACCCGCGACGAGGCGAAGGCGCGGGCGGAAGGGCTAGGGGCCAAGGTCGCAGGCTCCGTATCGAAGAAGACCGACTATGTCGTTGCAGGCCCGGGTGCGGGCTCCAAGCTCGACAAGGCACGTGAACTCGGCGTGTCGGTCATGACGGAAGACGAGTGGCTGGAGCTGATTGGCGGGTGATCGCCATCAAGCGGCGCTGAAGGCCGCGTCGCCACGATCCAGAAGTGTGCTGTAGACTGACTGTTCTTGCTGAAGTCCGCGCGCGAGGTCGCGTTCGTGATTCAGGCGATTGCGGCCCGAGCTCTTGGCAAGATACAGCGCGCGGTCTGCGGCGGCATAGACGGCAGAGAAGTCGCGGGTCGGGGTCAAGTCAGCTATGCCGCCAGATACGGTGACGGTGATGGCCTGCTGCATGCTGTCGATGGTGCGGCCTGCGACCGCGCGGCGCAGTTTTTCGGCGCTCTGCATCATTTCTCCGTGATCGAGCCCGCAGAAGAGCACTGCGAACTCCTCTCCGCCGACGCGGGCGATCAGATGCGCTCCCTTGATGTGCTCGCGCAGCGTCTGGGCGACCGCGACGATGACGTCGTCGCCTGCCAGATGGCCGAAACGGTCATTGATCTGCTTGAACCTGTCGATATCGAGAATGAGTAGGTGGCCGTGTTCAACCTGTGAGATATCCTCGATGAAGGCCCGGCGATTGAGCAGGCCGGACAGCATGTCGGTGCGGCTCTGGTGCTGAAATTCGCGTCGAGTGCGGGCCAGATGGATGACTGCATAGCCCATATACATCGAGGACAGCATCGTCAGGCTGTAGGCAACGATCACCGTGATGCCGCAACCAATGGTAAGATCGTGGAGAAGGGGATTGCGCAAGATATTGAGCCACCACAGCAAGATGAGCATTCCAGCCACCATGGTACAGGCAATGATGGAAATACGGATCGCCAGACGGGTGCCGAAGCGCATCACCGGAGCCCAATGGTCAAATTCCGTCAGACCGATGTCGCGGATAACCCAGGATTCTATATATTGCTTCAACATCGGGTTCTGGCCACGTTTCTGAAATAGTTCGCGCGATGACGAGACTGGCCGTAGAGGCATCGGCAGTCATACGTAGCGCGTTGTCTCGAAAGGGATGTGTATTGATGCTATGCTACTACTGCTCAAGCCCAACTATGCACCTTGAGCGTGTAGTATTTCTAGTCCTCCAAAAATTAAGTTTTGGTGAATGCGTAACCTAAGATTGCACCTTTGCCAAATTCAGCCTTCGTCCTTTATGGCTCGGTGAAACCAACGGCGCGAATGCGCAGATTCAAACGGGTTGGATCGTTCTCGAAGATGACAGCGCCGCGCGAAATGGAGCCTGCGGCGACATAGTCGAAGGTGACATCTGCTTCTTCGACGAGGCGGGTCTGGTCGAGCAGCTGGGCCTTCACTTCGACGCCGGCGGCGGCGAGTGTCGCTGTGTTGCGCAGTTCGAAGACGACCTGCCAGCCGGCGGCGACCTGGTCGGTCGATACGATCCGCGTGACGAGATCCGGCTGTCGGTCGTCGGAGGACCAGATGTCGACGGCGAGCCAGCCGATGACCGCAGAGATCGCGGCGAGCGAGACGAGGCCGGTGACCCATTCGATCCAGTGGGGTTGGTTTTTTTCACCGTTCGAGCGGCGCGGCGACTGGGCCATGTCAGTGCTCCTCAGAGTATCAGGCGGGCTGCGGCAGCCCCGATGGCGGCGGGAAAGGCCAGCACGATCACAACCAGGAAGCATTCGACAATGGCCATGCCGTCGAGCCGTTCGAAGGTCCACAGCGCATAGAGACTGATCAAGAGGGCTATGGCGTAGCCGGGCAGGGTATAACGAATGAAGGCGTGCCAG
>JARXAQ010000103.1 GCA_029865825.1 Rhizobium sp.
CTGTCGTCGCCGCCGCCTCGATCATCGACTTTTCCGCCGCCATCATCGACGGCGGCTTCCCGGACTGGGTGCGCAAGCGTCTCGTCCAGGCCACCATCGAAGCGATGAACCGGCTCGACCTGCAGGGCGTCATGGTGCCCGACATCATCGAGGGCGAAGTCGGCGCCCAGGCCCGCGCCATCGGCGGCGCCAGCCTGCCGATCTTCGACCGTTACCTCATCGACCAAACAGTATTGTTCAAGGATACACATCATGCTGAAGGGAATTGACCCCCTCCTGAGCCCCGAGCTTCTCGCCACCCTGCGCGCCATGGGCCACGGCGACGAAATCGCCATCGTCGACGGCAACTATCCGGCGCTGGAACATGCAAGGCGCCTCGTGTGGCTAGATGGCCACGCGCTTGTTCCGGTGCTGAACGCAATCCTCAGCGTCATGCCGATCGACGATTTCGTGCCCGAGGCGATCTTCCGCTCCGTTGTCGGCGGCAAGCCGGACCAGGTCGATCCGGTGCATCAGGAAATCATCGATTGCTGCGCCCGCCACGAGCCGAAAGTGCCGGTGACGAAGCTGATCGGCGCGGATTTCTACAACAGAGTGAAGGCGGCGCACACGATCGTGCAGACCGGGGAACCCCGGCTTTACGCCAATGTCATCCTGCGCAAAGGGGTGATCTATCCCTGAGAGTGCATTGCGCGCGCGCTCAACCTTCCAGAGCGCGCGATAGCCGGCGCGACAATTCGAGCGGGTTCTTCAGCACGATGGCGCGGCTCGTCCGCTCGACCAGGTCTTCGCGGGCGAGACGTGACATTTCCCGCGACACCGTCTCGCGGCTGGAGCCGATATGCTCAGCCAACTCCGCATGCACGAGCGGCGGCGAGATGATCCGCTCGCGGCTGCCGTCGTTGCGCACGCGCGAGAGGCGCAGCAGCGTGTTGTAGAGCCGGTGCTTGGTGTCGAGAAACGACAGTTCTGACAGACGGTCGTTCATCCCGCGAATGCGCCGCGACAGATGCTGCAACAGGCCGAGTGCCACATCCGGGCGCTGCTGCAGGATATCGTGGAACACCGCATAGGGAATGACCGTCACCGAGGCGTCGCTGACCGCCATCAGGCTCGCCGAGCGGGCGAGATCGTCGACCGCCGCCTGTTCGCCCAGGATGTCGCCGCGCCTGAAGCTGCCGAGAATGGCTTCCTTACCGACGGAAAAACGCAAGACGGCGCGGATTTCTCCGGTCTGGACAATGAAGACGTCCTTCGACATGTCTTCGAAGTCGACCAGACTTTCACCGGCCGAGAGCGTGCGTGAATGGCAACGTGAAAGCCACTCCCGGTCTTCCTCGAGGCTCAGGCCGGCGAACACCCGACAACCGCGGAGTGTTGCCGGCATGTTGGCAGCAGTTTGAACCATGGCGCCTGTTATCGGGTTGAACTTCATCTATGGGAGTACTTGTCGATCTTGTGATTCATGATTTCGCGAGAGTACTTATTTCGACCCACTGCTCGAATGGCAAGACGGCTCAGTTCAAGACCCTTACAATTCGCCTAGCAAGACCGATTTCAATTGATTAAAATGCCCGGCATTGCGCAGCGCGCACTGCATTGCAGCCCACACCTTACCCGATCGAGCCAGACGAGGGTCCCCAGACGTCGGTCAGGGCAAAACCGCGTTCGAAGGGATCGAAGGGATCGAGCGCCACCTGGTGCAGGCCGAAGGTGAAGCCGCGACCGCTGATCGTCGGGATGACAGCCGGACGTCCCGCGACCTCGGACAGCCCCTGCAGGCCGACCTCGAATTCCGAGCCGATGATCGAGCGCGACAGCATCACGTCGCCGACCTTGGCCCGGCCGCGGGCAAAAAGCGTCGCCAGGTTGGCGGAATTGCCCGTGCCACACGGCGAACGATCGACGCGGCCCGGCCACATGGTGGTGCAGGTACGGATGGCACCGTCGGGATCGACGTCGCGAAACATCACATAGGCGACGCCCGAGATCGCTGGGATCTCCGGATGGACCACGGGGATCGTCCGGTTGATCTCCTGTTTGAGGATCATGCCGGCCTCGACGAGGGCCCGCGCATTGGCCTTTTCGATGGTGAGGCCCACCTGAGCGACGTCGACCAGCGCGTAGAAAATCCCGCCATAGGCGAGGTCGAAGGTGATTGGACCCCAGTTCTCCGTGTTCAGCCGGACATCCAGCTCGTGCACGAAGGACGGGACCATGGTCAGCTTGACGCGCTCGCAGCGCCCGTCCTTGCAGGTCGCCGTCGCCTTGACGAGACCGGCCGCCGTCTCCAGCATGACCACCGTCTCTGGCTCGCGCATCTCCACCATGCCGCTTTCGAGCAGCGCGGTCGTCACGCAGATGGAATTGGATCCGGAACTTGCATGGGCCTGGTCCGGCTGCAGGATGACAAAGGCCGCGTCGGCCTCGGGGTGCTTCGGCGGCAAAAGCAGATTGACCGAGCCAATCGGCGCGCCGCGCGGTTCGAGCACCAGCATGCGCCGCAGTTCCTCACCCTTCGGATCGGTGTTCAGCCAGGCCAGTTGATCGGCCACGGTCTCGCCCGGGATCTTCGGGACGCCCCCGATCGCGACCTTGCCGATCTCGCCTTCGGCATGCACGTCGAGAAGCTGAATGGTGCGCTTCCATCTCATGTCACTGTCTCACACTTGCGGCATCTGCCCGGTTGCCAGCGACACACCACCCGGCTGCCGGCCTGCTGCAGCGCGCGTGGCAGGGCCGATACGGGCCTGTAACGATAAAATCGACAGTTAGAACAGGCGCTCGTGTTCACCAAGTGCTTTTGTCGGGGACGTCGCAAAATGAGAACGGGCGACGCATTTCTGCATCGCCCGTTTTTGTGTCCATGCGGTCAGAGTTACGCCACCAGGGCGAAATCGTCGTGGGTGAGGGTCAGGCCCACCGTCACATAGGTGATGGCGACCGCGGCACCGCCGCCATTGCCGTCCGCGTCATAGTAGACGGCACCCGACGAGCGGTCGTGCAGGATGCGCTGGTCGGCGGTGGTCGCCGTCGCACCCGAGCCGAAGGCCGCATCGAGCAGCGCGCCGAGCCCGCCGATATCGGTGAAGACGTCGCGGTCGAGCAGGATCTGGTCGAGGGAATCGAAATCCGAAATGCGGTCGGCATTGGCCGTGCCATATTCGGCGAAGACGAACATGTCGGCACCCGATCCGCCCTTCAACACGTCGCGGCCAGAACCACCCTGAAGCCAGTCGTTGCCGAGCCCGCCATCCAGGCTGTCCGCGCCGGCATCGCCATAAAGCGCGTCATTGCCGGTGCCGCCGATCAACGTGTCGTTGCCGGCGTATCCGCGCAGCGTATCGTTGCCCGCGCCGCCATCGAGCGTGTCGGTGCCGGCATTGCCCTTGATCGCGTTGTCCAGGGTGTTGCCCGTGCCCTTGAAGGCCGAGGTTCCGAGATAAGAGAGGTTCTCAACGTTGCTGCCGAGCGTGTAGGTCGTCAGGCTGCTCATGACGGTATCGCTGCCCTGCCCGGCGGATTCGGAGACGGCGTCGCTCTTGCTGTCGACATAATAGGTATCGTTTCCGGCACCGCCGGTCATCGCATCGTTGCCAGCCCCCCCGTTCAGGGTATCGTTGCCAAGGCCGCCGAGCAGCGTATCGTTGCCGGCGCCGCCCGAGAGTGTGTCGTTTCCTGCTCCACCGGTCATCCGGTTGGCATATTCATTGCCCGTCCCGGTGAAGTTGGCGGAGCCGAGGTATTCGATGTTTTCGACCCAGGTCGAGAGCGTATAGGCCGACAGCGTCGTGCGAACGGTATCGGTTCCGGCATTGCGGACCTCTGTCACCACATCGGCGAGTTCGTCGACGTAATAGATGTCGTTGCCCGCACCGCCGTTCATGCTGTCGCTGCCCGCGCCGCCGTCGAGCACATCGTTGCCGTCGGCGCCGATCAGGGTGTCATTGCCGCCAGCGCCGCGCAGCGTGTCGTTGCCGCCTCCGCCGGAGATCCGGTCCATGCCGTTGGTTCCGGTCAGGGTCTCGGAGCGGGACGTGCCGTTGATGACGGTGGGGACAGTCTGAACGTCGTCATTGGTGATCGTGACCGTGGAGGAGGCCGTCCCCAGCGTCAGACCGGACGAGGCGCCGGACAGCGAGAGCGCAAAGGTCTCGGCGCTCTCGACGGTGCTGTCGCCGTTCAGATACACGGTGACCGTCTTGGTCGTCTCCCCTGCCGCGAAGGTTACGATGCCGGTCAGGGCGCCGGAGAAATCCGCAGCATTGGCGGCATTGCTGCCGGTGCCGGCCGCCGTCCAGGTCAGGGATTGCGCGGATGTGGCCGCCTTGCTGAGTGCGATGGTGAAGGTCACGGCGGTCGTGCCGCCCGTGCCTTCTGCAATCGTGGCGGCGCCTGCGGTGACCGATGCCACCGGGGGCACAAGGCTCGGATCGATCAGAGACGCGAGCGAGCGCTCGACGTTGAGCGAGTCGATGAAGCGTTCGACGGCGGTGACGGTATCGGTGCCGATCAGAATACCGGCAAAGGTGAAGGTCGCGAGCGCCACGCTGTAGGTCCAGCTGATGTTGGCCCAGCTGTCGGCGAAAACCAGCACGTCGGTTCCGGCGCCACCATTGACGGTATCGTTGCCCGCACCCGCCACGATCGTATCGTTGCCGCCTAGCGCCGAGATGGCGTCGTTGCCGCCATTGGTGGTGATGACATTGTCCAGATCATTGCCGGTGACGCTGTCATTGCCATTGCCGGTGACGGCATTTTCGATCCAGGCGCCACGGGCGATCGAGATGTTCATCGTCATGCTGTTGGCGGACGAGAAGGAGCCGGGCGCGAGGTCGATGGTGCTCTGCGTGTTCCAGCCCGAAAGGTTCAGCGTGTCGGTGCCGCCGGCATCCCAGATGCAGATGATCGGGTTGAGGTTCTGGGTGAAATTGTAGATCGCGGCGGTGGTGCCGGTGATGTTGGACTGGAAGCCGTAGACGGTGTCGCCGGTGCGCGTCGTCGTGTCCGTGCCATACATCGCCTGCATGGCCATGATGTCGTTCATCATCGGCGTCTGCGGCGAATAGAGCTTACCATCGGCGCCGACCCAGTCGGCCCAGGCGACCAGGCCCTCGCCGTTCGACGCGCCCGAACCCCAGGAGGGCCCGAAATAGGACATCACCGAATAGACGGTCGAGTCCTGGTAGGACGACGGCGTGTCGGCGCTGCCGTTGTAGTCACCCATGTGCTCGAGACCCAGCGCATGGCCGATCTCGTGCACGAAGGTCAGGAAGCCGTGCGCGCCGATCTTCGGCGTCATCAGGTCGTTGCTGCCCTGGCTGGAATTGTAGGCGCTGTTGATCCACACGCTGCCGGCCGAGGGGAAGTAAGCATGGGCGTAACTCACGCCGGAGGTCGCATTGCCAAATTCGATATTGGCGGCCGTGCTCGTGGTGCCGGCCGTCACCTTCTGGATCGATGAGGCAATGACGTCGTCCCACAGGGTCAGCGCCAGTTCGGCGCGCGCCTGCTGCGTGGCGTTGAAGGCAGAAAATCCGGCCTCGCCCGAATAGGTGGCCATGGCCGAAGCAACCGTCGGGAAAGAGTAGGTGATCACCGAACCGGACCACTTCGAGCCCGAATTGAGCTGATCGATCACCTGCTGGTTCGTCCAGGTTGCCAATGCCATATGCGTCCCCCAAAAATCGCGCGGCCGGGCCGCTGTTCTGGAGACGGTTCTAACAAGGATGCATTAGAGACAGGTAATCAAGGGCGGTGAACGCCGGCTAAACCCGATCGGTCGGATTTTAGCGGCTATCGCAAACCCGCAGGGAGCAGCAGAGTACGACGCCTTTAGCGCCGAGCACGGCTGAAAATCACGGAATTTCTATGAAGAGAGAATGGCGCACCCGAAGAGATTCGAACTCCTGACCCCCAGATTCGTAGTCTGGTGCTCTATCCAGCTGAGCTACGGGTGCGTGCCAACCGACTGTTCGTCGGCGTTGGCGATCCTCTAAAGCGTGACGCTTTGGAATGCAAGCGCCCTTTGGAAAAAAAGAGTCATTTTGCCGTCACATCCCGCACTACAAGGCCCGGCGACGGGTTCAGGCCCTGGCGCGCCAGTCGTCCAGAGCCACTGGTCTGTCGGGGATTTCGACGCGGAACAGGGTGCCCGGACCCGGTTTTTCCACAAGCGCGATGGTACCGCCATGGGCGAGCACCAGTTCCCGCGCGATCGCCAGACCCAGCCCGGTGCCGCCTGAGCGGGCCGAGCCGCGGAAGGCGGTGAAGAGGTTTTCGCGCGCTTTGCGCGGCATGCCGGGGCCGGTGTCATCGATGGTGATCGCCACCACCGAGCCGGTCCGCTGGGCCGAGACCGTGATCCGGCGCGGATGGTCGGGGTCGTCGGGGGTGAAGTTGCTCAGCGCCTGAACGGCGTTGCGGCACAAATTGTGAATGACGCGGAACAGCTGTTCGCTGTCGCCGTCCACCTCGATCTCGGCGGTGACCTGATCGACGAATTCGATGCCGGTCTCGTGGCTGAGCTGCAGCAGTTCGCGCACCTCCTGGCAAAGCTCGGCGAGGGGAAATCGGCGACGCTGCGGCTCGGCCTCGGAGGTCTGGCCATAGGACAGCACCTCGCTGGTATACCCGACGGCTCGATCGATCGCGCGGAGCAGCTTGGGCGCAAAGCTCTTGACCAGCGGATCGTCGATGCCGACCAGTCGGTCCGACATCAGCTGGGCGGAGGCCAGGATGTTGCGCATGTCGTGGTTGATCTTTGACACGGCCAAGCCCAGATCGACCAGCGTCTTCTGCTGGCGCAGCGTCTTCTGCAGCTGATCCTGCATGCGGGTCAGATGGCGGCCGGCCACCGCGATCTCGTCATTGCCATCCGAGACGGCGAGGACACGGGCCGGATCTTCCGGATTTTCGGCGAAGGCCTGCATGCTGCGCGCGAGCCGTCGGACCGGCACGATCATGATGCGGTTGATGGCGAGGTACATCAGCACGGCGGTGATCACCGAAATCATCAGGGAGACGATCAGGATGTTGTGGGCATATCCCAGCATGGCGCGCCGCAGCGGCCTTTCCTCCATGACGATCTCGATCGTCGTGCCGCCGGACTCGGCGATCGGGCCGTAGACGCGCAGCAAACGGTCGCCGCCGAAGAACAGCGTGTAGAAGGCGTCACGGATCGATTCCATCTCGGAGTAATCGGCAAGATCGTAGGAGGCGTCGACTTCCGAGGGCATGTCGGTCACAGCCAGCAGGCGCGACGTGCCATCCTTGCGCAAAACGATCGCTTTGGTGCCCGTCGTTGCCAGCGTGTCCTCCTGGACGCCGCGCGGCAGTTCAAGCGGCTGCAAGCCGTCGATCACCACGCCGGCCGCTGCGGCCGTGTTCAGGCGGTCCTGAAGCCAGCGCTGGCGCATGGTGGCGACCGACGGTGCAAAAATCAGGATTTCCGCCAGCATCACGAAGGCGATGGTCAGCCACAACAGCTTGCCGGACAGCCCCCTGATCCGGCTCGGCATGTGATAGCCACCGGAGAGGTCGGACTGCAAATCGCTGTCCTGCCGGTCAAACATCAAGGCGCGTTCCTGTCGTCCCAAGGGTCGTTTCATGGCCGGGGTGCCGCAGCCATCATAGTGCAGCGCGAAAGCCATGACCACGCGGAAGATCGCCGCGGACATGAAACTTTGTTCATGTCCGGAAGGCGGCGCCACAGGCACTTTAAATGCAGGGCGACACAATTGACTCTTCCCGCCCGCGCCCGTATAAGCCGCGCACGTTCGGAAAAGGCGCCCCGGCGGCGTTTTTGCGTGCGATGAACCAACGCTTTTGCAGCAATGCAAATCCCAAGAAGGGCCGCACACCGCGGTATTAAATAAATGACAAAGCGTACTTTCCAACCTTCGAAGCTTGTTCGCAAGCGTCGCCACGGCTTCCGTGCACGCATGGCAACCAAGGGCGGACGTCAGGTCCTGAATGCTCGCCGCGGTCGCGGTCGTGCGAAGCTGTCGGCCTAAAGGCCGGCTGTGCCCGACGAGAATGACGGGCCCATGACGTCCACGGACACAAAGACTTCTGTCGGCCGGCTGAAAAGCCGGCCCCAGTTCCTCGCCGTCAGACGCGGCGAAGCGCGCAAGGGTCGCCTGTTCCTCCTGGAGGTTCTCGACCGCAAGGAAGATGCGCCGGCCCGGGTGGGCTATACGGTCACCAAGAAACATGGCAATGCAGTGGAACGCAACCGCATACGACGCAGGCTGAAAGAAGCCGTGCGACTGAATGCGGCGTTTGCAATGGCGCCGGGACACGACTATGTCATTGTCGGCCGGCGAGAGGTGCTCGGTGCACCCTTCAGTCAGCTGTCGCAACAGCTGATCCACCGCATTGAAAACCGCCAGACGAACAACACGCGGTCGCAGAAGACCGGGCCCAGGAAAGAATGATGAAGAACAACCGCAATTATTTCGTCGCGATTGCCTTATCGGTGCTGATCGTACTTGCCTGGCAGTTCTTCTACATGAACCCGCGCATCGAGGCTCAGCGCCGTGCGCAGGAAGCCCAGATCGCGCAGCAGCAGGCTGCAGAGGCGGCCAATCCTGCCGGCGCAACAAGCACGCCGGCTGCCGGCACTGCCGTCAACGGCGCACTCCCGGCCGGTGCGGCTGCGGCCAATGCTGCGGTGAGCCGCGAGGCTGCCGTTGCCAAGACCGCCCGCGTCGCCATCGACACGCAGGACCTTCTGGGCTCGATCAACCTCACCGGCGCGCGCTTCGACGACCTGAAGCTCAAGCAGTACCGCGAGACCGTGGACAAGACGAGCCCGATCGTCACCCTGTTCAATCCGGCCGAGACCAGCGACGCCTATTTCACCGAGCTCGGCTTCATCGCCGGCGAAAACGCCGGCCAGGTTCCCGGCCCCAACACGGTCTGGACCGCGCCCGAAGGCGCGACGCTGACCGAGTCGACCCCGGTCACACTGACCTACACCAATGATGCCGGCCTCACCTTCACCCGTAAGATCTCGGTCGACGAACATTACATGTTCACCGTCGAGGACACGATCGCGAACGGCGGCACGGCGTCTGCCAGCATCGCGCCCTATGGCCGCATCACGCGCTACAACAAGCCGGCGACGCCGTCGATCTTCGTGCTGCATGAAGGCTTCCTCGGCGTGCTGGGCGCCGAAGGCAGCCTGGTCCAGGACAAGTATGCCGACATCGAGAAGGAAGCCGTCGCCAACCCGAAGGCAACCGGCGGCTGGCTCGGCATCACCGACAAGTACTGGGCGTCCTCGATCATCCCGGCCCAGACCCTGCCGTTCGAATCGCGCTTCTCGCACTTCACCGACGGCCAGCCGCGCTTCCAGGCCGATTTCAAGGCCGATGCGATCAGCATCCCGGCCGGCCAGAACACCTCGATGAAGATGCTGGTCTTTGCGGGCGCCAAGCAGGTCCCGGTCATCGATGCCTACGAGGCCAACCTGAACATTCCGAAATTCGATCTGATGATCGACTGGGGCTGGTTCTATTTCTTCACCAAGCCGATGTTCAAGCTGATGGACTATTTCTATCATCTCGTCGGCAATTTCGGTGTCGCCATCCTGCTCACCACCATCGTCGTCAAGCTCTTGTTCTTCCCGCTCGCCAGCAAGCAGTATGCCTCCATGGCCAACATGAAGCGCGTGCAGCCGAAGCTCGAAGAGCTGAAGGCCAAGTTCGCCGACGACCGCATGGGCCTGCAGCAGGCGATGATGGCGCTCTATAAGGAAGAGAAGATCAACCCGGTCGCCGGCTGCTGGCCGGTGCTCCTGCAGATCCCGGTTTTCTTCGCGCTCTACAAGGTCATCTACGTCACCATCGAAATGCGCCATGCGCCGTTCTTCGGCTGGATCCAGGATCTGTCGGCACCCGATCCGACCTCCTTCGTCAACCTGTTCGGCCTCTTGCCCTTCGAATCCCCGACCTTCCTGCATCTCGGCGTCTGGCCGCTCATCATGGGCGTCACCATGTGGGTCCAGATGCGCATGAACCCGACCCCGCCGGATCCGACCCAGGCGATGCTGTTCAACTGGATGCCTGTGATCTTCACCTTCATGCTCGGCTCCTTCCCGGCCGGTCTCGTCATCTACTGGGCCTGGAACAACACGCTCTCGGTGATGCAGCAGGCGATCATCATGAAGCGCCACGGCGTCGACATCGAACTGTTCAAGAACATCGGCAGCGTCTTCCGGCGAAAGCCCGCCGAAACGAAATGAACCCGACCAAGCCCCGGCTCTGCCGGGGCTTTCTCGTTGTCGCTCCCCTTTTTGCCGTGCGTCGAGAGATCATGACCCAGCCTGTCCCGCTTCCTTCACCCCGTTCCTGGGCTGGCATCGCGCTGGTGCTCGGGTCGGCCATCGCCTGGAGCTATGGCGGTGCGATCCAGCGGTTCATCGGCGTCGCGGACGGCTGGACGATCGTGTTCTGGCGCTGCCTCTTTGCCGGGCTTTTTCTCGCCGCCTTCATGCTGCTTAGGGATGGGCCGAAGGGCACGATCCGCCTCTTCCGCGCGCTCGGCTGGCCCGGCTTTTCCATCGCCGTCGGCTTTGCCCTCGTCTCCACCTTCTTCGTGCTCGCGGTGTCGATGACGCCGGTTGCCAATGTCGTCCTGTTCATGGCGTCGATCCCGCTCTTTGCAGCCCTTCTCGCCCGCATCGTTCTCGGCGAACCGATCACGCCGGTCACCTGGGGCGCGATAACAGCCGTCATCCTCGGTGTCGGCATCATGGTCTCGGCCTCGATCGGCGAAGGCGGCTCGATCCTCGGGCTGACGCTCGCGGCCAGCATCCCGGCGATTTTCGCCTGCATGACTGTCATCACGCGCCGCTATCCCGGGATCCGCATGACACCGGCCGCCTGCGGCGGGTCCTTCATCGCGTCTGCGATTGCCGCAACCCAGGCCGGCGCCTTTGCGGTCGGCGGTCAGGATCTCGCCTTGCTCTTCTGCTTCGGCGCCCTCAATCTGGGCCTGGGCATGGCGCTCTACGTCACCGGCGCGCGCCTCATCCCTTCCGCACTCGCCGCCCTGCTCGGCACCGCCGAAATGATCCTCGCGCCCGTCTGGATGGTCATCCTGCACAACGAGATACCCTCGGGCCGCACGATCCTCGGCGGCGGCATCGTCATGGCGGCCCTCTTCACCTATCTCGTCAGTCACATGCGCCCCGCCAGCGACCGCGCAAATGGAGCGGCAGCTTGACTTTGCCGCGCAAAACCCTGAATTGACCGGGTTCAAGAGAGGCCACAGCCATGCGCGATCCCAATCAGAGAAGTGACTATCCCCTGTTCGTCCGCCCGTGGATCTTCATCCGCGGCGTGCCGTCAATGGAATTCCTGCCGCCGGAAGGCCCGCTCGAAGTCGCCTTTGCCGGTCGCTCGAATGTCGGCAAGTCGTCGCTGATCAATGCGCTGGTCGCCCAGGCCGGCCTGGCCCGCACTTCCAACACGCCGGGCCGCACCCAGGAACTCAACTATTTCGTGCCCGACGGCTTTTCCGGCCAGGCCGGTGACCTGCCGCCGATGGCGCTCGTCGACATGCCCGGCTACGGCTATGCCAAGGCGCCGAAGGAACAGGTCGATGCCTGGACCCGGCTGGTCTTCGATTACTTGCGTGGCCGCGCAACGCTGAAGCGCGTCTATGTGCTGATCGACAGCCGCCACGGCATCAAGAAGAACGACGACGAAGTGCTGACACTGCTCGACAAGGCCGCCGTCTCCTACCAGATCGTGCTGACCAAGACCGACAAGATCAAGGAAGCCGGCGTGCCCAGGCTGATGGCCGAGACGCTGGAGAAGATCAAGAAACATCCGGCCGCCTTCCCGGAAGTGCTTGCGACCTCGTCTGAAAAAGCAGACGGCCTCGAGCAATTGCGGGGCGCAATCACCGAGGCCGTCAAACAGGGTCTCTGACGCTCACGCGCCTGCCTTGGAAGAGGGGGCTGAACAGCCCCCTACCCCAGATCTTACATCTTCGGCAGGATCACCGCGTCGACGACGTGGATGACACCGTTCGACTGCTTGACGTCGGCGATGGTCACGGTGGACACGCCGCCATTTTCGTCGGTCAGTGTGACCTTGCCGTCGGCAGCCTTCGCCTTCAGCACACAGCCACCGACCGTGGTGACATCATGTTCGCCGCCATCATCGGCGATCATCTTGACGAGGGCTTCGGCCATCACATCAGCGGCAACCACATGGCATGTCAGAACCTTGGTGAGCTGTGCCTTGTTCTCAGGCTTCAGCAGGGTGTCGACCGTGCCGGCCGGCAGCTTGGCGAAAGCGTCATTGGTCGGAGCAAAGACGGTGAACGGGCCGGCGCCGGAGAGTGTCTCGACCAGACCGGCTGCCTGGACGGCTGCGACCAGGGTCGTGTGATCCTTGGAGTTGACGGCATTTTCGACGATGTTCTTGGTCTCGAGCATTTCACCGCCGCCGACCATCGGATTGGCGGCATAGGCGGCGACGGAGCCGGCCAGCAGGGCGGCGGTGATTGCGAGCGGGCGAATGGCGATCTTGAACATTACGGTTTCCTCTGTCCTTGGTGTTCTTGAACGCGTCCTGACGGTTCGGGCCGCCGGACGCCTAAGTGGGATCCCTCTACTGGGGACATCACAAAGGACGAACCGCTTTGAACAGAAGTTTCAAAAACGGCGAGAATTTTCTCGCCACTTTCTCATCTCTTTGATTTAAATAGAAACTTTCAGCCGATCAGGGATGAACGGGGCCAACGGCGAGCACCGGACCGGTCGCCTTACCGGTCGGCGAACCGCCGAAAGGCTCGAGGCTCACGGCCAGCACCACGCCTTCCGCCAACCGGGTCCGCAGGCTCTCAGGCACGGCAATCTCGCCCTGCCCCGTCTGTGGCAGCACGCCGAGCGAGATCGGCGGCTGCTCGCCTTCGACCAGCCACAGCTCCAGCGATTTTTGTTCGGCGCCGCCGGCCGCCACCGGCGTCACCGCCAATTGGCCCGAGCGCGCGTCATAGCTTGCGACCAGCGCAATGTCGCTCTTGTCGCCCGATAGCTCCGCCGTCAGACGCGTCGCCGCCGGCTGCGGCCGCAAGCTCGGCGCCCATTGTAGGCCGGCGACCAGAGCCAAACCGCCAAGCGAGGCGAATGTCAGCCCGCGCCACAGCCACAGCGCGTTCCACAGCCCGCGCGGGGCCGCACTGTCCGCGGTCACCGGAAACAGCCGCTGCTCGATCTTGCCGAACAGCTGATCCGGGGCTTCGAACTCCGCGTATTCGTCGTTGAACTGGAGAAGATTGGCCTCCCAGCGACGCACGACCTCTGCAAACTGCCGGTCATGGCGCAGACGCGCCTCCACCTCGGCCCGCTCAGGCACACCGAGAACACCGAGGACATATTCCCCGGCAAGGACCTCGTCCCGCGATCTGTCACCCTTGCTCTGGTCGGGCGTGCTCATCCATGCACTCTCTCAGTTTCAAAAGGCTGCGTCGCAGCCATGTGCGCATCGTATTCAGCGGAACGGCATAGGTTTCGGCCAATTCCTGGTAGGACAGTCCTTCGACATAGGCCTGTCGGACGGCGCGCGCCCGGTCAGGATCCAATGCCTCCATGCATGTGTCAATGCGTCCGCCTTCGGAACGCAGCATCGCCGTCTGTTCGGGGTCGGGCCCAAGATCGGCCAGATCTTCCGCCGCGTCCAGATCCTCGCCCTCAGGCCGCCTCGCCCGCAAGCGGTCAATACAGCGGTAGCGCGTGATGGCACATAGCCATCCATAGGCGTTGAGGCCGTCACCTGTATAGCTGCCGGCCTTGGCCCAGATCTTGACGAAAACGTCCTGCAACGCCTCTTCGGCATCGCCCCTGTCCTTCAACATACGAAGGCAGATGGCAAAAAGTTTCGGTGAAACCTTCTGATAGATGAGCGAAAACGCCGCACGGTCGCGCAGGGCCACGCGGGCCAGCAGCTCGCCGATGTCATCGCGTTCCATATGTCCCCCGTCTCCAGCCCGAACCAATGTAGCGCGCCATTGTCGTTCGACAATGCGACAGCACGAAGATGCATGTCATAGGACGCTTATATTGCAGGACGATTATTCCATCGCGGCTGCACATGCGCTAAAAGGCCGCCATCCAATGCGAGGTTTCCCATGACATCGACCGAAAGCGAAATGCAGGCCCGCCTTCTCGTCCAGGCCCTGCCCTTCATGCAGCGCTACGAGAACAAGACGATCGTCGTCAAATATGGCGGCCATGCCATGGGCAATCCCGAGCTCGGCAAGGCCTTTGCCGCCGATATCGCGCTCCTCAAGCAGTCGGGCGTCAACCCGATCGTCGTGCATGGCGGCGGCCCGCAGATCGGCGCCATGCTCGCCAAGATGGGCATCGAATCACGCTTCGAAAACGGCTTGCGCGTCACCGACCAGAAGACGGTCGAGATCGTCGAAATGGTCTTGGCCGGTTCGATCAACAAGGAAATCGTCGCGCTGATCAACCAGACCGGCGAATGGGCGATCGGGCTCTGCGGCAAGGACGGCAATATGGTCTTTGCCGAAAAGGCGCAGAAGAAGGTCCGCGATCCCGACAGCAATATCGAGCGCGTGCTCGATCTCGGCTTCGTCGGCGAAGTGGTCGAAGTCGACCGCACCCTGCTCGACCTGCTCGCCCGCTCCGAAATGATCCCGGTCATCGCCCCCGTCGCCCCCGGCCGCGACGGCGCCACCTACAACATCAATGCCGATACCTTTGCCGGTGCGATTGCCGGCGCGCTCAATGCCTCGCGTCTGCTTTTCCTCACCGACGTGCCCGGCGTGCTCGACAAAAACGGCAACCTGATCAAGGAACTCTCGGTCGCCGAAGCGCATGCGCTGATTGCGGACGGCACGATCTCCGGCGGCATGATCCCCAAGGTCGAGACCTGCATCGAAGCGATCCAGGCCGGCGTGCAGGGCGTCGTCATCCTGAACGGCAAGACCGCCCATTCGGTCCTGCTCGAGCTCTTCACGGAAACGGGCGCCGGCACGCTGCTCGTGCCCTGACGTTCAAAATCCCCTTGCCGGTCACTCGACCGGCAGGGGCCTTTCCTGCACCGCCGGCCCCGCATGGGCGCGCATCATCAGCACGGCGATCAGCACCAGCGCGTAACCACCAAAATTGTAGAACAGCCCCGTCGCCAGCGCATGGATATAGGCCGCATGGTTGGCGATGCCGGCGGCCACACTCGTCGCCAGATCGGCAAAGAAGATCTGGCTGACGATGGCAATGCCGAGCGCACTGCCCACCTGCTGGATCGCCTGCAGTGCACCGGAGCCTGAACCCGCATCATGCGGCGGCACACCGGCCAACACCATCTGGAACATCGGCGCAATCGCGATCCCCATGCCAAGCCCGCTGAGCAGCAGCCAGGGCAACAGCGCCATCCGGTCGGCCACCTCGCCAAAGCCCATGATCTGGAAGCGCAGCGCCGCCATGCCGACGATGACCATCAGCACGCCGCCGACGACGCGCAGGCGCGGCGTGATGTTGCCGAGGCGCCCGGAGATCAGCGAGGCGACGAAGATGCCGGCAGAGAAAGGCACGGTCGTCAGCCCGGATTGCAGCGGCGTGAAGCCGAATCCCTGCTGCAGGAACATCGCAAAGGTCAGGAAGAAACCCGGCAGCGTCGAGAAGAAGGTCGCGGTCATCAGCGTGCCGATGCCATAGTTGCGATTGCGCATCAGGTTGAGCGGCAGCAATTCCGGCCCCTTCACCCGATGCTGGCGGCGTTCCCACAGCGCAAAGGCGACGGCAAAGGGTATCGCGAGCGCCAGTATGGCGAAACACCAGGCCGGCCAGCCAAAGCCGCGGCCCTCGATCAATGGGAAGATGACACAGAAGATCGCGAGACCCGCGAGCAGGATGCCACCGAAATCGTTCTTCAGACCGGGGCGCGTGGGCAGCATTGGAATGAGCCGCCAGCCGAGCAGGATGGCAATCAGGCCAATCGGAATGTTGATCAGAAAAATCGGCCGCCAGCCAAGACCGAAGAGATCCATACTGATCAGCCAGCCACCGAGCAGCGGCCCGGAGACCGAGGCGAGACCGGCGCTCAGCCCAAACAGCGAAAAGGCCGCCGCCCGCTCCTTTGGCGGAAACATCATCTGGGCGATCGCCAGCACCTGCGGCGTCATCACAGCGGCCCCTGCCCCCTGCAGCAGGCGGGCGAGGATCAGGCTGTTGATGCCGGGTGCGAGGCCACACAGCAGCGAGGCGAAGGTAAAGGCACCGACACCCACCAGAAACACCCGCTTCTTGCCCCGCACATCGCCCAGCCGTCCAAACGGCAAAAGCCCAAGCGCAAAGACCAGCACGTAACCGGCGACGACCCATTCGATCTCACTCGACGTCGCCCCCAGCCCCGACTGCAGGCTCGGCAGCGCCACGTTGACGATGGTGACGTCCAGCAGGTTCATGAAATTCGCCAGCATCATCACCGCCAGCGCCGTCCAGCGCTTCGGATAAGCATGCTCCGCCCCGGCGGCACCGGACTTATCTGCAGTGGTCATCATGGTCTCCGGCGGCTTCTGCGCGTTGCGTGCCTTGGATGTACCGCGCGGCGGAAAAAGCGCAAATGTTTTTGCGGGTTCAGCGCAGTGATGCCCCCATCCGCCCCTGAGCCTGTCGAAGGGCGGAGCTCCTTCTCCCTGCCTGCGGGGAGAGGGCCATGAATTCGACGCCAGCGGCGCGCCACCTCCCCCCAAGCGGGGGAGGACGGAAAATCGAAGGTTTAGGCGAGAGCAAGCCGCCTAAACTTCAGATTTTCCTGGTGAGGGGATCGGTTCCGTTGGCACACCCCTCACCGAGCCCCCCTCTGGCGAAATCTGAGGTTTGGCCCTGATCGGGCCAATTCCTCGATTTCGCTTTCTCCCCCGCAAGGGGGGAGATCGTACCCTTCAAACCAAAACCAGCAACAACACCCCAAGCACAATCAACCCACAGCCAGCCACCTCCAGCCGATTGATCCGCTCCTTGAAGAACAGAACCGAGGAGGAAAAGGTGAACAGCATCTCGACCTGGGCCAGCGCCTTGACCACCGCCACCTGCTGCAGGGTCATCGCGATGAACCAGCCGAACGACGCGGTCGCACCGACGAAGCCGACCAGCGCGCTGATTTTCCAGGCGGCGCGGATGCGGGAAAGCTCCGCGCGGTCGCGCCACAGCATCCAGCCCAGCATCGAGACGGTCTGCACCGTGATCACGACGCAAAGCGTATACCCAGCCTGCATCACCGCATCGGGGGCCGGCAGCGTCGGGGCGAGCGATAGCGAGGCTGCGCGATAGGCGGTGCCGGAGAGGCCGAAGAAGAAGCCGGAGGCGAGGCCGATGAGCGCCGTGCGGCTCAAGACCGAGGTCACCAAAGCAGACGGCGTGAGCGTGGTGCGGGCAACCGAGATCAGCATCACGCCGGCAATCGAGACGAGGATGGCCGCAAACGTACCGGCGGTGATCGTTTCGCCGAAAAAGACGAGCGCGATCAGAGCTGCCTGGGCTGGCTCGGTGCGGGAATAGGCGGTGCCGACAGCGAAGTTGCGGAAGGAGAAGAGGTAAACGAGCAGGAAGGTCGCGGCGATCTGGGCGAGCGCGCCGATCACCGCCCAGCCGGCAAAGACGAGGCCGGGCACCGGCAGCGGCCGGCCGAAACCGAGATGCAGGATGGCGAGATAGAGGAAGGCGAAGGGCAGGCCGAAGCCGAAGCGCACGAAGGTGGCACCCGTCGTGCGCATGCGGCTCTTCAGATGTTTCTGCAAGGCGGAGCGCATATTCTGCAGGAAGGCGCTGCCGATGGTGATGATGGCCCAGAATTCCATGGGGGATCGATCCGGAAAGATGTGCGGGCGTGATGGACGCCGCAGGACGACAAAAGATGCGGTGGAGATGGCCCTATGGGCCGCGGATCAGGCCGTGCGGTGGCGGATCGTGCCCGACGCAATGGGATGGAAACGGCATGGCAGACGCTTGCGATCCTGGAGGATCACACTCGCCTTGCCCGTCCGGATCGACATCTTCTTTTCCATGCGATCGGAATAGCACTTCCCGAAGCCGCAACCAATCCTATTTCCTCGACACCCGTTCAAGCCGAAAGCGTCACCACGGCCCCGTTGCATCCTCTCAGGCTTCTGCCATAAGGACCCGATGACCCAACCTCGCAAACTCCCCTCGCCCGCCGATTTCGCCCACGTGCATGACTGGGTCTTCGACCTCGACAACACGCTCTATCCGCATCACATCAACCTCTTCGCGCAGATCGACACGAACATGACCGCCTTCGTGGCGGACCTGCTGCAGGTCGATCCGGTCGAGGCGAAGCTTTTGCAGAAACGCTATTACCACGAGCATGGCACGACGCTGGCGGGCCTGATGCTGCATCACAAGGTCGATCCGAACGCCTTTCTCGAAAAAGCGCATGCCATCGACTATTCGATGATCCCGGCGGACGAAGCCTTGGGGGAAGCGATCAAGCGGCTGCCGGGGCGCAAGTTCATCTTCACGAATGGCACGGTTGCGCATGCTGAGGACGCCGCCCGGGCGCTCGGCATTCTCGATCATTTCGACGATATCTTCGACATCGTTGCTGCCGAGTATGTGCCGAAGCCGGCGGGGGCGACCTATGACAAGTTCGCCAGCCTCAACCGGATCGACACGACGCATGCCGCCATGTTCGAGGACCTGCCGCGCAATCTGGAAGTGCCGAAGGCACTCGGCATGAAGACGGTGCTTCTCGTGCCGCGCAATCTCGACACGGCGCTGCTCGAGACCTGGGAGCGCGCCGATCAGATCGACCCTGATAGCGTCGACTACATGACCGATGATCTCGCCGAGTTCCTGGGGCATGTGCTGGGCGATCCGGCCTGAGTTTCAGGTGAAGCTTACGAAAGTTTCATGCGCCTTACCGATCGTTAAGTAGGCCATGGCCGCCATCGACCCTACATTCCTTTCATAGACACAGTCATTGAAAGGACCTCAGATGAACGGCAAGACCATCACCCTGGCGACGCTTGCAGCGTCGCTCCTGATCGGGACCACGGCCGGCGGCGCCTTTGCCCAGGATCGCGGCGAACGGCGTGGCCCGCCTCGCGGCGGCCCGGAAGTCATGTTCGTGCAGATGCTGCAGCAGTTCGACACGAACAAGGACGGCAAGATCGAAAAGGCCGAAGCGACGTCTGCGAGCGAGGCCTTGTTCGTGACCATCGACGCCGACAAGGATGGCTCGATCACGCCGGGCGAGATGCGCGCACATCGCCAGGCCATGCGGGCCGAAATGCAGAAGGCCCGCGCCGAGATGAAGGCCGATGCGCCTGCGGCACCCGGTGACGAGGCCGCTGCCCCACCACCGCCACCAGGCGCTGCACCGACGAAGGACATGGCTGATGCCGGTCCCGACGCGATGGCCCAAGACGATATGGCCGGCGGACCGCGCCACCAGGGCAAACATCATGACGGCAAGCGCCATGGCTGGCACAATGAGCGGGCCGATCGCGGTGAGCGCGGCGAAGGTCGCCTGGACCGTGGACCCGATGGCATGGGTGGCCCGGCCCGCATGATGCGGGTCGCCGATACCGATGAAAACGGCCAGATCAGCAAGGCGGAAGCCACCGTCATCGGTGACAAGATGTTCACCCGCATGGACCGCAACAAGGATGGCGTGATCAGCGCCGACGACATGCCGAAGCGGCCGGTGATGTTCCGCTGACCCCGGCAGATATGCTCAGACGATAGCTTGGCGGCCCC
>JARXAQ010000138.1 GCA_029865825.1 Rhizobium sp.
GGTCGCCGAAATCGACGGCCGCATAGCCGGCTACGCCTCTAAGGGCGACTGGCGCGCCTTCGACGGCTTACGCCATTCGGTCGAACATTCCGTCTATGTCGAGAAGGACCACCACGGCCGCGGCATCGGCCGGGCCTTGATGACGGCGCTGATCGAGCGGGCGAGGGCGAGCGACATCCACGTCATGGTCGCCGCCATCGAGGCCGGCAACCAGGGCTCCATCGCCCTGCACCAGAAACTCGGCTTCCGCCTTGTCGGCACCCACCACGAAGTCGGCAAGAAATTCGGCCGCTGGCTGGACCTCACGATGATGGAGCTGAAGCTCGGCGCGTGAACCTCCACCTTCCCCTTGAGGGCAAGGTGCACAACCACCGACCGGCAAAAATCGCGAGCCCTCTTTACAAGGCTCCGGCCATCAGGATTTATCCTGTTCTTTGGCAGGAGATTTCAATGACCTTCGAAACCTGGATCGCCTTTGCCGCCGCCTCGGCGGTGCTTCTCGTCATCCCCGGCCCGACCATTCTTCTGGTCGTGTCCTATGCGCTCGGCCAGGGCTGGCGCAGCGCGCTGCCGGTCTCGATCGGCGTGGCGCTTGGTGATTTCACCGCCATGACGCTCTCCATGCTCGGCGTCGGCGCGATCCTCGCCACATCTGCGACCGTCTTTACGGTCCTCAAACTTCTCGGCGCCGGCTACCTCATCTATCTCGGCATCAAACTCTTCCGATCCGGCGGCACGCTGGATGTCGCGCCGCGCACGGATGCCGTCTCCACGGTCAAAATGATCGGCCATGCCTGGGTCGTGACCGCGCTGAACCCCAAGAGCATCACCTTTTTCGTCGCCTTCCTGCCGCAGTTCCTCGACAAGCACGGCGATTTTGCCACCCAGATGCTGATCTTCGAATCGACCTTCCTGATCTTGGCCTTCGCCAATGCTGTGGGTTATGCGCTCGTCGCCTCGCGCGCCCGCAGCCTTGTCCGCAATCCCCGTGCCGTCGGCCTGTTCAACAAGGCCGGTGGCACGCTGCTGATCGGCGCCGGCCTCGCAACCGCCTCGATGCGGACGGCCAACTGACACGGCGCCCTCGTCGGCGAAACGGTCTTCGATGATCACGGTCGTGGCCGCACTTTCGCAATCTCCGTCACCCAGGTGTTTTGAACGAAGAAGGGCGCCGGAATGATCCGGCGCCCTTCTTGCGACAAGGCTGGGCAGAGCAGGTCTGCCGCCGTGCCCTCAAGCGTTACAGCAGCGTGAGCAGCGCCTTGGCGGCCTCTTCCGACGAGGCCGGATTCTGGCCGGTCACCAGTTTGCCGTCGGTCACCACATACACGCCCCAGTCCGGACCCTTCTCATAGAGCCCGCCATGGCCTTTCAGCATGTCCTCGACCAGGAAAGGCACGACCTCCGTCAGGCCGACCGCCTCTTCCTCGGAATTGGTAAAGCCGGCCACCTTCTTGCCCGAAACGAGCGGCTTGCCGTCCCGGCCCTTGACGTGGCGCAGAACACCCGGCGCATGGCAGACGGCCGCAATCGGCCGGTCCTGGGCGGCAAAGGCTCCGATCAGCGCGATGCTGTCCTTGTCTTCGGCCAGATCCCAGAGCGGGCCGTGGCCGCCCGGATAGAAGACCGCATCGAAATCAGCGGGATCGATATGCGACAGCGGTGTGGTCGAGGCGAGCAGCTGCTGCGCCGTCTGATCGGCCTTGAACCGGCCGGTTGCCTCGGTCTGGGCGTCGGGTTCGTCGCTTTTCGGGTCGAGCGGCGGCTGGCCACCCTTCGGCGAGGCGAGCGTGATTTCGGCGCCGGCATCCTTCAGCACGTAATAGGGGGCGGCGAATTCCTCCAGCCAGAAGCCGGTCTTCTTGCCGGTGTCGCCAAGCTGGTCATGCGAAGTCAGTACCATCAGAATTTTCATGGGGTAGCGTCCTTTGTGTGGGTTGAAGGGCAGTCGGTGCCCCGAAATCTGTCGACGTCATTCGAGGTGCCCGCACGGCATGCGGGCCTCGACGGATCAGGCATCCGGGCCGACGCGGATCACCCGCTTGCCGAACGCCTCGCCGCGCAACAGGCCGATGAAGGCGCGCGGCGCTTCCTCGAGCCCCTCGATCATCTCCTCCCGATAGGTGATCTTGCCGGCCGCGACCCAGCCGCTCATGTCGCGGGAGAAGTCCGGATAGAGAGGACCGAAATCGTCGTAGACGATGAAGCCGCGCACGGTGACCCGCTTTCTCAGCAATAGCCCCATCAGCCAGCTCAGCCTGTCCGGCCCTTCCGGCAGGCCGGTGGCATTGTATTGCGAGATCAGCCCGCAGAGCGGAATGCGCGCCGCCGTGTTCAGCCGTGGCGCCACCGCATCGAACAGCGCGCCACCGACATTTTCGAAGTAGATGTCGATGCCGTCGGCCGTCGCCAGCGTCAGCTGATCGACGAAATCCTCGGCCTTGTAATCGACACAGGCGTCGAAGCCGAGCACCTCGACCGCATGGGTGCATTTCTCCGCCCCGCCGGCAATACCGACGACCTTCAGGCCGAGGATCTTGCCGATCTGCCCGACGGTCGAGCCGACAGGCCCGGTTGCGCCGCCGACGACCAGCGTCTCGCCCGCCTTCGGCTGGCCGATCTGCGTCAGCCCCGCCCAGGCGGTGAAGCCCGGCATGCCGGTCACGCCGAGCGCCCAGGACGGATGCGAAGGATTTGCGCCGAGCGAGGTAATTCCCTTGCCGTCAGACAGCGCGTAATCCTGCCAGCCGGTAAAACCCACCACCCAGTCACCCGGCTGGAACCCGTCGAGCCCGGAACTGACCACGCGCGACACCGTGCCGCCGACCATGGTCTGGCCGATCGCGACCGGGGCCGCATAGGACGGCGCATCGCTCATCCGCCCGCGCATATAGGGGTCGAGCGACAGGAAGACGGTTCTCAGCAGCATCTGCCCCGCGCCCGGCGTCGGAACGGCCTCCGTCTCCAGCCGCAGCGTCTGGTCATCCGGTTCGCCCTGCGGGCGCGCGGCGAGAACGAAGCGGCGATTGATGGTGGTCGATTGCGTCATGATTGTCTCCTGAAAATGTCGGCTCTTGCCCGCCGGGTGGGTGCCTTCAAGGGCACACCGCCCATGCGCGCGTCGCCATGCGAGCGCCTTGTATGGCGTCTGCGGCGGATGCCGGAATTCGACACGCCCGGGCTGTTCCACCCGGCGCATGCATGCTGCAACAACCGATCCCGCGCCCAGAAGTTCCATCGGTGCATTTGCGTATGGCGATGCAATCACCGCGACGCGGGGCGTCGATACCCGAGAAGCCACTGCATCCAGAGCGGAACTCAAAGGCGCAGAGTTGCGAGGGGCAGGGCGGGACACCTCTCTAAGCGCAGGGTTAATGTGTAGGGGCAGACCCCAGTCGGCCTCCCGGCCATCTACCCCCCCCACAACTCGTCTTCGGGGAAACAGCTCGCTCGACCGTCAAAGACAGCACGCGACGCCAACGCCCGCCCCCCTTCGTAGGGAGGGGGTGGACAGGGCGTAGGGAGGCGGCTTCTTTCATCGGCGAAGCCCTTCTCCCCGGGACCGAGACGCAACCGGCGCTGCTGCCACGCGCGCCCCCGTCACCTGATCGTCGCATGCACCATTTCGCCGCGGATGGTGATCGACGGCCTGGCACCCGGTGTATTGACCAGCGCGCTGTCGACATACGAAGCGACGGCATCGATGCCGTAGGAGATGGCGGTCGGCACCAGGAAGCGGATCGAGGCATCCAGCATGGCGCCGGACACGAGCACGGCCTCGTTGTTCATCACCCGGTCGAAGGTCAGCCGCGCCCGGAGCGCCGCGCCTTCGACCGCCACCCGTGTCGCATGGCCGGCCAGCGCAAAGTCGCCGGCATCACTCGTCACGTCGACATCAGAGAAATCGCCATCGAGCCGCATGCGCGCTGCGTTCTGGGTGATCGAGACGGCGGCCTCCGGCGCGAGTGTGGCGTTGAGCGTCAGCGTGCAGTCGTCCCAATCGTGCCAGCCGAAGAAGCCGCCCCGATCGCCCATGTCGACGGTGAGCACCGTGCCGTCCCGCATCATCCGACCCTGACTGGCGCAGCCGGAGGCGAACCACGCGGAGCGGAAGAGGGCGCCCCAGCCGTGCCGTGTGCCGGATAGCACCGCCTCGCGCTTGTCCGTGCCCCGCGTCGAGATTGAAATGTCGCTCGCAGCCCCGGTCACCTCCAGCCGGGTGATGCCGGCAAGGTCGATCGGGCCGGAGATAGCCTCGTCCGCCCGGATCATCTGGACACTGCCGTCGATGAGCGCAAGCGCGAACAGGCCGCCGAGGATGGAAAGAATGATGGTTCGTTTGCGCATGGAGAGGCTCCTTCTGTTGAGGCCCGCGTCAGGATGCTCGGGGCCGTTTCGAGGCCCCCATCTCATGCCGCCTGGCCGTCGCCCGCGACCTCGATCACGTTTCAGGTCGACCTTGATCGCGCTTGCGGTCATGATCGCCTGAACCCGATACCCTCCGGCATCGGCGCCCGTCCTGCTGCATGGGGCCCGATCGACCGTCCCGATACACCGACTGCGAAATCCCCGATGCTCTTCGTCCCGCTCTCCTTTCTCGTCGCCCTCTTCCTCGGCATCTTCCTGGTGCGCCTCCTGCGCGAAGGCCGCGACAGCTGGGGCACCCATGGCCTCTTCCTGCTGCTGATTGCGCTGCATATCGTCCAGAGCCTGCTGGTCGGGTTGCGCTGGGGCTATGGCATCACCGAGGTTCTCGTCGTGCTTCCGGTCATGGCGAGCCTGATCCCGGCGCTGTCCTTCCTCGCCTTCCGCGATCTCGCCCGCGAAGGCCAGGGTCTGACGCGGGCCGACTGGCCGCATCTGTTGCCGACGCTCTCCGTCATCCTGATCATGGTCTTGGCCCGCCAGCCGGTGAGCCCCGACATTCCGCCCGTCCTGCGCATCCCGGTCGATGTCGTCTTGATCGCCGAATTTCTGGGCTATGGCGCAGCCCTGCTGTGGATTGCCCGGCAGGGCCCGGATGCGCTTGTCACCTCGCGGCTCGATGGGGCACTCCGCTCCTACCGCGCCCTGCAATTGACCGGGCTCGCCCTGATCACCTCAGCTTTGACGGATGTCGCGATCAGCCTCGACATGGTCTGGTCGGGCGGCCGCTACTCGCCGCTCGTCGTCTCCGCCGCCACCACGCTGATCCTGCTTTTGCTCGGCATCGGCGCCGTCACCGCCGGCCAGGAAGAGGCGGGCGAGGGGACAATGGCCTTCATCGACCGGGACGAGGCCCCGGATCGTGCGGAGCCGCAGTCCGCACCGGCGGCCCTATCGCCGCGCAGCGCGCTGGCGCCCGGGCTTCCGCTCCCGGCCAAGACCGTCTCCGAAGATCACCGCCGCCTCGCGGCCGATCTCGACCGCCTGATGACGGACAAGCGCCTCTGGACCGATCCGGACCTGAACCTCGCCCGTCTCGCCCGGCGCCTGGGCACACCGGCCCGCGCCGTCTCCGAAGCGGTCAACCGCGTCCATGGCGTCAGCGTCTCGCACTACGTCAACAATTTCCGCATCACCCAGGCCTGCCGCCTGCTCGTTGACACCGACATGCCCGTCACCCGCATCCTCTTCGAGGCGGGTTTCATGACCAAATCCAACTTCAACCGCGAATTTTTGCGCGTGACGGGCGAAAGCCCGAGCGACTGGCGACGGCGCGCACTCCCAACTCCCCCTTGAGGAGGAGGTCGCCGCAAAGCCGCGGGTTGGGGTGACCGCTTGCGGCACTCCGAGACGTTCACCCCGCCCCGGAGCTTCGCTCCGATCCTCCCCCTCAAGGGGAGGGTGAAACCTCACCGCGAATAGGCCAGGATCACCTCAAGAAACGCATCGCCATAACGCTCAAGCTTCGCCTGCCCAATGCCGGAGATACCAAGCATCTCGTCCTCGTCCATCGGCCGTTCGGTGGCAAGCGCAATCAGCGTCGTATCGGGGAAGACCACGTAAGGCGGCACACCCTGGTCCTTGGCGATCTCCATGCGTTTCGCCCGGAGTGCCTCGAACAGTTCGAGATCGGCGCCATCCAGCCCCGCCTTGGCGCTCGCCGCCCGCGCCGAGGACGCACCGCGCGCTGCCTTGCCCGTCGTCGGCCGGTCCTTGCGAAACTTGACCTCCACCTCATGCTTGAACACGGCGCGTGCCGTCTCCTCGAGCTTCAGGGCGCCAAAGGCCGGGTGGTCGACCCTGATATAACCGGCGGCGAGCAACTGGCGAAACACCGATTGCCAGGTTTTCGACGCAATATCCTTGCCCGCCCCGAAGATCGGCATATCGCAATGCCCGAAGCGGGTGGTCTTGTCGTTCTCGTTGCCCAGGAGCACATCGATGAGATGCCCGGTGCCAAACCGTTCGCCTGTGCGATAGACCGCCGCCAGCGCCTTGATCGCGGCTTCGGTGCCCTCCCAAGTTTCGACCGGTTTCAGGCAGGTGTCGCAATTGCCGCATTTCCCGGCATGGCTCTCGCCGAAATGTTTGAGGATCGCCTGGCGCCGGCAGCCCGGCGTCTCGCAGATCGCCAAGAGCGCATTGAGCTTCGCCCGCTCCACCCGCTTGATCTCGTCCGCCGCCTGACCCTCATCGATCATCCGCCCGCGCTGGATGACATCCGCCATGCCATAGGCCATCCACACATCAGACGGCAGCCCGTCACGCCCCGCGCGCCCCGTCTCCTGGTAATAGGCCTCGACGGAACCCGGCAGATCGAGATGCGCGACATAACGCACGTTGGGCTTGTCGAGGCCCATGCCAAAGGCAACGGTCGCCACCAGGCAAAGCTCTTCCTCTTTCAGAAAGGCATCCTGATTGGCATCGCGCACCGCCCGGTCCATGCCGGCATGATAGGCAAGCGCCCGGATGCCTTGCGTCTCCAGCCATTCGGCGGTGTCCTCGACCTTGGCGCGCGACAGGCAATAGACGATGCCGCTCGATCCC
>JARXAQ010000245.1 GCA_029865825.1 Rhizobium sp.
GCCGGGGGATTGCATTTGCACCGTCACTTTGTCGACGCCGTCAGTTGCGAGCGCAATTTCCACCGCGCGATCGATTTCCGCCCGAGAGCCGATATATCCTCCCAGAAAGACTTCAGCGCCCTGCGCCACCACCGTCAACTCGGTCGCATCCAGCCCCTCCGACACGGCGAGGGCGTCCGCCACCCTTTGTTCGAGCGTCGCTTCGGCCGGCACATCGTGCGTGGTTGCGGGATCGTCGCCATGAAACTGCTGCGGTTTGAAGATCATCGTGGCCTCCTGGTCATTCCATTAGAATCTAACGCGATAGACGGCGTTTGGTTCGTCCGCCGCCGCGCGATTTCGGCCACTGCGGTTCGTCTCGTCATTCCGGGCAGTTCGTCTGCCGCGAGGTGGCCGGCATGACGGCCGTGAAACACTGGATGCGGGATCTGTTCCCCACAGCCTCGATCGGTACCTACCTGACAATCATGGTGGCCCTGGCGGCGCTGCCGCTGCTCGGTTTCTCCGCCTTCCTGCTTCTCGAACTCCAGCGGTCGCAATTCCAGGCGCTGAAGGTCAATGCGGGTCGCGATGCCCAGACGATCAGTCGAAGCATCGAGCGCAAGGTCGCAGACATGGAAACAACGCTCGGGCTCGTCGCGAACTCGCCGGAATTGCGCGACGGCGACCTTGAGGCCTTCTACGACCGGGTCGGAGGCAGCCTCAAGGGGAGTTCGATGTATATTCTGTTGGTGCGGCGCGATGGGGCGCAGCTGCTCAACACGCGTATACCCTGGGGCACGGAACTGCGGCGGATGTCGAACCCCGGATCCCTGCAATCAGCCCTCAGATCTGGAAAGGTTGAGCTGTCCGGCATTTTCTTCGGCGTCACCAGCCAGCGATGGGTGGTCAACCTCACCATGCCGATCGCAGCGTCCAATCGCGCCGGGGCGGATGCGGTGGTGCTCACCCAGGACGCGGCCAGTCTCGCAAGCCACACCTCCCGCGAAAACCTGCCGCCCGGGTGGTCTGCGGCCCTGATCGACGACGATGGGAAAGTCATCGTCTCCTCCGGCATAGACAACAGGCCGTCGGGGGAGCAATTCCCGGAAAGCTGGCTGGAATTGATGTACGGCTCCAACAGCAGTGCAGTGTTCTACCAGGATGGCGAGCAATATCTGCTCGGCTATGCCCGGATCGCCGATTGGCCCTGGCGTGTCGCTGTTTGGGGGCCGGTCGCGAGCGCCCAGGAAACCTTCGTTTCCGCGTGGAAGAGCCTGTTGGTCGGCAGTCTGGTCATCCTGACGATCAGCCTGGGCGTGGCGTTGATCGCCGCCCACCAGCTTCGCGCCTCCATCCGGACCATTGCCAGCATGGCGGATCGCATCGGCCAGGGTGATATCGTCTCGCCCGAGCGGACCAAGATCCTCGAAGCGAACCAGGTCGCGGTTGCACTGTCGAATGCCTCTTTCGACCGTGCGGAGGCCGAGGAGCGCATTCATTTCATTTTGCAGGAACTGGTGCATCGCACCAAGAACATCCTGTCGCTGGTTCAGGCGATGATGCGCCAGCTTGCCCGGGGTGCCGACAGTGTCGACGACTTCCAGCGAGCGGTGAGCGGCAGACTGGCCGGGCTCGCACAGTCGATCGAGGCTTTGGCCCGCCAGGAATGGGGCGGAATCCCACTGGCGACCTTGGTCGACTTGCAACTGGCGACGGTCATCGGCGCGGCGGATCGCGTCGATCGCCGTGGGCCGGATCTTCTGGTCAATGCCAGCGCAGTCCAGAATCTCGGCCTTGTCTTCCATGAGCTGGCAACAAACTCGGTGAAATACGGGGCATTGTCGGTGCTCGAAGGGCGCATCCGCGTCGAATGGGCGGTGGAAAACGAGACGTCGGAAGAGCCAAAATTACGGTTGACCTGGACTGAACAGCACGGACCTCCGGTGGTAGCGCCAACTCGACGTGGTTTCGGCTCCACGGTCATCGAACGTCACGCGGCCAGTTCCTTTTCCGGCGAGGTGACCATGGATTTCCAGCCGAGTGGACTGCGCTGGGTCCTGCTGGCACCTTTGAAGGCTTTTGTCGGCGACAACAACGCCTGATCAGGAACCATGCGGTCGTCTGCCCTGTTGTCTCAGATGTCAACGCAATGGAGACGAGACAATGACGGACGATAAAGACCGCGCAGAGGGTGCACCGAAATCACAGAGCGAGATGGCATCTCGGATCGAGAAAGATGCCGAGGGCCAGTTTGTCGGCACGCAGCACGGCGGACACAACGACGGCGTCGCAAGTGCCAAGCCGACTGTGGTAACGGGATCTGAGGACGCCACGGTTCACAAATGGGGCCCGGACAGGAAGAACCCTCCGGCCGATTGGGACGCCAATTTCGATCTGGGCGACAAGGACAACTCCTGAACGGATTTGGAGGGTAACCGCCGGCGACCATGCCTTACGGCGCAATACCTTCCTCGTTGCCGGTCCCAATGCGGCGAAGCGCCTCCGCTCTGGCTTTTGCCGTATCGAGAATGTCGCGGATCTCCTCGCTCCTCTCGGCACCGCGACCCAGCCCGGCCGAAGGCGTGGCACCTGGATCTTCCGACCCGTCCCGCAACTGCACCTCCTGTTCGAGGTTGCGCAACAGATGCGTGGATCCGCCGGGCGCCAGCAGCGCATCGGTGACCAGCGAAATCAGGATTTCGCGGTGCGCGTTCAATCGGCCTTCGATCGTCGGGTTTTCGGTTTGCATGGCATTCTCCCTTTGTGTGCTCGTGTGGCACCGGAGGGGAACAATGACAGGCCGGAAATGTTTCCATGACACTGGAATTTGTACCGCCGAAAGGACATGGCCATGGAGCAGACAGTCCGCCCACCGCAATGGCGCCGTTACCCGGATCCGCGGGATCGGCTGATCATTGCTCTCTTCGCCCAGTTGGAAGCAGAGCGGCAAACGCGCGAGACGCTGCGCATGGCACTGCGTGCCGGTGCAATCGATCCTGCGGTGCTGGAGGCGATCGCTGAAGATCCGGTACCGGCCACCAGCGACGACATCGCAGCCCTCGAGCGTTCCATTGCCCTGCGCGGCAGCGTGACGGATGAGCCAGTGCGAGCGGAAGATTGGCGCTGAGGATCAAGTGCAAAGCGGCAGGCTGGGTCTCGCGGGTGCCTGCGCGTTCGAGCGCGGACGGCGGCGGGCAAGTTCCTGCGGATACATCGACCCAGCCGCTGAGATGTTGGAACAATCCAAGCCGATGAAGAATGAAGTCCCGGCAAAGAGCCGGGACCCGGGGATCAGTGCGTGGCCTGAAAACGCAATTCGGTCAGGCGCCCATAGACTTCGGCATAACTTTCGGCGCTCCGGTCCCAGGAATAGTCAGCGCGCATGGCCTGCAACTGCAGCCGGGCCCATTTGCGTTTGTCCTGATAGGCGTCGGTAGCCCGCCGAAGCGCCTGCCGCAGACCTTCCGGCCGCACCGGATGGAACTGGAAACCGGTCGCGGCTCTGGCTGACAGAGCGGCATCATTCGCGTCGATGATCGTCTCCGACAGTCCGCCCGTGCGCGATACGACCGGCACGCAACCGTACCGCATGGCATAGAGCTGCGTGAGACCACAGGGCTCGAAGCGTGACGGCTGGATGATGGAGTCCGAGCCGCCGTGAATGAGATGCGCCGTCGGCTCGTTGTAGCCGACACTCACGGCCATGCGGCCAGGGAAGCGTCCGGCAGTGGCCTTGAGTGCATCTTCAATGTCGTGGTCGCCTTGGCCGAGCACGATCAAGCGCCCGCCGCGATAGAAGATCTCGTCGGCAACCTCCGCCAGCATGTCCATACCCTTCTGCCAGGTCACACGCGTCACGGCGGAAAACAACGGTCCGTCGCCGGGCTCCAGATTGAACCTCTCCAGCAGCAGGGCCTTGTTGTTCTTTTTGTTGCGCAGCGATTTCATGTCGTACTGGAACGGAAGATAGGGGTCCGTCGCCGGGTTCCAGACCTCGTTGTCGATCCCGTTCACGATCCCCTGCAAGCGGTCGATCCTGGCGTTCAGAACCCCGTCCAGACCCATGCCGAAGGTCGGTGACAGGATTTCGCGGGCATAGGTCGGGCTCACCACGGTGATATGGTCGGCCGTCATCAGTCCGCCCTTGAGGTAACTGATGTCGCCAAAATATTCCATCGAATCGACGGAATAGGCTTCCGGCGGCAGGCCGATGCGTGGCAGCAGGTCGGAGGAATACTGCCCCTGGAAGGCCAGGTTGTGGATGGTGAGAACCACCGGAACCGGCGATCCCATCTGGCGGAGATAGACAGAGGTGAGCGCGGACTGCCAGTCATGCGTATGCACGAGGTCGGGCCGCCATCCGGGCAGTGCGCCCGCCGCAATTTCCGCGCCGGCAAGGGACAGAACGGCAAACCGCTTCCAGTTGTCGTGATGATCAACGCCGTTTTCATCGACGTAGGGGCCGCCTGGACGGTCATAGAGGGCAGGGGCGTCGAGCACGAATAGGCTGATGCCGTCGATCTCCAGATGTCGAAGGGTCGCCTTTTCGCCGAGCAGGTCGTCGAATTCCATCAAGGGCGGATGCAGGCGCGCGAGCGCCAGGATCGAAGGATAGCCGGGGACGAGGGTGTGGGTCTCGATGCCGAAGGTCGAGAGCGCCTTGGGCAGGGCACCCGTAACGTCTGCGAGACCGCCAGTCTTGACGAGTGGATAGATCTCCGATGTCACGGCCAACACATGCAACGGCACGCGCGTTATCGCGCGCCGACGATTGTCCGTTTCCGCTTCATCGCGGTAATAGGCTTCGCGAACGCGCTGAATGAATTGGGCCCGGCTGAGGGCGAGTGAAAGATCGAGTCCTGCCACGGTCTTCACCCCTTTCGGCTCCTGGACGCCTTGCGTCGCGGTTGAACGGCTTCTTCCGTAATGATCAGGCCTTCTTCCTCGGCCGACACCTGCGCCTGCGCGATACGGCGTTCGGCTTTTTCGGTGGTCCGGTTCGCCGAATCCTGCAGCCGTTCCCAGTCGTTCAGGGCTGTCAGCCAATGTGTCTCGTGCTCGCCGTCTGGCCGGCCGCTCTCTTCCCACAGCGTATAAGCTCGCCGGGCTATCCAGTCATAGTCTCGTTCAGGCATGGCAATTCTCCGTCGTCGCCGCTGGCCTGGTTCATGCGGAATGCCGTCTACGGTCGGACGCGGTCTCGTCGCGTCCACCGGCTTCCGAAACGATCCACCGTCGGCACCCCCATGCCTTGGGTTGATCCCCGGAACGACACTCGTGGGGAACTGGCATCGGATGAACGCGACCGCAGCAAAACGGTTCCCTTCGCAACCGCCGATTTGATCGTCAGCGGAACTCATCGGAAATCCGCGCGTTTTCCGGAGCAGACCTGCAAACAGGCGGGATTTCAGGAGGTTAGGGTGGCACAAAGGGCGTTTTGGAAAGGCTATCTGAAACTGTCACTGGTCACCTGCCGCGTCGCGATGACTCCCGTAGTGACGGAGAGCAGCAAGCTGCGTTTCCACAACATCAATCGAAAAACCGGAAACCGGGTCGTCAACCGCTACATCGATGCCGAGACCGGCAAGCCTGTCGACGATGACGACCAGGTCAAGGGCTATGCACGCGGCGAGGACGACTACGTTTTGTTCGAGGACGAAGAACTCGAGGACGTGGCGCTGGAAAGCACCCGGACCATCGATATCGAGAGTTTCGTGCCGCAAAGCTCGATCGGCTGGGTCTGGTATGACAGTCCGCATTTCCTCGCGCCTGCCGACAAGGTGAGCGAGGAAGCCTTTGCTGTGATCCGCGAGGCCATGCGCAAGACCGATACCGGCGGGATCGCGCGCCTTGTTCTCTATCGCCGCGAACATTCTGTTCTGATCGTGCCGCGTGACAACGGCATGGTCGTCTGGACGCTCCGCTACGGCGACGAGGTGCGCGATGCCGACGCCTATTTCGATACGTCCGGCGCAGAGCCCCCCGCCGCCCGCGCCAAAACCATGATGAAGAAACTGGTGCAGGCGCGTCTCCGGGACTGGACACCGAAACTGGTTCAGGATCCGGTCGAGGACCGTCTGCACGAGATCATCGCGATGCGGACGAAGAAGGCGAAGGGGACCAAGCCAAAGTCTGCGCCCGAGCCTCAACGCAAGGACAATGTGATCGACATCATGGAAGCATTGCGCCGCAGCCTGGCATCCGAAAAGAAGGGTGCCACTCGCAAATAGAGGGACTCGCGTCTAACGGTTGCGACGCGATTTGGCCGATTTCTCTGCGATCGGGGCCTCTGCGCTCCGAAAATCTGCCCAAGGGTCGCTGTCCAACTCTGCCAGCCGGGCGGGGGTGTTTCCAACCGTAAAATAGTTCGGCCCGATGCCCGGCCCCAATTCGTCAAAGGAGAGTGGCATCGACACCGGTGCCCCCTCCCGCGCCCGGGTCGAATAGGGGGCAACCGCCGTGTTGCCCCGGCCGTTGCGCAGATAGTCGATCAGGATCTTGCCCTGGCGCTTCGCCTTGCTGATCGTCGCCACATAGTCCTGTGGGCTGTCTGCGGCCATCCCGTCGGCCAATGCCTTCATCGCCGCCTTGACCGCAGGCCATTCGGCCTTCGGTTTGACGGGCGCAACGACATGCAGCCCCTTGCCGCCGGAGGTTTTGACGAAGCCGGTCAGGCCCATGTCGGCAAACCGTTGACGCACCTCGAAGGCGGCCGCGATCACCCGTTCCCAGCCGACATCCGGCCCCGGGTCAAGATCGATATTGACCATGTCCGGCCGTTCCAGATCACCGCCGCGCGAACCCCAGGGGTGGATCTCGAGTGCCGCCCCTTGGACCAGCGCCAGCAGGCCGTCGAGATCGTGGATGCCGACGAACGTGTCTTCGTCTTTATCTTTGGGATCCGGGATGGTGATGATCTCTTTGCGCATGCCGCGCCAGCCGTGTTTCTGGAAGAAGCAGGTTCCGTCATGCCCCTCCGGACAACGCAGCAATGCGAGTGGCCGATCGACGATGAAGGGCGCTATTCGTGGCCAGACCTGAACGTAGTAATCGGCGAGCGCCTCCTTCGTCACTCCGGCTTCCGGCCAGTAGAGCCTGTCTGGATGGGTGAGCGGAACGCTGCGTTTCGGGGTCGCCTCGGCACGGGCGCGGGGCTTGGCCGTGGCCTGCTTCTCCTGGGGGCCCAGCCCGCTTTCCTGAACGACATCGCTCGCCGTCTTGTCCTC
>JARXAQ010000008.1 GCA_029865825.1 Rhizobium sp.
GCATGCAGTTGGGATAAAACGCCGAACGGGGCGCCGGAAGGAGCCACATAACATACTTAGACAGGCTGCTTCTGGCGCCCCGTCCGAGACAAGTTTGAGACCGAACCGGAGGGAGAGATCCCGACCGGCGGCGAAGCGTGCCGCCTTGTCTCCCCCGCACGGGCGGAGACGGAGCCGAGCCACCAACACTCCAACGAAAGGACACCGACATGCCAAACCTCACCACGTCACGCGGCGTATCGATCGCCGAACCGCTGGAACTGCGCCTCACCCGCGACTTGCTGGCCGAACATCGCATCCCCCTGCTCTGCCGCTCGCGCCAATGCCGCCGCAGCCGGACCTGTTGCGGCCCCGCCTCGCTCGCACCCCAACCGGTCGCGCTCGTCGAATGGCTGCCACCTTGCAGGACGGGCGCCGCGCCCGCCGCGCGCCGCGAAGCGATGTCCCTCGCCGCCGAGATCGCCGCCTGTGTCCCCCGCAACGGAACGCCGCAGACATGGCCCGAGGACAAGACCGCGGCGACCCGGCTGCGGGTTCTGCTGGCGATACTCCATCGCATTCACAGCCGCCCCGGACCGCATCTCGACAGCGAAATCGCGGGTCTCGCCGCCTGGCAGGCAACCGACCCCGATCCCGCCGAATCCGCCTTGTACCGTCGGATCATCCGGCACCGGAAGCCCGCCAAACGCTCCGCCGCCACGGCCGAGACGCCGGCATGACGGCCGCCGCCGGGGGCGAGGCCAGCGACTCCACCCTCCTCTCCCCGGCGGGGAAAGCTGGTCCGCAGGGCTCCGGTGCACCGCGTTGCACCACGCATGAGGGCGCGCGCAGCACACGAGGCCGGGCCTCCGCTCCTGCCGGTCGGGATGATGAAGGAAACGTCAGGTGGCGATGGCGCCGCGCGCCGCGCCGTCGGGCTCGTAGAGCAGCAGCAGCTCCTGATGCACCGCCGCCTGGAAGGCCAGGATCTCGTGGCGGGTGTCCTCATAGGACCGGCCGGCCGCGAAAAGCTCGGCCTTCAGGCGGCCGCACAGCGATTTCCAGAAATCCGTCGCAGCGTCCCCGTTCAATTGGTCCAACCGTCGGGCGGTTGCGCGAACGAGGTGCCGGCGATGGCCGAGTGGGAAGTATACAATCGTCTCGGCCGATCGCGAGACGAAGCCGTCATGGTGCATCTTTGGATTCCCCAGCTATTGGTGTCAGGATACCCCTCCAAGGGGCTCACGGATCAAGTGGAGACAACCGGCGCTCAAGCAGCGCGTGGCGGAATGGATCCATGCCATGCCAGTCTTACTGGGGTGACTGAGCCTATACGGTCGTCAACGGCGGACAAATCACCGGAGTATTAAGCGATCCTAAAATGGCGATGGCAACTGTCAATTCGTCTTGACAGTTTTCCCAAGAAAATTGTGTTTCATCAAAAAGACAGCCGCCCGAACAACGAGCCCGCCAAAAGCCTATTCCGCCGCCTTCGGCAGATCCTCGGCATCGATGCCGGGGGCCAGCGGCTCCATCTCGTAGGAATAACCTTCAAGCATGGTATAGGCCCGCTCGATCGCGGCGATCTGGGCTTCCGCCCCCTTGATCGCATCCGTGATCGATTGCGCCCGGGCCCGCAGCATCGAGCCCAGCACGTCCGCGTCCGGCCGGCGGCCGAGCCGGTCGAGATGTTTGCGCACCCGTGCCCGGTGGCGCTCGAGTTCGAGAATGTGGAAGCGGGCTTTGAGAATGTCGTCGGTGAGCTTGCGCCGCAGCCCCGCGACCGGGTCGAAAGACCCCGGCTCGCGCTCGTCGAGGATCATGTCATTGATCAGCGTTTCCAGCACCATGACGCCCTTCAGATCGGCCGGTTCGGCCAGCTGCGGGTCATAGCCGGTATCGTCGAACACTCGGCGGCGCACGGGATCCTTCAGCAGGTCGTAGCAGGTCGAGATCTTGGCAAAGGCCTCGGCATCGCCGCCGCCATCAGGATGGGCGCTCTTCGCAAGCTTGCGATAGGCGGCCTTGATCGCGGCCTCGTCGGCATCGCGGGAGACGCCCAGCAGCTCATAAGGATCAATCACCGAGGCACCCTTTTTCGCCATACTCACACACCCTCGCGCCCAGCCATCCCTCCCCTAGCCCGTCGGCGTGGCGGCTTCAAGACGCAAGGGCCGGCTTTCCCCCGCCGCGTGTCCGGCCGGGTTTTGGCGGCAAACAGGGCGTCACGGGCGCCGAAGCGGCCCGGCCGATTGTCAGTGCACCCCACAAATTTCAAGGATTTCAGCCCGTTGCGCCAAGCCATGGCCGAATAGTGTGACTTTTCGTACTTGCCAACTTGCGGAAATGACCCTACCTCTTGTGACGTTCGGGCAGCAATGATCCCGGAGACTGGACCGATGTATGTCGACCGCGCCTGCGGTCTCTGGGGGCTTCCTCCCGCTGGTAGACGTTCTTTCCCCGTTATCGCGATCCCTCGACGGTTCCGTTTCGGCGGAACTTCAATCTTGCCGCTCCGGTTCGCCGGCACGGCCCAGAGCAAAAACACGGGAACAGAGGACACCTCCCATGGCCACCAAGGGCACCGTTAAATTCTTCAACCAGGACAAGGGCTTCGGCTTCATCACCCCGGAAGGCGGCGCAAAGGACGTGTTCGTCCACATCTCCGCGCTCCAGGCGTCGGGCCTGCAGACCCTGCAGGATGGCCAGCAGGTCACCTTCGTCACCGAGCCGGATCGCATGGGCAAGGGTCCCAAGGCCGTCAACATCAAGGCCGGCTGATCAAAAAGTTTCGAATGGCGTCCCTCGGGTCGCCATTCCCATTTCTGGGGCCTGAAAAACGCCGGAAACTAGCGATAGATTATTCCGCAGCTTCGGAGTTGCCGGACGCACCTTGTGTCTTGGCCCCACCTGCAATGTCGACCGCCGCAAAGGCCTCGGCAATCAAGTCCGGTGAAACACCCGGCTTCGTCGCCTCCGACGACAGGATCTGCCGATAGCGCCGCGCCCCGGCAAACCCCTGGAACAGCCCGACCATATGCCGCGTGACATGGTTGAGCCGCCCGCCGGACGCGATCACCCGCTCCGCATAGCCGATCATCCCATCCCGCACCGCATCCCAATCAACCGGCCGCGCCGCCGCCCCATACACCCGCTGATCGACCTCGGTCAGCAGCGTCGCATTGTGATAACTCGCCCGCCCCAGCATCACGCCATCCATTACATCCAGATGCTGAACCGCCTGATCAAGATCAGAAATCCCACCATTGATGCCGAGGAAAACGCCAGGGTTCTCCCGCTTCATCCGATAGACCAGCTCGTAATCCAGCGGCGGAATCTCGCGGTTTTCCTTCGGCGACAAGCCCTTCAGCCAGGCCTTGCGCGCATGGATCCAGATCGCATCCGCCCCGGCCCCAACCATCCGCGCCAGAAAGTCCGGCAACACATCCGCCGGCTCCTGCTCGTCCACCCCGATCCGGCACTTCACCGTCACCGGCACCGCAGCCACCGCCTTCATCGCCGCCACACAATCCGCGACCACCTCCGGCGTCTGCATCAAACAGGCCCCGAACGTCCCCGACTGCACCCGGTCGGACGGACAGCCGACATTGAGATTGATCTCATCATAGCCGTAATCCGCCGCGATCCTGACCGCCTCGGCAAGCTTCCCCGGATCGGAGCCACCGAGCTGCAGCGCGACCGGATGTTCGGCCTCGGAAAACGACAGCAGCTTGTCCCGCGGCCCGTAGAGGATAGCATCCGCCACCACCATCTCGGTATAGAGCAGCGCCTGCCGCGTCAGCTGCCGGTGGAAGAACCGACAATGGCGGTCGGTCCAGTCGATCATCGGCGCCACGGCGAAGACCGCTTGGCCATAGGGCGCGGGACCGGGAATGGCACGGGTCGGGAAATCGGGTTTGTTCGTCATGGCCGCGCCCATAGCATGAATGAACGAGAAAAAACACCGTCCAGGAAGGGCCGGCGGAGCGCGCTGGAGGCCGGGGTGAGGACCGTTCGGTTACAGCCGACCGTTATTGCCGGCCACGCACGGCAATCCGGCAATCAACTGTCGAGCCCCAGCACCTTCTCCAGCTTCTCCCAGCTGTCGTCCATGGCATAGGCCGCCAGAAACGGCAGGTTGATATGGCCGTAAATCGGCGACAGCTGCCATTCGGCCACCTCCTCGTCGACGCCAGCCACCTGCTGCAGGAAGATCACGGTGGCGAGCCCTGTGCGATCGGCGCCGGACATGCAGTGGACGAGGATCGGTTGTTCGGCCGTCTTCAGGAGAGTGAGCAGCGCCTGCGTCTTTTCCGGCGTCAGGTCCCGCCGCGCCGACATGCCGAAGTCGATATGGGTCGCGCCATGCGCCGCCGTCGCCGCGACCTCGTCGTCATACCAGGAACGGCCCGGATTGGTCCCGCGCAGGTTGATCACCGTCTTGATTTTGTAGCGGTCAATTTCCTCTGCGAGCCGCACACCGGACAGCTGGGCCGAGCGGTACAGCTGCCCTGGCAGAACCTCATGGAAATTGCCAGACAGGATGAGGATGCCGGCATAGGCGCCGAAGGCGAGCGCAAGACCGGCGACCGTCAGCGCCACCCGCCCCAGAATGCGCACAAGACGCGGCCGCCGCGCGGAAACGCCGGTGGGGAGGGGCAGATTTTCAGTTGTGGTCATTGAGTAAAGCTCCGGACCGGCATGGGTCGCAGGCGTGTCATGCCGATCGATTCCGACGTTTCGGTGGCAGTGATGAGCGTGGCAGGCCGCGACCGCTCAGTTTTCGGCGCGAAACTGCAGCGGCCACGCGGTCGGCTCCACCTGGACACCGTCACACTGCACTTTTTCGCGATATTCCAGCAGCTGCAACTCGAAGGTCTCGCCCGGTGCGTCCATCAGACGAAACACCTGATAGGTCCCGCAATCCCCCTCGCCGCGCCCAACCGAGGTCGAGATCATCAGGCCGCGTTCCGGCAGGACCTGCGGGTTCATCAGGCCCACATTGTTCTCACCCTCGAGCGCCGGCGGATTGGGCAGCGTCAAAACACTGACCCAATCGGTCGGGGGATTCTGGGTGATCGCAAACACGCTCGACCCCAGGTAGGCGCCAAGGAAACACGGAACTTCCCAGAGTGTGAAGGCATCGTTTAACGCATAACGCGCGCCGCCATAGGCGAGCGTCGACGGATCGGCGCATTCGTCCGGCGCATAGGCCGCGATTTCCCGGCGCACGGCATTCGGCACGTCGGAACTCGCAGCAAGATCCTGCGCGGGACCAAAGGGCAATCCGTCGGGGCCAGGAAAGACACTCACCCCGCTGCTGGCCGAAGGCTCGGCAGGTGCCGGGTCGGCGTCGGCGGGTGACGCCGCCACCGGCTGCTCGGCTGTCGCGGCTTTCGGCGGCAGCGGGCATCCGATCACACCCCGGGCACCGGCGACGAAGGGTGGCAGGTCGTCCCGCACCACGGTGACCCGTGCCTTGTCGATCGTGACCAGCGCGTCGATCCCCGTCGCCTCCTCGATCTGCACGATGACATGGGTCGCGTGGTCCGCACTCGAATAGAGCCGGTATCCGAGACGCGACGGCAGATTGGTATCGCCCCGCGCCGTCTCGGACAGCGCGATCTTCTCCTTGCCGATCTCGATGGTCGCCTCGGTCGGGGCGCCGTATTCATCGAAGGGCATATAGATCAGATAGGCATATTTGTCCGTGTCGGGATCACGGTCCTTCTGCCAGAAGGCCAGATGGCAGGCGCTCAATCCTCCTGCGATCTCGTGTTTGCCGAACAGCTTGAGATCGATCGATGGATCTTCGGCCGCCGCTGGACAGCTTACTCCCGTCGCGACGGCCAATGCCACGACCGTTGTTGTCCAAAATCTCATGGTTCCCCCCGGAGCCCTGTGTAACGCGCTCGGATCGACCACCCGACGCACCCATAAGAATCAAGGGTACCCACCGAAGCCGAAAGCGACAAGCACAAAGCAATCCTCAGAGCAGCCCGAGTTCGGCCAGTTCCCGCTTGAGGTCATCGGGCATGTCCTCAATGTTGGCGCCGGAGGCCGAGAGATCGCGCGGGGCAGAATCGGCATCCAGATACCGCCAGCCCTGGAAAGGCCGTCGCGGCGCAGGCGCCACTTCGATCACCTCGGGGCCGAGAATGAGTTCGCAGCGCGAGATCCCGTCGCCCCCGGTGAAGGTCTTGATATCGAGGAGTTTTTGCCGAGCCGACAGCTGACCCTTGATGATCCAGTAGAGCGAACCGCCATCGAGCAGTTCCTCCCCGCGCTTCGGCACCATGCGGGTGACGTGCGAGGAATGGGGCTCGAGCCCCGCCGCGACCGCCACGAGGCAGCGCTCGGCGACCCACTCGCGCAGGTCGTCAATGGAGTCGGCTCCGACGCAGAGCTTGAGGAGATGCAATGCCATGCTGTCGGAGATACCCGGTCTGACACGGGGGTCAAGGGCAAGGGTGTCGCAGGTGGCGGGTGCTCAACAGTTTCGATGTGTTTCTCCACCTCGGTCATCCTCGGGACAAGCCCGAGGATCTGCCAAGGGTGGCGCAGGGTACGAGGCGAAAAGACGGCGTAGGTCGAGCCAGTGCCAGACACTGGAGATCCTCGGGACAAGCCCGAGGATGACGGTGGCCGCATTTCAGGACAGGGACAAAGCCCCTGCCCGACTCAACATTCGACGACGTTGACCGCGAGCCCCCCGAGCGAGGTCTCCTTGTATTTCTCGTTCATGTCATTGCCGGTCTGGCGCATGGTCTCGATACAGGCATCGAGCGGCACGAAATGTACGCCATCACCCTTCAACGCGAGCGATGCGGCCGTCACGGCTTTCACGGCGCCGAGCGCATTGCGCTCGATACAGGGCACCTGAACGAGACCCGCGACCGGATCGCAGGTCATGCCGAGATGGTGCTCGAGCGCGATCTCGGCAGCATTCTCGATCTGCTCCGGGGTGCCGCCCATCACGGCGGCCAGACCGGCGGCGGCCATGGCGGAGGCCGAACCGACTTCACCCTGGCAGCCGACCTCGGCACCCGAGATCGAGGCGTTATGTTTGATGATCCCGCCGATGGCGGCAGCCGTTAGCAGGTAGTCGCGGATGCCCTGCTGGTCGGCATCGGGATGGAAATGCAGATAATAGCGGATCGTGGCGGGCACGACACCGGCCGCTCCGTTGGTCGGCGAGGTGACGACACGGCCGCCGGCTGCATTCTCCTCGTTCACCGCCATGGCATAGACGGACAGCCAGTCATTGGCGAGAACCGGATTGAGCCGGTTGGAGCGCCATTCCTCCTGCAATTGGTCGTGGATCGACTTTGCCCGGCGGCGGACCTTGAGGCCGCCCGGCAGTTGACCTTCCTGGCGAAGGCCGCGGTCGATGCAGCTCAGCATCGCATCCCAGATACGGTCGAGCCCCGCATCAAGATCCTCGCGGGAGCGCACCACCTCTTCATTCGCCCGCTTCATCTGCGCGATCGTCAGACCCGAAGACGATGCCATGGCGAGCATTTCCTTTGCCGAGGCGAAGGGATACGGCACCTTGTGGCTCGAGGCCTGCTTCTTCTGCTTCTGCAGGGCCAGCAGTTCGGTGTCGGTAACGACGAAGCCGCCGCCGATCGAGTAGTAGATCTGGGTGAGAAGGATGCGGCCGTCCTTGTCGAGCGCCGAAAGCCGCATGCCGTTGGCATGGCCGGACAGTGGCGTCTTCTTGTCGTAGACGAGGTCGTCCTTCGGCTGGAAGACGTAAGCCGGATGGCCGGGCGGCGTGACGCGCCCGGTTCGCTCGACCTCGGCGATGATACCCTCCATGCGATCAGGATCGATGCCGTCGGGCGCCTCGCCCAT
>JARXAQ010000013.1 GCA_029865825.1 Rhizobium sp.
AGCGCCCCGCCCCATGACCAGCTGACGAGGTTGAACTTGCTGATCCTCAAGGCTTTGGCAAACTTCACCATCGTGTCAGCGACAGCGACCATGTCGGGGGCAAGCTCCCCTTCGGAGTAGCCGACACCAGGATAGTCCACAATGATGACACGGTAGCCGTCCGCCAGCGCGTCGACGAAAGCCGGGTCCCAGGTGTCGAGGGTCCCACGCAGTCGGGTGAACAGGATGATCGGGTCGCCTGAACCCACTTCGCGGTAGGCCAGGTTTACACCGCCGACATTGACGAACTGCGTTTCGGCATCGCTAGCGGTCGGGTTGGAAAAGGCTTTTACGGCATTTTTCATTGACGTGATCCTTCAGGGGTTATGGTAAAAACGACCGCGATCACTCGAGAAACAGGGGGGACCCCGCGTCCCGATCGATTGCGGGACCGCAGCGATCCCGAACGTTCTCGCTCACGCGGCGTGGTGGATGCTGATGCTCTTCACGTTCGCCCGGTCGGCGCGCGCATGGCGGACCGCCCAATCGAGCGCAAAATCGGCGACCTCTTCCCAGCCTGCCTCGATGCAGGTGAAATGCGAGCGGTCCTCGAAAATCTTGAGGGCGGTTTGGGAAGGCGCCCGCCTCTGCTTCTCGTAGATCGCCCGGGTCATGCTCGCGTCCGCAATGAGGTCGAGCCCGCCACCGATAAGGAGCAGCGGAGCGCGGTCTGGATTGTCCCACCGTATCTTACCGATCGATGTGAGGATGCCATCCCAATAGACCTTGCCCGCCGTTGGCACGATGTAACGGTCGTAGTAGTCGTCGACCTTGTCTTTCGGGAGCGCGTTCGCAAAGCGATTGCCGAAAAACTCGCGCGACATATGCATCGTGCGCTTCCAACTGCCCCATGACCCAAGGACCGGGAATGCGGATACGATCGAATGAATTCCGAGGCGGACGCCGGTCGTTGGTGCGGGATCGATGGCCACGCCTGCGACGCCCAGACCCCGGTCAAGCAATATCTGGGTCCAGACCCCACCGGCCGAATGGCCGATCAGGATGGGTGCTTCCGGCAGCTTGCGGATCTCCGCCTCGAGATGATCGACGATACCCTGGACACCGACTGTCTTGAGCATGGGATGGGGGTTGGCCCGAAGTTCTGCCGGCTCGCGGTCGTTGTACGGCCAGTTCGGCGTAACCACAGTATAACCCTTGGCTTTGTAACGGGCCTTGAAGCCCTCCCAGCTCTTGGCGTTGAGCCAGGCCCCGTGGATGAGCATGATGGTCTTCGTCATCGGAATTCTCCTTATTCAAATGGTCGAGCGAGGAAGGTTCATGCCGAGGTCTTGAAGAAGGCCAGGAGATCGGCGTTGATGACGTCCGGATGGGTGGTGCACATACCGTGCGGGAGGCCCTGATACGTCTTGAGCGTGCCGTTCTTCAGCAGCTTCGCAGACCGTGGCGCGGAGTCCGCATAGGGCACGATCTGGTCGTCGTCGCCATGCATGACCAACACCGGCAGGTCTATCGCCTTGAGGTCGTCGGTGAAGTCTGTTTCCGAGAAGGCCTTGATGCAGTCGTAGTGGGCCTTGGCTCCGCCCATCATGCCTTGCCGCCACCAATTCTGGATCACGCCTTCGGAGACCTGGGCACCAGAACGATTGAAGCCGTAGAAGGGGCCGGCCGGAACGTCTCGGAAGAACTGCGCGCGGTTGGCGATCAGCGCGGCACGGAACCCGTCGAACACTTCGATCGGCAGACCGCCGGGGTTCTTCTCGGATTTCACCATGATCGGCGGCACGGCACCGATGATGACGGCTTTGGAGACACGGCCAGGCTTGGAGCGGGCGACATAGTGCACGACTTCGCCGCCACCCGTGGAATGGCCGACATGGATTGCGTTCTTCAGGTCCAGCTTCTCGGCCAGCTCCGCGACATCCGCCGCGTAGGTGTCCATCTCGTTACCGGTGTCGGTTTGGGTCGAGCGTCCATGGCCGCGCCGGTCATGGGCGATGACCCGGAAACCCAGACCAAGGAAAAACATCATCTGGTTGTCCCAGTCGTCGGCGGAAAGCGGCCAGCCATGGTGGAAGACGATCGCCTGGGCGTCCTTCGGACCCCAGTCCTTGTAAAAGATCTCGGTACCGTCATTGGTGGTGATGGTGGCCATGGTGAGGTTCCCTTGCTCGTTTGCGGTTGATGATTTGGCGGCTTGCGCGTTCCTCGGCAGAGCTGCGGCGGCAAGCACTGCACTGCCTCCGACAAGCAGATCCCGCCGGGTGGTGTTGATCGAATTCTGTGCAATTGTGGTGGCGTTCATCTTCGTCTCCTTGGCGGCGTGAATGGCCCTGTTCGACGAGATGAAGCTTGGTGGACCGGGGCCTGTAACGCGAGTAAACGGTCGTAAATCCGTGATAATCGAAGTTCGGTCACATCCTGGCAAACAGAAGGGGACCTGGCCGCTGGCCAAGTCCCCTGGAAATTCTCGTCCCACCATTGTCGATCAAGCGGGAACGAACCGATAGGCGTCACCCTTCCGCTCTGCATAGCCGACGCCTGGATAGGTCCAGTGATAGCCAAGAAGCTTCAGCTTCTCGCTCGCAGCGCGATCAAGGAGGGCGCGGCGGTTCTTGAGAGCAAGCTCGGCATCGGTGTCGAAGCCGAAATGCCAATGTGGATGCTGGAAGAAGATCACGTCGTTGGTGCAGGCGTCCCCCGTGATGAGGATGTTATCGCGGCCGGCGAGTTCGATGGAGATGTGCCCCGGCGTGTGCCCCGGCGTGTCGATGATCGACATTCCCGGCACGATCTCGTCACCACTCCTCACAAAAGTAATCCTGTCCTCGACGGCGAGCAGATCGCGTTGGGCACCCTTGGCGAAACCGTGTAGCGTCACAGGGCGCCGCATTTCAAAGTCTTTGTCGGTCCAGAAGTCCCACTCAGTCTGGCTCACATAGTATTGGGCGTTGGGGTAGAGGACACTGCCGTCTCCGGTCGTCGTTGCGCCGGAATGGTCGGGATGCGCATGGGTGAACACGACCTTGGTGATCGAGGCTGGATCGACGCCCGCAGACTTGAGGTTGTTGGCAAGCCGACCGGTGCTCGGCTGGAAGTTTCCGCCGGCACCGTTGTCGATCAGGATCAGGTCATCGCCGTAGCGAATGAGCGGAACATTGGCTTGGACGGGCGCGCCCGTTTCGTCGCCGCCCAGAGACGTCAGGATCGGAAAACGAACTTCAGTGGGCGCGTCAGGGAGCAGGATGTCCGCAGAAAGCGTGACGAAACCATCACTGAAGACGGAGATATCGAAATCGCCATGGTCAAAACGGTGGACGGCCGCGGCATGGGTCGGAATACCTGCAGCGCCCGCCAGCGCCGCACCTGCGGCAAGCGAGAGGAATTCTCTTCGATTGGAATAAAGAGGCTGAAAACGTGTCATCGACGTGTCTCCCTTGGATTGGAAAAGGCAAGCCGATTGTGGGATCGTCCCTGCGAGCGGACGAGTGAATGGTTGTAAATGACTGCGAAAGCGCGACCTCATGACTACGGCAGCAGCTGACTGATCCAATCCAGGTCGGTCGCGGAGCTTCGAATGATGCAAGCCTCAGTGCGCAACGGGCTCAACGGTGAGCCATCGGATAGCACGACTGGTTTGCCCTGATCGAGAAAAGCCCGCTTCAGCGCCGGGACGGCTCCGAGATCCGTCTCGTCAATCAGGAAGAAGGCAGCCACATCGAAGTCGTCGACGACAATCTGCTCGATGGAGAGCGCATCGGCAATGTCGCTGCGGGCGATGTGATCGGCGAGAAAACCTGCGACGTCCGGGTCTTCCGAGAACCGCCGCATGTGTCCGGCTACGAGCGGAAACCCGCCTCCATCACATGCAAAGAGGGTTTCGGCTCCCAAACGCTGGAGCTCGCAATATGCCATCGCCACGCCGCGCGTGAGCTCGCGGTCGGGCGGGGCCATGCTTTGCTCGCCGTCCAGGACGATCAGTACTCTGCGTTGAACGGTCAACATGCCCTTGCCTCAATTGTCAAAAGGCTATTCGGGCACGACGCTGGGGACCAGTGAGGCGTTGTAAATCAGTGTAAAGACGGCGGATCAGTGGAAAGAGCGGTGATCGGGGCGGTCGCGCTCATTCAAGGGTTGCTCGGCCATCCCAGATTCGACGTTCGGATCGTCGCTTCGCTGCATCCGAGATCGGTCAGCGGAAATCCGTCTTTTCCATGCGACGGCTGATTGAAATTCAGCCTCGGCTTCAGCCGCCTCGAACCATTCCGCAGCGGTTGCAGGGGCGTTCGGCCACCCTTCTTCAAAAAGTAACTGGCCCTTCACGCGAAGGAGTTCCGGTTTGCACCACCGTTCGCCCGAAGACTCGCAGTGGGCGAGCGCACGGTCTATCACGTCGTTGGCTTCGGCAAACTTCAGAAGTGCAGCGAGCGCTCGCGCCTCAACCGCTTGGAAATAGGTTCTGAACAAATTGAACCCCGCATGGTCGAGCACCGACATGTTCTGCCTTAACTCGACGAGGCAATCAGCGGCTTTGCCCTCGACCAGCTTGATCTCCGCTTCGAAGCACCTTGCATAGGAGTTCCAGACGTCCAGGGACAGCGACTTGGTGTGGTCATTGAGCAGTGCGATGTATTCCCGCGCGAGGTCGAGCCGGCCTTCCAGGAGGGCCAGCGGGCATGCTGCTTCGGCAAGGACATTCGTCAACGACAGCTCATGTCCGATGGAGATCGCCTGCTCGACCGAAGACCGCACCTCGGCCAGCGCGAGATCGGCGTCGCCAAGCACCCAGAGATCACGGGCAAGGATAATCCTCGCGGTAAGCCGCTGGTCGAACTGGAATCGCGTTGTATGCCCCGTAGGCAAGGCGTCATACGCGATGATCATTTCCTCAAGCAGCTCACGCGACTGGAGATGGCGGCCGAGCCAATGCAGCGTCGCACCCATAATGCGCTTGGCTACGACATTGTCGACAGGATCAGTCGATCCCGCCGCGACCGTCGCGAATCCGTGGGCGAACTGGAGGCCTAGCTGGGGTTCGGCACGGTTGATCGCGTCGACCCACAACGCCCAGATGGCGCGCAGCTGGTAATCGATATCCCCGAGGCACTCGGCAATCCGCAGTACCGCCGTCCAGGCATCGACGCCCTTTTCAGGCACCTCGGTTGATCGCATCTGCGGCCATCCCAGTGCCGTGTACAGCTTCATTCGTCGCTGCTCGTCCAGATCGGGGTGGGCGTCGAGATAGGCGATCGCCTTTGTCACCCAGTCGAAGCATTCGTCGAGAAGCGAAAGCCGGAAGAGCAGTGGCAAGGCTGCTACTGTCAGCCGAACCCCCAGCAATTCGTCACCGCCGGGCTCGAACGCCCAGTCGAGCGCCAGCCGCAGACTGGCCACATGCTGTGCGAAATCCTCGGACCAGTCCTCGGTGGAGGCCGAATAAAGGTCCTGCTCGCTCATTTCGAACAATTTAGAAAGATAATGCGCAAGGCGGGACATGACGGATGAGTGCTGCCCGCTTTCGCGCAGTTTCTCGACAGCGTAGAAGCGTGTCGTATCGAGTAGTCGGTATCGGGTTGTATCCGATAGGGGCTCGGCAACCACGAGCGACTTCGACACGAGATCCTCGATGACATCATCGGGGTGGTCGAGTACCGCCGAAGCAGCGTCGGCGGTGAACCAACCGCGGAAGATCGAGAGCTGCTGGATTGCTTTCTGTTCTTCCGGAGTCAGAACGAAATAGCTCCAATCCAACGTGGCCCGCAATGTCTGGTGGCGCAGCAACGCCGTGCGGCGCCCCCTGCTCAGAAGCCGGAAACTGTCTTTGAGGGATGTCGCGAGCGTCTTGGCGGACATGGTGTCCATACGGGCCGCAGCCAACTCTATCGCGAGCGCGATGCCATCGACCTGTTGGCAAAGTTCCACGACATGGGAGACATCGTTGTCGCTGAGATTATATCCACCACAGCAGGCAGCGGCCCGCTCCACGAAAAGCTGAACGGCCGGCGAGTCCATTGCCTCGGAGACAGTCACTCCCTTGTCAGGCATGTCGAGGGGGGGCAGGCGGTGAACCCACTCGCCGACAGACCTCAGGGGCTCCCGGCTCGTGGCAAGAAAGCGCGCGGAGGAGGTCTTGCTGAGGATAGCTTCCACGAAAAGCGCCGCCTCGTCCACGACATGTTCGCAGCTGTCGAGCACGATGACGATGTCGCGTCCCTCCAAAACCTCTCCAATCGCAGCGTTGATGTTGTCACCACGCGGCGGAATCTCGAGCTTCGAGGCCACCTCCGTCGAGATGAGCTCACCGGAGCTGAGCTCGGCAAGATCAACCCAGACGACCTCAGCGGAGGATCGGCCGAGAACGGCGCGCGCCACGGTGGATTTCCCAATGCCACCCGGCCCGACGATGGTGAGAAGTCGGGTGTCGGGCAGTTGCTCAGACAGCCGCTCAATTACACTCGCCCGTCCGAAGAGCTTGGCATTCGCACGACGCTCTATGGGAACGACACGTACCGCATTGGCTGGGCGCGTCTCGGGTGCAGAATTCGTCTTCCTGGTCACTTCGGCGATGAAGGTGTAGCCACGGCCAGGCACATTGGTCACGTAAACAGACTCGCGTTTGGTGTCACCGAGCGCACGGCGGATAGCAGAGATATGAACCCTTAGGTTGGTTTCATCGACAAAGGTATCCGGCCAGGCATGCCGGATAATCTCCGCATTCGTGAGGAGCCTTCCGGCGTTGGAGGACAAGCAGGCGAGGATGTCCATGGCCCGGCTTCCCAAGGCCACCGGGCTGCCGTCTCGTGTCAGGGTCCGCCTTCCCAACTTCAAGACGAAAGGGCCGAATTGGGTCTCGTCTTCCACGATCTAGTTCCCATCCATCCGGGCCTCCACGCGTCAGTTGATCCGGCACGTCCTTCGAAAATTGACAATAGCCAGCTTCGCTTTGCAAGCAAAGAGGGTATGGGCTGAGTGGTTGATGTGGCACAGCCTCGCATCATTTCCTTACAGTCATAAGCTCGAGCTGAGAAAGCAAGGTGGCTATCCGTCGACGGCTGGGGCATCAGGTTTCCTAAAAGGTGATCGGACCAAACACTGAAGGCTTCGGCCGTTTCGTGGGAGTGCACGCTGGCAGCAGGCAGTCCGCAAACGGCCATGTTGCGGAAATGATTTCCGCTTCGCGCCGTCATTCAAGTCATTCGGCTTGTTCTAGTTTCACCCAAAAACTGACATTCGCGGCGCGGATCTTTGGTGCAATTGCAAAGTCAAACCTGCACCGAAAGTGGTTCACAGCTCGTCGAGAGGATACCGGCGTGATGCCATGCGCTCTCTTGGATCTGAGTGAGGCGTATGGGTGCACTTCCATTTGGGTACGTCTCACACACAGAGCTAAGCTTAGTGCCTCACGTCGTTTGCTACTGTGTCGGACTAGATGGCTCACATGCGAAATTTCATGCATTCGATTTCCCTGAAATTAAGTAGGCGGCAATAAGCTGGGGCACCTCTTGCCTATGAGTTTATGTATGCACCGAATGTTTCGACGAAAGCCGTTCCTCGTCTTGGGGCTACCCCTGGCGGTCGCCACCCTGACAGTCGGCCTTTTATTCGGGGCCCTATTTCTCTCTGCTGCAACATCAGATGAGGCCGCGAACCAGCGTCAGCAGGACCTTCTCGAGCTTGTGGTGACCAAACTCGAAGCGGAAGTCGCACACAATCAGGAGAGCGCAACCGTTTGGGACGATGCAGTCGTCGAAGTACGGCAGCGAAACAAGGATTGGATAGCCTCCAACCTAGGCGAATGGATGCACAGCTATTTCCAGCACGATGCGGCTCTCGTCCTCGATAACACTGGCAAACCCATATACGAGTTTGTCGCTGAACCGTCAGCATCAGTTTCTGGCGCAAACATCGCCAAAATCGCCGCCCCCTTGGTCTCTAAGCTACAGAAGAGACTTGCTGCGGGTGAAATATCGGCCGGTACCACCATTCTCTCGATTGGTGAAAGCGACCTTCTCGACCTCAATGGGCGGGCAGCCATCTTCAGCATAAAGCCCATCATTTCCGATAGCGGAGAGATCGAGCAGAAGCCTGGTGCCGAAAATCTCCATGTGGCGGTGCGCTATCTGGACGGAGTTCTTCTTTCGGAATTGGCGCAGGACTACCAGTTTCAAGACCTTACCTTCGTCCGCCAACCGACAGACGGTCCGGATAAATCCAGCGTCGCATTGCTTTCTGCATCTGGACACACGATTGGTTACTTTCAATGGCAACCATTTAGCCCGGGAGCCAGCGTGATACAGGCGGTCTCTCCTGTGATCATCGCGGTGGGCCTCTCGGCCTTCCTTCTGATGAGCTTTCTCGGGCATGCCATTTGGCGTCGCTCTACAAGCCTTGCCGAGAGCCAGCAGGAACTCAGGCACCTTGCTATGCACGATCCCCTGACGGGCCTTGCAAACCGAACGACATTCCATCGCACCCTTGTCCAGAACCTTTACAGCGCCACCGCCGAAACGGGCATCGCGGTGATGTTCGTGGACCTTGATCACTTCAAGGAAGTAAACGATAGCTTCGGGCACCCGGTCGGAGACTCCCTGATCAAGGAGGTCGCAAACCGCCTGAGGGAGATCGCCCCGTCGGCGCTCGTATCCCGGGTCGGGGGAGATGAGTTCACGCTGCTTCTCCCCGCAGAGGATCTCAAGACTATTGACCGGCTCGCCGAGGAGATTATCGACAGACTACGTATGCCCTTCCAGATTGAGGGTAGCCTCATCACGGTTGGAGCGAGCATCGGAGTTTCGCTGTTCTCGCCGGGTGTGGACGCGACGGAAATGACCAGACGCGCGGACATCGCGCTCTATCATGCAAAAGCGGCTGGCCGAAATACCTTCGCTGTCTTTGGAACTCATATGGAGGAAATCCTAAAGCGTCGACGAGCGCTGGAGAGCGATCTGGCGACAGCGCTTGAAACTGGGACGCAACTCGCGGTTCATTATCAACCGGTCTACTCAGCGATAGACGGTCGTATGTCGTCGATGGAAGCTCTTTGCCGCTGGATGCATCCAACGTTTGGCGCGATATCGCCTGACGTTTTTGTCCCAATAGCTGAGGAATGCGGACTGATCCAAAAACTCGGGCTCTATGTTCTTGAAGAAGCCTGCAGTCTGCTAGCCGATGTGCAGGACTGCGATGTTGGAGTTTCTGTCAACGCGTCTGCGATCGAACTCATGGCGCCTGGTTACGCGCTACGTATCCTGACAATGCTATCGAAATTCAGCCTTGATCCATCACGCCTCGAGATCGAGATTACTGAGAGGGTCGCGACAGATTCGGAAGGCAAGGCCGCGGCTGCGATCAGGTCATTGCGGGATGCAGGCGTCAGGTTCGCCATCGACGATTTCGGAATTGGGACTTCCTCGTTCGGGCAGCTCCTCAATCTGAATGTCGATCGCATCAAGATAGACAAAATGTTCGTTGATCAGCTTCATGAAAATGGAGGTGCGCCGCTGGTCGAAGCCATTGTGCAAATGGCGCGGCACAAGGGTTTGAAGACCACAGCAGAGGGCGTCGAAACTGCTGATCAACGCGTAACACTCACTTCACTTGGCTGTGACAATCTTCAGGGCTTCCAACTCTCCCAGCCTCTGAACAGGCCGAACACGATTAGGTTGCTCTCCCAACAGGAGCACACAAGGGTATCTGCAGTCTTGTGAGCGTGTTGCTTGTCGAAGGAGAGCGCGGTCAAAGGCTGAAATCTGTGCTTCTGGCGTGGAAACAATCTGTTACTTTCCCGACACAAATTGCATCGCGTCCCTCTGCTACATCCGGAGCGCTGAGCTATGGACGGACTTGCG
>JARXAQ010000123.1 GCA_029865825.1 Rhizobium sp.
AAATTTTACAATCGAGCAGGTTGCGCTCCAAAACTGTTTGACATAAGTTTTTCCGGCAACGTTTCAGTGAGGGAGGAGACTCATGAATTACCGTAGCTTCGCGGCAGCTTTGGCCGCAACCGTCGTCATGCCGTTCGCAGCGGCACAGGCAACCGATCTCGAAGTCACGCATTGGTGGACGTCCGGCGGCGAAGCCGCGGCGGTCGCTGAGCTTGCCAAGGCGTTCGATGCCACCGGCAACAAATGGATCGACGGCGCGATCGCCGGTTCGGGCGGCACTGCCCGGCCGATCATGATCAGCCGCATCACCGGTGGTGATCCCATGGGTGCGACCCAGTTCAACCATGGTCGCCAGGCCGAGGAACTGGCGGAAGCCGGCCTCATGAAGGACCTGACGGCGGTCGCCGAAAAGGAAGGCTGGAAGGACATCATCAAGCCGGCAAGCCTGCTCGAAAGCTGCACGATCGACGGCAAGATCTATTGCGCCCCTGTTAACATCCACTCCTGGCAGTGGCTGTGGCTTTCCAACGCGGCCTTCGAGCAGGCCGGCGTCGCCGTGCCGAAGAACTGGGACGAGTTCGTCGCAGCAGCCCCGGCGCTCGAAGCCAAGGGCATCATCCCGCTCGCCGTCGGTGGTCAGCCCTGGCAGTCGGCCGGTGCCTTCGATGTGTTGATGGTCGCCATCGCCGGCAAGGAAACCTTTGAAAAGGTGTTCAAGGAGAAGGATGCCGAAATGGCAGCCGGACCTGAGATCGCCAAGGTGTTCAAGGCCGCTGACGATGCCCGCAAGATGTCCAAGGGCTCGAACGTGCAGGACTGGAACCAGGCCACCAACCTGGTCATCACCGGCAAGGCCGGCGGCCAGATCATGGGTGACTGGGCACAGGGCGAATTCGCTCTCGCGAACCAGGTTGCCGGCAAGGACTATACCTGCCTTCCGGGTCTCGGCGTGAACGAGATCATCTCGACCGGCGGTGACGCGTTCTACTTCCCCGTCCTCGACGATGCGGAAAAGTCTGCTGCACAGGATGTTCTGGCTGCCACTCTGGTCGCCCCTGCAACGCAGGTGGCGTTCAATCTGAAGAAGGGTTCGCTGCCGGTTCGTGGTGACGTCGATCTTGCCGCTGCCAACGACTGCATGAAGAAGGGCCTCGAAATCCTCGCCAAGGGCAATGTCATCCAGGGCACCGACCAGCTGCTTTCGGCCGACAGCCAGAAGCAGAAGGAAGACCTGTTCTCGGAGTTCTTCGCCAATCCGTCCATGACCGTCGAGGATGCGCAGAAGCGCTTCGCCGACATCATCGCATCCGCCGACTGATGTGACTGGTTGACACAATCCGGCCGGGGCTCGCGCCCCGGTCGGTGACTTGCCAACTTCGACCGGGAATGCGGATTGCCGCAAGGCGCTTCAGCGATTTCATCTGTGCTCCGGCGCGATGGATCGATGCGCGACCTCTCCCGTGTCCAGGACGAGGAGACGGACCCATGGCTCGCCAAGCCCATGCCGGTCGACCCAACAAACTGTTTCGCAATCTGAATGCAAAGATTGCATCCATCCCGATGGTATTGACGGCGCTCGTCATCTTCCTGGGTGGTACCATCTGGACGGTCGTCTATTCCTTCACCAATTCCAGGCTCCTGCCGCGCGCCAATTTCGTCGGCTTCGAGCAGTATGAACGCCTTTGGGATGCGCCGCGATGGATCATCTCGATCCAGAACCTGGCGATCTATGGGCTGCTGTCCCTGGTTTTCAGCATCGTGATCGGTTTTCTACTGGCCGCCCTGATGGACCAGAAGATCCGCTTCGAAAATGCGTTCCGCACGATCTTTCTCTATCCCTTCGCGTTGTCCTTCATCGTCACCGGTCTTGTGTGGCAATGGATCCTGAACCCCGATTTTGGGGTGCAGTCGATCGTGCGCTCGCTGGGGTTCGAGACCTTCGTCTTCAACCCGCTGTACGATTCCGACATCGTCATCTACGGCATTCTGATCGCTGGTCTCTGGCAGGGGACGGGGCTCGTGATGTGCCTGTTGCTCGCGGGCCTGCGTGGCATCGACGAGGACATCTGGAAAGCCTCGCGGGTCGACGGCATCCCGATGTGGAAGACCTATCTGTTCATCGTCATTCCGATGATGCGGCCGGTTTTCATCACCACGCTCGTGATCATCACGTCCGGCATCGTTCGTCTCTATGACCTCGTGGTCGCCCAGACCAGTGGCGGTCCCGGGATCGCGTCGGAAGTGCCGGCAAAATATGTCTACGACTACATGTTCCAGGCGCAGAATCTCGGCCAGGGCTTCGCCGCATCGACGATGATGCTGCTCACGGTCGCGATCATCATCATCCCCTGGGCCTTCCTGGAATTCGGAGGAAAGAAACGTGGCTAATCCCGCTTCCCTCAATGTCACCGCCGTCGGCATCGACGCGACCTCCGGCCCGCGCGGGGCTAAGCCCAAGCGCACGTTCTCCGGGCGCAACATCATGCTCTACGGATCGCTGATCTTCTTTGCGATCTACTATCTGGTGCCGCTCTACGTGATGATCGTCACCTCGCTCAAAGGCATGCCGGAAATCCGCCTGGGCAACATCTTTTCCCCGCCGGTCGAGATCACCTTCGAGCCTTGGGTCAAGGCCTGGGCAACCGCCTGCACCGGTCTCAATTGCGATGGCCTGTCGCGGGGCTTCTGGAACTCGGTGCGCATCACCGTTCCCTCGACGCTGATCTCGATCCTGATCGCTTCGGTCAACGGCTATGCGCTGGCCAACTGGCGGTTCAAGGGGGCGGATCTGTTCTTCACCATCCTAATCGTCGGCGCCTTCATTCCCTATCAGGTGATGATCTATCCGATCGTCATCGTGCTGCGCGAGCTCGGCATCTACGGCACCCTGACCGGCCTCGTCATCGTGCACACCATCTTCGGCATGCCGATCCTGACGCTGCTGTTCCGCAACTATTTCACCTCGTTGCCCGAGGAGCTGTTCAAGGCGGCGCGTATCGACGGGGCAGGGTTCTGGCAGATTTATCTGAGGATCATGCTGCCGATGTCGCTGCCGATCTTCGTCGTGGCGATGATCCTGCAGATCACCGGCATCTGGAACGACTTCCTGTTCGGCGTCGTGTTCACGAGGCCCGAATATTACCCGATGACGGTGCAGCTGAACAATATCGTCAATTCGGTCCAGGGCGTGAAGGAATACAACGTCAACATGGCCGCAACGCTTTTGACCGGCGCCGTGCCGCTCTTCGTCTACTTCGTTTCCGGACGCCTGTTCGTCCGGGGTATCGCCGCCGGCGCAGTCAAGGGTTAAGCTCATGTCACACAGTGTATCCATCAAGGACCTCTCTCTGAGCTTCGGCGCCGTCACGGTGCTGGAAAACCTCAACCTGGACATCGCCGAAGGTGAGTTCCTCGTCCTGCTCGGCTCTTCCGGCTGCGGCAAGTCCACGCTGTTGAACTGCATCGCCGGGCTGCTCGAGCCGACCGACGGGCAGATCTTCATCAAGGGCAAGAACGTCACCTGGGAAGAGCCGAAGGACCGTGGCATCGGTATGGTCTTCCAGTCTTATGCGCTTTACCCGCAGATGACGGTGAAGAAGAACCTCTCCTTCGGCCTGCAGGTTGCGAAGATGCCGAAGGAGGAGATCGAAAAGCGCGTCCAGCGTGCCGCCGACATCCTGCAGATCGGGCCGCTGCTCGACCGCAAGCCCTCGGCACTGTCAGGCGGCCAGCGCCAGCGCGTCGCCATCGGCCGCGCCCTGGTGCGCGACGTCGATGTCTTCCTGTTCGATGAGCCGCTCTCCAACCTTGACGCCAAGCTGCGCTCGGAGCTGCGCGTCGAAATCAAGCGCCTGCATCACAATCTGAAGAACACGATGATCTACGTCACCCATGACCAGATCGAGGCCCTCACGCTCGCCGACCGCATCGCCATCATGAAAAGCGGGGTCATTCAGCAGCTCGCCGATCCCGGTACGATCTACAACCGGCCGAGAAACCTCTTCGTCGCCGGCTTCATCGGCTCGCCGTCGATGAATTTTCTGCATGGCGAATTGGTCAACGAGGGTGGCCAGGTGTTTTTCCGCACCCATGACGTGCTGTTCTCGATGAACGGCTATCAGGCGCAGGAGCCGCTCGCCGGCGGACGAAAGGTGATCCTCGGGGTTCGCCCGGAGCACATCAACGTCGACGAGGAGAACGGTATTGGGGAGCTGCACGAGGCGGTCGTCGATATCGAGGAGCCGATGGGTGCCGATAACCTGCTCTGGCTCAAACATGCCGGCCATACCATGTCGGTGCGGATCAGCGGCACGCGTCGTTATGCACCCGGCGCCAGCGTCCGCCTCGGTTTCGACATGAGCGTGGCGTCCCTCTTCGATGCGAAGACCGAAGACCGGATCTGACCCTTTTCCCGCGTCCCGGCTTTGGCCGGGGCGTCTTTTCTTCTGCAAGGACTGATGGCATGAATGACACGGCAAGCAGCGGCACCATCGATCTTCATGGCGAATGGCAGCTCTCCTGCGGGGAGGGCGATCATCCGGCGATGATGGCCGTGCCGGGCGACGTGCATTCCGCACTGCATGCAGCCGGCGTCATTCCCGATCCGTATTTCGGGCGCAATGAAGAAGTCGTGCAATGGGTCGCCGAGCGCGACTGGTCGCTGGAGCGCCGCTTCGTCGTGCCTGACATCTCGGGCGACTGGTATCTCGACATCGATTACCTCGACACGGTGGCCGTCATCTTCGTCAATGACGTGCCGGTACTCTCTGCCGACAATTGCTTCCGCCGCTATCGGCCGGATATCACCCATGCTCTGCTGCCGGGCGAAAACTCCATCCGGATCCTCTTTCATTCCAGCATCACCGCCGGGGCCGAACGCCAGGCGCGCCAGCCCTTCTACATTCCCTATTCAACCGCCAACTCGCCGATCCCCAACGGCAACATGCTGCGCAAGCCGCAATGCCATTTCGGCTGGGACTGGAACATCGCCATTGCCCCGCTCGGGATCTACGGCACGCTGTCCTTGAAGAAACTCGACCCGGCCCGCATCGAGCATGTCGAGACCGAACAGGTCCATCATGCCGATGGCCGCGTGGACCTGAAAGTGACGGCCACTCTCTACGCCGCCGAGCCGGCCGTTGTGCCCGTCCACTTCGCCCTCGATGACGAACGCGTGCGCCTCGATGTCGGCATTGCTGCCGGCGAAACGAAGAT
>JARXAQ010000031.1 GCA_029865825.1 Rhizobium sp.
AAGCAGCGCAATCTCGACGGCATCGAGATCGCCCGTATCGGCCGTGGCGTGACGATGGAGCAGATGGAAAGCGAACCTTCGCTGTTCACCATCATCAACTCCTCCTCCCCGCTCCGCCTCGACGGCCCCATGCTGCAGGGCATCATCGAAATGTCGTCGCGCGGCCAGGTCGTGGTGATGACACCGTTTACGCTCGCCGGCGCCATGGCTCCGGTGACGATCGCCGGCGCCCTCGTCCAGCAGAATGCCGAAGCGCTCTGCGGCATCGCGTTTACCCAGATGGTCAAGCGTGGCGCCCCGGTTGTCTATGGCGGCTTCACCTCGAATGTCGACATGAAGACCGGCGCCCCCGCTTTCGGTACGCCGGAATACATGAAGGCCGTGATTGCCGGCGGCCAGCTCGCCCGTCGCTACAAGCTGCCCTACCGCACCTCCAACACCAATGCCGCCAACACCATCGATGCGCAGTCAGCCTACGAGTCCGCCTTTTCGCTCTGGGCGCTGACGCAAGGCGGCGGCAATTTCATCATGCATTCCGCCGGCTGGACGGAAGGCGGCCTCACCGCCTCCTTCGAGAAATTCATTCTCGACGTCGACATGCTGCAGATGGTCGCGGAATTCCTGACGCCCCTCGACGTCAGCCAGGACGCGCTGGCACTGGACGCCGTCCGAGATGTCGGCCCCGGCGGCCACTTCTTCGGCACGGCCCACACGCTCGCCCGCTACGAGACCGCCTTCTATTCGCCAATCCTGTCGGACTGGCGCAATTTCGAGACCTGGACCGAAGCCGGTCGCCCGACCACCTACGACCACGCCAACCGCGTCTTCAAGGAAAAGCTGGCATCTTACGAGCGCCCGCCGATCGACCCGGCCGTCGAGGAAGAGCTCGACGCCTTTGTCGCGAAACGCAAGGAAGAAGGCGGAGTTGCGACGGATTTCTGATCCGTCAGGCCAGCTGCTTCAAGTAGGCCTGATAGGTCTGGTGCGGTTCGGGCTCGAACCGGTCGCCCATCACCTTCCAGTCCTCGACGCGGTCGAGGCGGAAGTCACGGAATCCTTGGCGCATCTCGCACCAGGCGGTCATCACCCAGATCGCCCCGAAGACGGAGAGACCCAGCGGCCAGACGACGCGCTGACTGCGTTCGCCGGGAAGCGAATGATAGGCGAGCCACACCTTGCGTTTCACCGACATTGCCTGGCGCACATCGCCCAGGCTGTCAGGCACTTCCGGCTGCGAGGACGAGCGAAAGGCGTGGATCGGGGCGGAGACCAGCCGCTCCCCATGCTCTTTCGGCAGCATGGCCAGCATCTTGTCCTTCGCCTCCCGCGCTGCCTGGCCGAGACGGGGATCGCCGAGCATTTCGACGGCCCGAAGCCCGAAGGCGAGAGCCTCCAGCTGTTCGAAGGTGAAGGTGAGCGGCGGTGCGTCGAAGGCCTCGCGCAGCAGATAGCCCACGCCGCGCTCGCCCTCAATCGGCGAACCGGAGGCGATCAAATGGTCCATGTCGCGATAGATCGTGCGCGGCGCCACCTCCATCTTTTCGGCGATCTCGGCCGCCGTCATGGCGCGGCCGGTGGAACGCATCAGCTGGATGATCCGGAACAGGCGGTCGGCGGGGCGCATCGGCGCACTCCCAGTAAGAGACAATCAGGCTCTGGCCAGAAGGTTGTCAGTTGCGCTGTGATAGGTCAAGGCTTCACCTTGTGGAGATCCATCCCATAACAACCCGGACGGCTTGAACACTGATGGCGGAAGCCCTGAAACACCTAATTGGCCCTCACACCGCCCGCGATACGGCCGATGCCGTGGCGGCGGCCTGGGATGGCTTCGACCGTGCCGCGTTCCTGGCCGAAGTGCTGCCCGCGCTCGACGACTTGGAACTCATGCAGCGCGGCCAGTGCATCGCCGACGCGCTGCGCCGCCATCTGCCCGGTGATTTCGAGGCGGCAGCAAACATTCTGCACGCCTGCCTGCCGACTTCAGAACGGCCGGGACTGACGGGCTGGGCGCTTCTCGCCGTCAACCAGTATGTCGCCGCAGAAGACGCGCCCCATCTCGAAGCCGCACTCGAGCTCCTGAAGGCGCTGACCCCGCACTTCACCGGAGAGTTCGGCATCCGCCGGCTCATCCACGAACACCAGGATGAAGCCCTCGCCATCATCGCTACCTGGGTCACGTGTCCGAACCACCATGTCCGGCGCCTCGCCAGCGAAGGCACCCGCCCCCGCCTGCCCTGGGCAATGAGGCTGCCGAATCTGGTGCGCGACCCGGCCCCGATCCTGCCGATCCTCGAAGCCTTGATCGACGATGAAGAGGATTATGTCCGCCGCTCGGTCGCCAACAGCCTGAACGACATCGCCAAGGATCACCCCGACCTGGTCGCGGACTTTGTCGAACGCCATGCAGTCGGCGCATCGAAAAACCGGCTCTGGCTGCTGAAACATGCCTCGCGCACCCTGGTGAAAAAGGGCCATGGCAAGGCGCTTGCCAATTTCGGTTATGCGCCGCTCGCCGACGTGACGGCAAAGCTATCGCTCGCCGACGAGCGCATCGTCTTCCCCGGAGAACTCGGCTTCACCATCCAGCTCACCAATACGGGAAAAGTCACCCGCACGGTGCTGCTCGACTACGCGATCCATCACCAGAAGAAAGATGGTTCGCTGACGCCAAAGGTCTTCAAGGGCAAGAGCCTGGTGCTTGGGGCTGGCGAAAGCGTTACCATCGCAAAGCGCCATGCGCTCCGCCCGATCACCACCCGCGTCTATCATCCAGGACTACACCGGCTCGAAATCCAGCTGAATGGCGTGTCCGTGGCAAGTGCCGATTTCGACCTCGCGGTGCCGGCGGGCAAGACCGCATGAGTGGCGGCTGCCATCCGATCTCTTTCGAAGCCGAGGTAATCCGCTTCGACGGCCCCGGCGGCTGGCACGGCATTTTCCTGCCGACGGATGCCGCCTCCGAAGCCCGCTTCTTCGGCCGTGCCAATGCCCTCGGCGCCATCGCGGTCCGCGCTCAGTTCGGCGCGACAGAGGTCAGAACCTCGCTCTTTCCCGACAAGCGGCGCGACAGTTTTCTCCTGCCGCTGAAAGCAACCGTGCGTCGCACAGAAAACGTCAAGGAGGGCGACCGGATCACGGTCACCCTCCTTGTGGATCTCTGATTATGCCGGAAGCCCCGGTTCGAAGTGGCATGGACCTCAGTCCGCGCGCTTCTTGCCGGTGATCATCGCGCGCACCAGGTTTTCCCGGTGTTCGAGGCTGGCGAGAACGACACCAGCTATGTGCAGGACGATCAGGCCGAGCGTCGAATAGACCAGCACCTTATGCGTATCCTCGACCCACTCGATGCCCCAATAGGCGTCGGTGGTCATCATATAACCTGTCGTCACGATGCCCGAGATCATCAGGAGCAGCGCGATCACCATGGCTCCGCCGGCCGGATTGTGGCCGATATAGCGCTTGGCCTTCATCGCCGCACTTTCCCCGATAAACCGGAGTACCGTGACGGGGCTGTAGATGAAATTGGCAAAGCGCGCATGGTCGCTGCCGATCAGGCCCCAGAGCACCCGGAAGGTGATGAGTGCACCAATCACGTAACCGGAGACGATATGCGCGTCCTTCCATTCATCGCCCGTCAGGAACGAGAAGGCGAAGAAGCCGACCAGCGCCCAGTGGAACAGGCGCACGAAGGGGTCCCAGACCTTGACCAGTGCCGGCCGCGGGGTGCGGCCGGACTGGAGGGTGCCGGGCACGGAGTGCTCGGCGGTCGTCATCACTCGGCTCCAACCTGTTCGCCGGTGGCCGGGTTGAAGATGGCTTCGACCTTCTGGCCGTCCTTGATGCCATAGACTTCGTAGCAGCCGTTCTCGACCTTCACCTGGCGAACGTCATAACCGAGTTCGGTCGCCTTGGCCTTCATGGCCTCTTCGGTCATCCACTTGTCCTTCGGGGCGTCGCACTTGGCACCTTCGTCTTCGGCCTGGGCAAAGCCGGCAAAGGAAACAAAGGTGATGAGCGAAAGGGCGATGAGCTTGTTCATGATAGGGTTCCTCAGAAGGACGACGGGGCGGGATTGCCTTTCGTCGTTGAGCAGAACCTAAGCGACCCGGGCTGAGCGTTACCTGACGTCAAATGTCAGCGAAACTTCAGCTTGTCGGTGGTAAGAATAAGAGATGATCTTCAACCCGCGCCCATCCATCTCGCGTTACGCGCCCCTCGCTCAGGCTTTGCTCCTCGTGGGTCTGCTGGCAGCACTCCCGGCCGCCCTCCCCGCGCAAGCCGATGACGAGCAGCAGGAGAGCGCACACGACCAGCTCCGCGACGGCGTGGCGAGTGGCCGCATCAAATCCCTGGCCGAAATCCGCCGCATTGTGCTCTCGCGTGTCGACGGCGATATCGTTTCCGCCCGCGTCGAGCAGGAACATGGCCTGGACCTCTATGAATTCCGGGTGCTGAGGGGCGACGGCCGCCTGGTCGAGGTCGAGGTCGACGCGCGTTCTGGAAAAATCCGGGAGATCGAGAACGACTGATGCGCATTCTGTTGATCGAGGACGACCCACGCATCGCGCGCGACGTGACCACCCATCTGGAGCGGGACGGCTATGTGGTCGTGCATGAAACCGATGGCGAAGCCGGCTGGTTCACCGGGGACGAGGAGGATTTCGCCGCCGTGGTGCTCGATCTCGGCCTACCCGGCATGGATGGCCTGGCTGTCCTCAAGCGCTGGCGCAATGCCGGCAGGCGTATGCCCGTCCTCGTGCTGACCGCGCGCGGCAACTGGCAGGAACGCGTCGAAGGCATCGATGCCGGCGCCGATGACTATCTGCCAAAACCTTTCCAGATGGCCGAACTGCTCGCGCGCCTCCGCGCCATCATCCGCCGCACCGCCGGCCAGGCGAGCCCCGTGCTCGACTTCGGCGACATCTCGATCGACACCCGCAACAAATCGGTGAGCCTCGCCGGCCTGCCGGTCGATCTCACACCGCTCGAATATCGCTGCCTGAGCCATCTGGCGATGAACGCCGAGCGCCACGTCTCCCAGGCCGAACTCACCGAACAGCTCTATGCCCAGGATTTTGAGCGCGACAGCAATTCCGTCGAGGTCCTGATCGGGCGCCTGCGCCGCAAACTCGGGCGGGACGCGATCGCCACCCGCCGTGGCTTTGGCTACAAGATGGGCGGGCCGGAAGCGTGAACCGCTCGATCCGCATCCGCTTCGTCCTCGTCTCCATCCTGAGCGTCGCTGCCGCTTTGTCGCTCGCCGCCTTCGTCTTTGTCGAACTCCTCACCCGCAGCATCGAGCACCGGCTCGACCAGGAACTGACCGACCATCTCAACAACATTGCCGGCCAGATCGAGTTTGCCGCCGATGGCACCGTCCGCCTGCCCGACCGCCCGACCGACATTCGCTTTTCCACTCCCTATGGCGGCCTCTACTGGCAGATGACCGACGACAAGCGTGGCACGCAATCTCGCTCTACCTCGCTTTGGGACTACACACTGCCCCTGCCCGACGACCCGCAGGAAACCGGCACCGTTCACCGCTACGAACTTGCAGGCCCCGACGGGGAGACCCTGCTCGTCCAGGAGCGCAAGGTGATCGCCAAGGCGCCGGATGGCGAAAGGCCGCTGCGGCTGGCCGTCGCGATCGACACCGCCACCGTCATGGAAGCCCGTCAGG
>JARXAQ010000033.1 GCA_029865825.1 Rhizobium sp.
ATCATCCTGATCGCCGCGACCAACCGTCCCGACGTTCTCGACCCTGCGCTTCTGCGTCCGGGCCGTTTCGACCGCCAGGTCGTCGTGCCTAACCCCGACATCGTCGGCCGCGAACGCATCCTCAAGGTCCATGCCCGCAACGTTCCGCTGGCACCGAATGTCGACCTCAAGGTTCTCGCCCGTGGCACGCCCGGCTTCTCCGGTGCTGACCTGATGAACCTCGTCAACGAAGCCGCCCTCATGGCCGCCCGCCGCAACAAGCGCGTCGTCACCATGTCGGAATTCGAAGACGCCAAGGACAAGATCATGATGGGCGCGGAACGCCGCTCGTCCGCCATGACCGAAGCCGAAAAGAAGCTGACCGCCTATCACGAAGCCGGCCACGCGATCACCGCTCTCAACGTGCCGGTCGCCGATCCGCTTCACAAGGCGACCATCATTCCGCGCGGCCGTGCGCTCGGCATGGTCATGCAGCTCCCCGAGGGCGACCGCTACTCGATGAGCTACAAGTGGATGGTCTCGCGCCTCGTCATCATGATGGGCGGCCGCGTTGCCGAAGAACTGACCTTCGGCAAGGAGAACATCACCTCGGGCGCCTCCTCCGACATCGAGCAGGCCACGAAGCTTGCCCGTGCCATGGTCACGCAGTGGGGCTTCTCCGACGTGCTCGGCCAGGTCGCTTACGGCGAAAACCAGCAGGAAGTCTTCCTCGGCCACTCGGTGTCGCAGTCCAAGAACGTCTCGGAATCGACCGCTCAGAAGATCGACACGGAAGTGCGCCGCCTGATCGACGAAGCCTATACCGATGCCCGCCGTATCCTGACCGAAAAGCATGACGACTTCGTCGCCATGGCCGAAGGTCTGCTGGAATACGAGACGCTGTCGGGCGAGGAAATCAAGGCGCTGCTGCGTGGCGAAAAGCCGGCACGCGACGCCGGTGACGAGGGTCCGACCAACCGCGGTTCGGCCGTGCCGTCGACTGGCCGCAAGGATGCGACCAAGGGTGGCGAGACCGAAGGCGGCCTGGAGCCGCAGCCGCATTGACACTCCGCATCATCCCGTAATCCCAAAGGCCACCCTAGCGGGTGGCCTTTTTGTGTTGGGGTGAGAGGCGATCCTTCGCCTACCGCCGGTAACGGGATGTAATCGGTTTTTGCGCTAATTTATGTGTTCTTTGCTGCGATCTGTGGCATGAGCATCCAAAAGGCACTGGCGCCGTTACTGCGACGCGCGACAGTGAAACCTCCGTACAGACTTGAAGGAAGACAGATGACACGTCGTTATTTTGGCACCGATGGCATTCGCGGCCTGTCGAACCGGTTCCCGATGACCCCGGATCTCGCCATGCGCGTCGGCATTGCCGCCGGCACGCTCTTCCGCCGTGGCGGTCATCGCCATCGCGTGGTCATCGGCAAGGACACGCGTCTGTCGGGCTACATGCTGGAAAACGCCATGGTCGCGGGCTTCACTGCCGCCGGTCTCGATGCCTTCGTTCTCGGCCCGATCCCGACCCCCGCCGTTGCCATGCTGACCCGGTCCCTGCGCTGCGATATCGGCGTGATGATTTCGGCCTCGCACAATCCCTTCGCAGACAACGGTATCAAGCTCTTCGGCCCCGACGGCTACAAGCTCTCCGACGAGCTGGAGACCCAGATCGAGGAGCTTCTGGAGAAGGACATCTACGGCCAGCTCGCTTCCGCCCACGACATCGGTCGCGCCAAGCGCATCGACGGCGTGCATGACCGCTACATCGAATTTGCCAAGCGCACCCTGCCCCGCGATGTAACCCTGCATGGCCTGCGCGTCGCGATCGACTGCGCCAATGGCGCCGCCTACAAGGTGGCGCCCGCCGTGCTGTGGGAACTCGGTGCCGAGGTCGTCACCATCGGCAACGAGCCGAACGGCACCAACATCAATCTCGAATGCGGCTCCACTCATCCGGACGCGCTGCAAAAGAAGGTCCACGAAACGCGCGCCGACATCGGCATCGCACTCGACGGCGACGCAGACCGTGTCATCATCGTCGACGAGAACGGCACCGTGATCGACGGCGACCAGCTGATGGCTGTGGTGGCAGAAACCTGGGCCCAGGATGGCACCCTGCGCGGCAACGGCATCGTTGCCACCGTCATGTCCAATCTCGGCCTGGAACGCTTCCTCGGCGACAAGGGCCTGTCACTGGCCCGCACCAAGGTCGGCGACCGTTACGTCGTCGAACACATGCGCCAGCACGATTTCAACGTCGGCGGCGAGCAGTCGGGCCATATCGTTCTCTCCGACCACGGCACCACAGGTGACGGCCTCGTCGCCGCCCTGCAGATCCTATCGGCCGTCAAGCGCACGGGCCGTACCGTGAGCGAACTGTGCCATCGCTTTGAACCGGTCCCGCAGCTCCTGCGCAATGTCCGTTTCTCCGGCGGCAAGCCGCTTGAGGATGTGGCCGTCAAGCAGGCGATCGCCGATGCCGAAGCCGAGCTCGCCAAGTCCGGCCGCCTCGTCATCCGCCCGTCTGGCACCGAGCCGCTGATCCGCGTCATGGCCGAAGGCGACGACAAGGAACAGGTCGAGCGCATCGTCAACGGTCTGGTCGATGTCATCGCCAGCGTCCGCAGCGCCGCAGCCTGAAAACAGGAATCCACCGCCGCATCCAAGGCGAAATGCAAGAAGCCCGGCCGCTCACGCAGCCGGGCTTCTTGTTTTGATAAAAGGTAAGGTCTATCAGGCCGACAGCTTGGCCATGACTTCATCAGACACTTCGAAGTTAGAATAGACGTTCTGCACGTCGTCATCGTCTTCCAGCGTATCGATCAGCTTCATGAGCGAGGTCGCCTTGTCCTCGTCGACTTCGATCGTGTTCTGCGGCTTCCAGATCGCCTTGACGGACTCGGCTTCACCGAGCACCGCTTCGAGCGCCTTGGAAACCTCGTTCATGTCTTCGAAGGCGCAGTAGACGGTGTGACCGTCTTCATCCGAGACGACGTCTTCGGCACCGGCTTCGATCGCCGCTTCCATCACCTTGTCCGCGTCGCCAACGGAGGCCTTGTAGCTGATCTCGCCGACATGGTCGAAGGAGAAGGACACCGAGCCGGTTTCGCCCAGCGCACCGCCGGCCTTCGAGAAGGTCGAGCGGACGACGGAGGCTGTACGGTTGCGGTTGTCGGTCAGCGTCTCGACGATGACGGCGACGCCGCCTGGGCCATAACCCTCGTAGCGGATCGCGTCATAGGTTTCCGCATCCGCACCCGACGCCTTCTTGATGGCCCGGTCGATATTGTCCTTCGGCATCGACTGCGCCTTGGCGTTTTGTACGGCTAGACGAAGGGCTGCGTTCATGGTCGGATCGGGTAGACCAGTCTTTGCAGCAACGGTGATTTCGCGCGCGAGCTTGGAGAACATTTTCGAACGGATCCCGTCCTGTTTCCCCTTGCGGTGCATGATGTTTTTGAACTGTGAATGGCCAGCCATGGCACCCCTGATCAGGTCTCTTGTTTGGAATGGCCGCCTTATACGGGCGAATTTGGTCGGGTTCAAGGGCGACGACCGAGATCGGACGCCTGCGCGTGCGGAACAAGTCCCCCCGCCGCTCGTTGCACTCGACGCAAACCGACCAAGGAGACACGATTGATGGCAAGCTTCAGCGAAGCCCGCGAAAACCCGGTGGAACAGCTCTGGGAAGAGATCGAGGACATCCATGCCGGCATGCTCGGTCTCGCCGGGTCCGACATGCATATGCGCCCGATGGCACCCTTTGCCGACCACAGCACCAACACAATCTGGTTCTTTACCAAAACTGACACCGATCTGGTCAAGGCGCTGCGTCCCGGCAGCCGTGGCCAGTTCAACGTGATCGGCAAGAACCACGACTATCATGCGAGCCTAGCCGGTGCCCTGACCGCTGTGAAGGACAAGGCGAAGATCGACGAATACTGGAATTCGGTCATCGCCGCCTGGTACGAAGGCGGCAAGTCCGATCCGAGCCTGATCCTTCTGTCGCTGTCACTGGACGACGGCGAGATCTGGGCCTCGACCGGCAGCACGGTCAAGTTCGGTTGGGAGATCGCCAAGGCCAATCTCGATCCGGAAAAGATGCCTGATGTCGGCGTCCACCGCCAGGTCCGTTTCGCCTGATCAGCGTCAGACCCCTGCCAATACCAAGATCAGCGGCTTCTTCGGCAATGTCCGCATGGACACCGTGAAGCCGCTGTTTTGTGATCGCTCCACATCGAAGCTGCCGTCGAACATGGCAAGGAAACTGTCCACGATGGCGCCGCGCCGATGCATCGGCAGCACCACGGCCGACCGCAACCGCTTGATCGTCCGGCTCATGCTGTCGGCGCCCATGGTGAGCCCGCCGTCCACCGGCACCATGACGATATCCAGCCGGCCGATCTCCGCATAATGCGCATCCGTCAGCTCGTGGTGCAGATGGCCCAGATGGCCGATGCACAGCCCCGCCACCTCGAAGATGAAGATGGAATTGCCATTCGGCTCGAATTCTCCGCCCCAGCTGCGGATGTCGGTCGGGACATTGCGCACATAGGCATCGCCCACCACCACCTTGTGCTCGATCTTCTCGCCGGGCCGTGCCTCGTTCCAACCCTGCAGGACGGTGGCAATCGCCGGGTCGGGATTGAGCGTGTAGTGGCTGGAATGCGCCTTGTTCATCGTCACGACGTCGGGCGTGCGGGACGTTCGCAGCCAGCCGTTGAAATCGGTGGCGATCGAGACGCCGCCGGGCGTATCGATCTGGAAGGTCGAATGCCCGACGAAGCTAATCGTCACATCTTCCTGGAACTGCGCTGGAATGACGACGTCCGCTGAGCCCGGCGACGGTTTGAAACTCGCGAATTGAACCCGGGGCAGGTTTTCAGCGATCAGCTGACACTGGCTGACCATCGGTCGCGGGGCATCCTGCGCCAAGGCGCCTTGTGCGAAACACATCACGACCAAGCTCGAAAACATCAGTCTCAGCATCATGCCGCTCCCGCTTCGCTTTCGCGTCCTGTGCGGAAGAATGCGGGAGAGGCCGGCGGCCGTAAAGCGGTCGCGTGGCGCACCAGCGTCACAATGGTGTTATCGAGAAAATCCTGCCAGGTCGCTCAGGCCCAGAAGGCCGGGATGGTCTCGGCAAGCCGCGGCCCGATCCTGAGCGGTGCGATCTTCTCCGCGAGGCCCGTCGCATCCGAGATCTCCACGCCGACGCCGCAAATGGTGGCAGGCCCGCTCGCCGCCTCGAAACGCCCCTTCGGCATCTTCGAGATAAAGCGGTTCAGCGGCTCTTCCTTCTCCATGCCAAGCGAGGAGTCGTAGTCGCCGCACATGCCTGCATCCGACATATAGGCCGTGCCGCCGTTCAGGATCTGATGGTCGGCGGTCGGCACATGGGTATGGGTGCCAACGACGAAGCTGGCGCGGCCATCGACGAAATGGCCAAAACATTGCTTCTCGCTGGTCGCTTCCGCATGGAAGTCAAAGACGATGACATCGGCCTGTTCCTTCAGAGGGGCGGCCGCAAGAATGCTCTCAGCCGACTTGAAGGGATCATCGAGCTCCGGATGCATAAAGACGCGGCCCATGATGTTGGCGACGAGCACGCGCGCGCCGTTGCGGGCATAGAACAGGCCCGACCCCTTGCCGGGTGTACCGGCCGGATAGTTGGCGGGCCGCAGGAACTGGTCGTGCCGCGTGCAGAAGGACACCGCCTCCTTCTGGTCCCACACATGGTTGCCGGTCGTGACCACATCGGCGCCGGCATTGATCGTCTCGAGATAGATGTCCTCGGTAATGCCGAAGCCGCCGGCGGCGTTCTCGCCGTTGACGATGACGAAATCGAGTTTCAGATCGGCGATCAGGCCAGGCAACCGCTCCCAAACAGCCGTCCGTCCGGTCTTGCCCACCATATCGCCGAGAAACAGAAGTCGCATATCGTCCGATCACTCCATGAATGTTCTGAGGCCACTTTCCGTCAGAACAGCCTCGAGCCGGACGTCATGCGCTTCATCGGGCACTTCTGCCACCTCCTGACAGTCGAATGCAATGCCGATCAGCCGCGGATTGCGCCCTTTTTCCCGCAATCGGGCAATTGCGCGGTCATAATGACCCGCACCATAGCCGATCCGGTTGCCTTTCGCGTCGAAGGCCGAGAGCGGAACGAGCAGGAGATCGGGGTCGAGCACAGCCGCATCCGGCCCCGGACCGCGCGTGCCGAAGCCTGTGTCGACCAGATCTGCCCCGGCCACAAGCTCACGAAAGACGATCGTTTCCTTGTCCATGACAACAGGCAGACACAGTCGCGCGCCGCGCGCCTTCAGCCGCGCCATCAGGGGACGGATGTCAGCCTCCGAGCGGATAGGAAAGAAACCGGAGACGATCATACCCGGCTCAACCGCAATCATCTCCCCAGCGAGGTCGGCCATGCCGAGGCTGTACTCGAGCCGGATCGCCGGATCGATCTGATCACGCCGCGCCAGCCGCTCCTTGCGAAGGTTCGCCTTCAGCAAGCGTTTTTCCACCATTTCTTACCTCCGCAGCCGCAGACCCGCCAAATTTGGGGAGGCAAACCGGCCATTTTTAGTCATTTTGTCTTTTATCAAGGCGCTTGCCAAATACCCTGAAAAACCAAGGGTTAACCCCGGTACGTTAGACTAAGGCACAAGATAACGTTCAAGGGGCCTCTTCCGCATGAAGATCTTTTCGCGCTTCGGCATCACAAAAACAATCACCGCGACGACAGTCTTGATCCTGGTCGCGTCGCTCGGCGCCGTGTCCTGGGTCATCTCGGGCAGCATCGCAACGCGCATCCAGGAACAGGCAATCAGCGGCCAGGATGCCAGCTTGCGCACTGCAGCGACGATCATCGAGCGCGACCTGCCGGGCACCAAGATCACCTGGGCCTCGAACGGAAATGTCGACCGGATCGTCATGGATTCCATCCCGAAGGAATTCACCGATCACACGATGATCGACGCGATCGGGCGCATGACCGGCCAGACGGCGACGATCTTCGCCTGGGATGCCGAGAGCAAGGACTTCTGGCGCCGCACCACCAACATCATCAAGCCGGACGGCAAGCGCGCGGTCGGAACCGCTCTCGGCCAGACCGGCGCCGTCTACCCGTTCGCCGTGAAGGGTGACATGTATCGCGGCCAGGCAGTCATCCTCGACGTGCCCTATTACACGATCTATCAGCCGATCTTCTCGCCGACCGGTGACGTTCTCGGCATCCTCTATGCCGGTGTCCGCTCGGCCGACATCAACAGCATGGCAACCGACATGGCCTGGGCGATCGGCACCACGGCGCTGATCGTGCTCGTCATCGCTGCCGCCCTGATCGCACTCTTCGTCCGCCAGATCGTCGGCGCCCTGCCGCGCCTGACCGGTGTTGCCGATCATCTCGCCAGCGGTCACCTGGAAACCGACGTGCCGCATCAGGACCTGAAGAACGAGATTGGCGCCCTTGCCCGCTCGATCAATGTCTTCCGTGAAAGCGCTATCCAGAAAATCGAGATCGAACGCCGCGCCGCCGACGCCGTTGCCCAGGGCGAGCAGGAACGCCAGGAACGGGAAGCTGCCAAGGCCGAAGACGCCAAGGCCGTCGAACAGGCCGTCGACGTGCTGGCCCAGTGTCTGCACAAGCTCAGCGACGGCGACCTGACCGTGCGCATCGGGCAGGCCTTCACCGGCAATCTCGACAAGCTGCGCGTCGACTTCAATGCCTCGGTCGAGAAACTCAGCAGCACGCTCGGCGACATCAGAGTCGAAACCTCCGGTATCGAGGCAAGCTCTGCCGAAATGCGCCAGGCAACCGACGACCTGTCGAAGCGCACCGAACAGCAGGCCGCCTCGCTCGAGGAGACGTCAGCAGCACTCGAAGAAATCACGGCAACCGTTCGTGGCTCCTCGGCCAAGGCTGACCAGGCAGCCCAGATCGCAGCCGTCGCCCGCCAGAGCACGGAAAACTCCAGCAAGGTCGTCTCCGACGCAATCGACGCAATGAGCCGCATCGAACAGGCTTCGAGCGAGATTTCCAAGATCATCAACGTGATCGACGAAATCGCCTTCCAGACCAACCTGCTGGCGCTCAACGCCGGCGTCGAAGCCGCCCGCGCAGGCGAAGCCGGCAAGGGCTTTGCAGTCGTCGCTCAGGAAGTCCGCGAACTCGCCCAGCGCTCCGCCAATGCCGCCAAGGACATCAAGGCGCTGATCAACAAGTCGGGTGAAGCGGTCGCCGGCGGTGTTTCTTTGGTCCAGCAGACCGGCACGGCCCTCGGCGAAATCTCCGGACAGGTCGCCACGATCAACGACCACATCTCGGCGATTGCCTCAGCCGCCCGCGAGCAGTCGACGGCGCTGCACGAGATCAACGGCTCGGTCAACCATATGGACCAGTTCACCCAGAAAAACGCCGCCATGGTGGAAGAGGCAACCGCCGTCACCCATCGCCTCGCCGACAGCGCCCGTGTTCTGGCCGGTTTGATCGGACAGTTCCGGACCAACGAGGCGGTGCGTGCCGCCCCTGCCCCGGCCTATCAGTCGGCAAGCCCTGCCCTGCGTGCGCCAGCACCCCGTGCCACCGCTCCGCGTGCAGCCGAAAGTCAGTCCCGCCCGGCCGCCTCGCCGGCCCGCTCGATGGTCGGCAAGCTGACCAAGGCCTTCGGCGGCGGCGCCACCGCAACGGCCGCGTCCCAAGACAATTGGGAAGAGTTCTGATCGAAAGATCAGCCGAAACGAACAAAGCCGTCGCGAGCGATCGCGGCGGCTTTTTTCTATCAAGTCTGAGATGAAGTACGATCCACGGCAACCGATGGATTTTTACGATCCTGGGTGCCTACAAACGTAGGTGGGCGCCATATGTCCGAGCCCACGGGCCCGGCCAGGGACAGCTCCCTTTGGATCGAGTATGGCCCCAGGGATTGTGGTTCCTGTCGTGAGGCGCAGATCGCAATGCAGATATAGGCGCTTCGCGCACACTTAGCCAGTGGGCTCGACAAATAGTCCTCAGACCTGAGCCTGGGGTGCCGGGCGCTGCGCGAGCTTGCGGGTGATCCCGTTCAGCTGCTCCGCAAGCTCGGCGATCGCATGGGCCACCGCCTCCTCACGCTGTCCCACACCGGTCAGCACGCTGTCGCGCCCTTCCCGCAACCCGGCAAGTTCGGCCTCTGCCGCAGCCAGGCGCCGGTTGATGTCGGCCATTTCATCCATAACCATGATCCCGGCCATGACGGTGATCCGGAGATCACCGATTTCGCCGAATTGCCCCTTCAGATGGCCCACATACCGGTCGAACTGGCTGGCGAGTGCTGTCAGATGGGCTTCCTGCCCCTCCTCGCAAGCCATGCGATAGGCTTTTCCGTCAATCGTGACTGTGACTTGCGCCATCCGCCTTCCAACTCTTTCCTACGCGTGACGCTCGCGCGCCGTAAGCAACAAGCGCCATGCCGGCCGACCATTTAGCGGTCGAGCACCGCCCGGATCGTTTCCATGGCCGTGACCAGACGGCGCGAAACCTCACGATTGACCTCTTCGAGCCGGTTGGCCCGGAACTCCGACTGATCGAGTTCCTGAGCGAGACGCGCCCGGTCCGCATGCACACGCCGCACCTCGCCATCGATCTCAGTGCTTTCGCGCTCTGCCTCGAAGCGCATGTCGACGGCATTCTCCAGTCCGGAGACAGCCTGACGGAGCGCTGCGAGCGCGGCATCCACCGAATTTTCCGCCGGCATACTGTCGCCCCTGCCTCAGTGAAGTCTGTTCGCTACACGAATCGTCGTGGCCGCCCCGATGAT
>JARXAQ010000045.1 GCA_029865825.1 Rhizobium sp.
GACGGCGCTCGCCGCAGACAAGCCGAAGGTGGTCACCACCTTCACCGTGATTGCCGACATTGCCCGCAACGTTGCGGGCGACGCCGCAGACGTCGAGAGCATCACCAAGCCCGGCGCCGAGATCCATGGCTATCAGCCCACACCACGCGACATCCTGAAGGCCCGCGACGCCGATCTGGTCTTGCGCAACGGGCTCTATCTCGAAGCCTGGTTCGAAAAATTCCTCGCCAATCTTGGCAATGTGCCAACTGTGACCGTCAGTGATGGCGTCGAGCCGATCAGCATCGGGGGCGGCGCTTATGAGGGCAAGCCGAACCCCCATGCCTGGATGTCGCCGGACAATGCGCTGATCTATGTCGAGAACATCCGCAAGGCTCTAAGCGATATCGACCCCGCCAATGCCGCGATCTATGCGGCCAATGCAAAGACCTATTCCGACAAGATCCGCGCCGAAATCGAGCCGCTGAAGGCCGAAATCTCAGCCGTTCCGGAAAACCAGCGTTGGCTCGTCACCAGCGAAGGCGCCTTCTCCTATTTGGCACGCGATCTGGGCCTGAAAGAACTCTATCTCTGGCCGATCAATGCCGACAGCCAGGGCACGCCCCAGCAGGTCAAGGCAGTCGTCGATGCGGTGGTCGAAAACAAGATCCCGGTCGTCTTCTCGGAAAGCACGGTCTCGGACAAGCCGGCCAAGCAGGTGGCGGCGGAAACCGGGGCGGCCTATGGCGGCGTGCTCTATGTGGATTCGCTAAGCGACGCCGATGGCCCGGTCCCCACCTATCTCGATCTCCTGAAGGTCACGGTATCGACAATCGCAAAGGGCCTCGCCGTATGATCATGGGATCGCGCGATCGAAGAGCCCACCGTGGCGCACCCTCAGGGATCGCCGCAAGCGACGTCACCGTCACCTATCGCAACGGCCACACGGCGCTCCGCCATGCAAGCTTCGAGATCCCGCCCGGCACGATCACCGCTCTGGTCGGCGTCAACGGCGCTGGAAAATCCACCCTCTTCAAGGCGATCATGGGCTTCGTGCCGGTCGCATCAGGCGAGATCCGCGTGCTCGGCATGAGCGTCAAGGAAGCCCTCATGCAGAACCTGATCGCCTATGTACCCCAGGCAGAAGAAGTCGACTGGAACTTCCCGGTCCTGGTCGAAGACGTCGTGATGATGGGCCGTTATGGCCACATGAACTTCCTGCGCATTCCCTCAAAGCATGACCACGCGCTGGTCGATGCGGCACTTGCCCGTGTTGGCATGAGCGATTACCGCAAGCGCCAGATCGGCGAACTCTCCGGCGGCCAGCGCAAGCGCGTCTTCCTCGCACGCGCCCTTGCCCAGGAAGGCCAGGTGATCCTGCTCGACGAGCCCTTCACCGGCGTCGACGTCACCACCGAGGAACAGATCATCGGCCTGATGAAGGACCTGCGCGCCGAAGGCCGGGTCATGCTGGTTTCGACCCACAATCTCGGCAGCGTGCCCGACTTCTGCGACCGCACCATCTTCGTGAAAGGCACCGTCATCGCCTCTGGCAAGACCGAGGACACCTTCACCGAGGAAAACCTGAAGACCGCCTTCGGCGGCGCGCTCCGCCACTTCGTGCTGTCAGGCACCGACCTGCATGACGACGAAGACGGCCGCGAGGTGAAGGTCATCACCGACGACGAGCGCCCCTTCGTCATCTACGGAACGCCCAAGCCTGGAGTGCGCGATGCTCGCGACCCTGTTTGAGCCCTTCACCTATGACTACATGCGCAACGCCATCCTGGTGAGCGCGCTGGTCGGTGGCGTCTGCGGCTTTCTCTCCGCCTATCTGATGCTGAAAGGCTGGTCGCTGATCGGCGACGCGCTCTCCCATGCGATCGTGCCGGGCGTCGCCGGCGCCTATATGCTCGGCCTGCCCTTCTCGCTCGGCGCCTTCTTTTCCGGCGGGCTGGCGGCCGGCGCGATGCTGTTCCTCAACCAGCGCACCCGGCTGAAGGAAGACACTATCATCGGGCTGATCTTCACCTCCTTCTTCGGCCTTGGCCTGTTCATGGTCTCGATCTCGCCCGTCTCGATCGACATCAAGACCATCGTGCTCGGCAATATCCTCGCCATCACCCCGACGGACACGCTGCAACTGGTCCTGATCGGCGGCATCAGCCTCGTGGTCCTGGCGCTCAAGTGGAAGGACCTGATGGTCACCTTCTTCGACGAAAGCCATGCCCGTTCGATCGGCCTGAAGCCGGAACGGCTGAAGGTGATCTTCTTCACGCTGCTCGCCGCCTCCACCGTCGCTGCCATGCAGACCGTCGGCGCCTTCCTCGTCGTCGCCATGGTCGTGACGCCAGGCGCCACCGCCTATTTGCTCACTGACAGATTCCAGCGCCTGATCCTCATGGCGCTCGGCATCGGCGCCGGCACCAGCTTTGTCGGCGCCTATGCGAGTTACTTCCTGGATGGCGCCACCGGCGGCATCATCGTCGTGCTGCAGACCGCCATCTTCCTCGCTGCCTTCCTGTTCGCGCCCAAGCACGGGCTGTTCGCCGCACGCGGTCGCGCCAGGGAAGCGCTGGAGCCGATCGGGGACGACGCAGCAGAGCCAGCACTCGGTTCGAAGGAACTGCCCGCATGAGCGAAACCCTGGCGCTCGCCATCCTGCCCTTCCAGCTTCCCTTCATGCAGACGGCATTCGTCGTAACCCTGATGATCGCCATTCCCATGGCGCTGCTCTCCTGCCTGCTGGTGCTCAAAGGCTGGTCGCTGATGGGCGACGCCGTCTCCCATGCTGTGCTGCCCGGGGTCGTGATCGCCTACATCGCCGGCATCCCGCTCGCCATCGGCGCATTCGTCGCCGGCCTCTTCTGCGCGCTCTTGACCGGCTTCATCAAGGAAAACAGCCGCATCAAGGAGGACACAGTGCTCGGCATCGTCTTCTCCGGCATGTTCGGCCTTGGATTGGTTCTTTACGTGCAGGTCGAGAGCGCGGTCCATCTCGACCACATCCTCTTCGGCGACATGCTAGGCATTTTGCCCTCAGACCTGATTGAAACCGGCCTGATCGCCCTGTTCGCCACACTCTTCCTGGTGCTGCTGCGCAAGGACCTGCTCGCCCACGCCTTCGACCCGCAACATGCCCAGGCGATCGGCCTCTCGGTCCGCCTTCTGCATTACGGCCAGCTCACCGTGCTGTCGCTCCTCGTCGTCGGTGCGCTGAAGGCGGTCGGCATCATCCTATCGGTCGCCATGCTGGTCGCCCCCGGCGCGATCGCCTTTCTGGTGACGAAGCGCTTTGCCACCATGCTGGTCACCGCCGTTGCCGTCGCAGTCACGGCCTCGCTCTCGGGTATCTATCTGAGCTTCTTCATCGACAGCGCGCCGGCACCGACCATCGTGCTGATCATGAGCGCAATCTTCATCCTCGCCTTCTTCCGCACGCTGTGGCAGGCCCGAGGCGTGAACCGCATCGAAGCGTTAGAGGCCGAGGCAGACGTTTAGCCACCCCCCACTTGCCTTGGATCAAGTGCCGGGCCACGATTGGCGCCTAAGCTATCCTTCGCAACCAGAGGATGGCGACCATGTCGACGTTCAAACTGCTGACCAGCCCGACCCGCCACCTGTTCTTCACCGGCAAGGGCGGCGTCGGCAAGACATCGCTCAGCTGCGCAACCGCGATTGCGCTCGCCGATCAGGGCCTGAAGATCCTGCTCGTCAGCACCGACCCCGCCTCCAATCTCGACGAGATGCTGAGCGTGACGCTTGGCAGCGATCCGGTGCCGATCCCCGGCGTATCAGGCCTGTTTGCCATGAACATCGATCCTGAAGCAGCGGCCGAGGATTATCGCCTGCGCATGCTGGAGCAGATGGAGCCTGAAGCCAGCGACAAGGATCGCGCCACCGTCCGCGAACAACTGTCCGGCGCCTGCACCACCGAGATCGCCGCCTTCGACGAATTTGTCGGCCTGCTGGCCGATGACCAGCCGCAATTCGACCACATCATCTTCGACACCGCCCCAACCGGTCATACCCTCCGGCTCCTCAGCCTGCCCAAGGCCTGGACCGGTTTCCTGGAGGCCAACGAACGCGGCGCCTCCTGCCTCGGGCCCCATTCCGGCCTGAAGATGCAGGAAGACCGCTTCCGCACGGCGCTCGAATGCCTCGGCGACCCCGCCCGTACGACGATCGTGCTCGTGACGCGCGCCGATCTCGGCGCCATCCGGGAAGCCGCCCGGACGGCCGGCGAGCTGTCCGAACTCGGCCTGTCCAACCAGATGCTCGCCGTCAACGGCCGCTTCACGCCATCAGATCCGAACGATCAGGTGGCGAGCGCCTTCGCGGCAGAACAGGCAAAGGCGCTAGCCGAAATGCCGCCCGCCCTGTCCACCCTTCCCCGCGACGAGGTGGCGCTGAAATCCTTCGACATGGTCGGCCTTGAGGCCCTGCGCGGGCTCGTGTCGGAAAGCTCTACCATCCCTGCCGTCGATCCAGCCGACGACACATTCGCTACCCCCGAGCTCCCCCACCTCTCGCGCCTGATCGTCGAGATCGCGGCAAGCGGCAAGGGCCTCGTGATGGTCATGGGCAAGGGTGGCGTCGGCAAGACCACGGTTGCCGCAACCGTCGCGGTCGGGCTAGCCGCACGCGGCCATACGGTCCACCTCACCACGACAGACCCGGCGGCACATCTGTCCTTCGTCGTGGGTGCCGCCGCCATGCCCGACCTGACCGTCGACCGCATCGACCCCGAGGCAGAGACCACGCGCTACATCGACAAGATCATGACGACCAAGGGCCGGGATCTCGATGAAGCAGGCCAAGCCCTTCTGCGCGAAGACCTCGCTTCGCCCTGCACCGAAGAAGTCGCCGTCTTCCACGCCTTTTCCCGCGTCGTCGGCGAAGCGCGCTCCAGCCTCGTCGTCATCGATACCGCGCCGACCGGCCACACCCTGCTGCTGCTCGATGCGACAGGCGCCTATCACCGCCAGATGACGCGCCATCTCGACGACACCGCGCCCGGCCGCATGGTCACCCCGCTGATGCGCCTGCAGGACCCCGCCTATACGCGGGTGCTGCTTGTCACCCTGCCGGAAAGGACACCTGTCTCGGAAGCATCCGCCCTGCAGGACGACCTGCGCCGCGCGGGCATCGCGCCCTATGGCTGGGTGGTCAACAAGTCGATGGCGATTACGGGCACACGCGACCCGCTGCTGCGCGCCCGCATCCGGGGCGAAAAGGCGCAGATCGAACGGGTGAAGCGCGAATGTGCCGAGCGCATCTATGGCCTGGACTTCCGCCCCGTTGCCCCGGTGGGCTTGGACGAACTCCGGCGCATCGCGCAGGAGGAATGACCAACCGGCTGCGCACGCCACCTCTCAGGCCCGCGCATCCTCTTCCGCCCGCTTGACGCGGCGTGACACGACCCATTCCCGCCAGACGGTGAACAAGCCGGCTCCGACGACGATCGCCGCACCAACCACGGTGTTCCAGCGCAAAACCTCGCCGAAAACGGTCACGGCAATCACTGCCCCCAGCACCAGCTGCCAGTAGGAGATCGGCTGCACGACGACGGCATCGAGGTTCTCATAGGCCTTGATCAGCGCCAGGTGGCCGACGATACCCGTACAGCACAGGCATCCCATCCAGACCCAGTCCATGGCTGAGAAAGGTATCCAGAAAAAGGGACCGAGGATATTGGCGCCGATGAAGCCGACGATGGCGAGATAGAAGAAGCTGGTCGATGGTCCGTCGTCGCGGCTAACGAGGCGGGTCGCGATGGCATAGACCGCACCGAGCACGGCGCAGATCAACGGCAACACGACATAGATGTTGAAACCGTCCGCCCCCGGCGACAGCATGATCAGCACGCCGACGAGACCCGCCGAGATCGCCGTCCACCGCCGCCAGCCGACTTTTTCGCCCAGGATGGGCATCGACAGGAGCGCAACGAAGATCGGGCCTGCCGCAAAAATCGCCTGGCTCTTGGCCAGCCCCACATGGGTGAAGGCAACGATCGAGATCAGGATCTGCGAAAACAGCAAAAGGCCGCGCAGGATCTGCAGAAAGGGACGCTTGGTGTTGATCGCGGTTCGAAGTCCGCCGCGCGAGCGCATCGCGAGAAACAGCGCAAAGGCGACAAAGGCCCAGTAGCGCACCATCGCCACCTGCACCGGTGAATAATCCCCGCCGAGATGCTTGGAGAGGCCGTCCTGGATGGCGAAGACGGAAAAGGCCAGGAACGTGAAGCTATAGCCGAGCGGCGTCGATTTCATGATGGGGACAAAGGCCTGAAAGGAGACGAATCCGTGGATCAACCAACGGCGCGGGCAATCTGATCCTACACCCAGGGAATTGTTTTCCTAGGCCGCAATTGCACGGCTGCCATGCAGTCTGACAACCTCCAAAGCCGCCTTGCCCAGCGCCGCCTCTCCGTGCTTGAGTGGGGCATGGCCTTCACATTCCGTCAGTTGCAGTATTTCGTCGCCGTCGCCGAGCAGGGCTCCGTCACCCGCGCGGCGCAGAACCTCTCCATTTCCCAGTCCTCCGTCACCGAAGCGATCAAGGAACTGGAGGGCGATCTCGGGGTCGAGCTTTTCGAACGCCACCCGCGCGGCCTGTCGATCACCTATAACGGCCACCAGTTCCTCCGCCACGCGACGAAGATTCTAGCCACCGTCTCCGACGCCCGCCATGTCTTTGCCGAGACGAAGAGCAATACCGGCGGCACGCTCAACATCGGCGTCACCTCGCTCGTCGCCGGCTACGTGCTATCGGACCTGCTGGCCCGCTACCGCCGCGCCTGCCCCGGCGTCGAGGTCAGCGCCATCGAGGACAATGGCTCCTATCTCGAACATCTGCTTGTTGGCGGCGAGCTCGATGTCGCCGTCATGGTCATCTCCAATCTGCGCGACCGCATGGCGCTACAGGCGGAAATCATCGAGACATCGCCCTACCGCCTCTGGCTGCCGCTCGGCCATCCGCTGGTTTCCGCAGACATCATCTCCGTCGCCGATATCGCCAAGGAGCCGTTGATCATGCTGACGGTCGATGAAATCGAGGAGAATACCGGCAAGCTTTTGACCGCGCTCGGCGCCCGCCCGCATGTCGCCTTCCGCACCCGCTCTGTGGAGGCCGTGCGCAGCCTCGTCGCGACCGGCGCCGGCATCGCGCTCTTGCCCGATCTCGTCTACCGACCGTGGTCGCTGGAAGGCGACCGCATCGAAAGCCGCGACGTTTCCGGCGCCCTGCCCGTGGTTCAGGTCGGCATGGTTTGGCGCAAGGGTTCCGGGTTGCCGCAATCGGCAAAGGACTTCATTGGAGTTGCAGAGGCCTTACGCAGCGGCCGGTCCCGGTAAATTCGCCTGATATCGGAAAAACCGATAGCTCCATTCTGATTAATGAATTTGCGAAAGCGGCGAAATAGAGGCACCCTTCATTCTGGGAACAAAGACCGTGAAAACACGGACACCAAACCGGGAGACTGAAGATGAAGCAGATTTTGAAAT
>JARXAQ010000092.1 GCA_029865825.1 Rhizobium sp.
GTAGCTGACCTTCACGGCCGAATTGTCTTTGGCAGACTTCACGGCCGCATCGGCGAGTGCCAGCGCGATCAGGCCGTCTTCAGCCGAGGGTGCCATCGGCGTGCCGTTGTCGAGTGCGTCGATGAAGGCGGAGATTTCGGCGGCATAGGCTGCCGTGTAGCGGGTCATGAAGAAATCATGCAGCGGCGGGCGGGTATAGCCGTCCTTGTTGGCGACTTCGATGGAGACCGGGCGCTGGTTTTCGGCCGAGACCGAGCCGAGCGAACCATGCACCTCGATGCGCTGGTCGTAGCCATAGGATGCACGGCGCGAGTTGGAGATGATCGCCTGGCGGCCGCTCTTCGTCGTCAGGATCAGCGAGGCGCTGTCATAGTCGCCGAGTTCGCCGATGACAGGATCGACCAGAACCGAGGCCGAGGCCTGGACCGTTTCGATCTCTTCGCCGAGCAGGAAGCGGGCCATGTCGAAGTCATGGATGGTCATGTCGCGGAAGATGCCGCCGGAGACCTTGATGTATTCGGCAGGCGGAGCGCCTGGGTCACGGCTGGTGATCGTCACCATCTCGACCTTGCCGATGGAGCCCTTGTCGATTTCCTTGCGAACAGCCTGGAAATGCGGGTCGAAGCGGCGGTTGAAGCCGAGCATGACCTTGCCGCCGACAGCGCGCACAGTCTCAAGGCAGGCCTTGGCGCGTGCGACATCCAGATCGATCGGCTTTTCGCAGAAGATCGCCTTGCCGGCCTTGGCGAAACGCTCGATCAGATCCGCATGGGTGTTGGTCGGGGTGCAGATGATGACGGCGTCGATGTCCTTGTCGGCCTCGATCTCCTCGATCGTCTTCACCGCGCAGCCGGTCTGGGCCGCAATGGCGTTGGCGGCGTCTGCAAAGGCGTCGGCGACTGCGACGAGTTTCGCGCGCTTGTCTTCGGCGATTGCCTTGGCATGCACCTTGCCGATACGGCCGGCGCCCAGAAGGGCCAGTCTCGTGACCATGATCATTCCTCCCTGTGCCCGGTCCTGTTCGCAGACTAGGCGATTGTTGTGTTCTCAGGCGCTCGCGGGGAGCGCCCTGTCCCTGTTCCATTTCGCGCTGGCATATGTGACGATTTGGAATATATGTTCTATTTTGCTAGATCGTGACACGGATCATGTCAAGCGAAGTTCAGGCAAACGGGGGCAGGATGAACGAGAGTGTCGGGCCACAGACGATCATGGCCTTCGAGGACCGGCTGCTGGAGGTGTCGAGCACGCTGCCGAAGCGCCTGAAGCAGTGTGCCGACTTCGTGGCCGCCAACAAGGACCGCATCGCCGTGTCTACCGTGGCCGAGATGGCGGAAGGGGCGGGCGTGCAGCCTTCGGCCTTCATGCGCTTCTGCCAGATCATGGGTTTTACCGGCTTTTCCGAGATGCAGAAGCTGTTTCGCGAGAGTTTTGTCGGCGGCTGGCCGGATTATTCCACGCGGCTGCAGCACCTGCGCGAGATGCAGGAAGGCACGCCCTCGGCGCTTCTGGCCGAATTCGTCGAGGCCGGCCGCATGTCGCTGGAGAATCTCGTCAAAACCGTTGATCCTCAGGCGCTTGAGACGGCTGTCGGGCTGCTGTCCAAGGCGCGGATGATCCATATCATCGGCTTGCGGCGGAGCTTCCCCGTCGCAAGCTACATGGCCTATGCCTTCGAGAAGATGGGCGTGCCGGCCATGCTGCACAGCGTGGTTGGTCGGCTCGACAATCACCATGCGATCCGCGAGGGAGATGCGCTGCTCGCCGTGACCTTCTCGCCGTATTCTACGGAGACGCTTGATCTCGTGGAGGATGTCGCCAGCAGGGGCATCCCGGTGGTTGCCGTGACCGATACGGTCGTCAGTCCGCTCCGGCGGATGAATGCCACCTTGCTGTCGGTCTCGGAAGTGGATTTCGGCGCCTTCCGGTCGCTCTCCGCGACGCTTTGTCTCGCCATCACTCTATCCGTTGCCGTGGGAACGGCGCGGCAGGAAGATTGAACGTCCGTATTGAAATTCTGAAAAATAGAATTTATAGTCCATTTTGAAGAGTGGCCGTTCCATTCCATGGAATGGCCGGTGGAGAGCGGGGCAGATAGATCCCGCAGCAGGGAGGACAATTTGGCTTCGCTCGATCTGATCACGATCGGCCGCTCGTCCGTGGACCTTTACGGGGCCCAGATCGGCGGTCGACTGGAGGATATGGCCTCTTTCAACAAATACATTGGCGGCTCGCCGACCAATATCGCGGCGGGCACTGCACGTCTCGGGCTGAAATCGGCGCTGATTACCCGCGTCGGCGACGAGCATATGGGCCGCTTCATCCGCGAGCAGCTGGTGCGCGAGGGCGTCGATGTGCGCGGCGTTAAGACGGACAAGGAGCGGCTGACGGCGCTGGTGCTTCTCGGTATCCGCGACGAACACCAGTTTCCGCTGATCTTCTACCGCGAGAACTGCGCCGACATGGCGCTGTCGGAAGATGATATCGATCCGGATTTCGTCGCCGAAGCGCGCTGCGTCTGCGTCACCGGTACGCATCTGTCCAATCCGCGCACGGAGCAGGCGGTGCTGAAGGCGCTGGCGATCTCGCGCGAATATGGTGGCCTGACCGCCCTCGACATCGACTACCGTCCGAACCTCTGGGGTCTGGCCGGCCATGGCGACGGCGAAAGCCGGTTCGTCGAATCCGAGAAGGTGACGCGTAAGCTGCAGTCGACCCTGCATCTGTTCAATCTGATCGTCGGCACGGAAGAGGAATTCCATATTGCCGGCGGCTCGACCGATACGATCGAGGCGCTCAGAGCCGTGCGCCAGGTCTCGCCGGCCACGCTCGTTTGCAAGCGCGGGCCGATGGGCGCTGTCGTCTTCGAGGATGCCATTCCGGACAGTCTCGATGAGGGGCAGACCGGTGAGGGGTTTCCCATCGAAGTCTTTAACGTGTTGGGCGCCGGCGACGGCTTCATGTCGGGCCTCCTCAAGGGCTGGCTGACCGGCGAAGACTGGCCGACCTCGCTGAAGTTCGCCAATGCCTGCGGTGCCTTTGCCGTTTCCCGCCACGGCTGCACGCCGGCCTATCCGAGCTGGGAAGAGCTGCAATATTTCTTCAAGACCGGCATCAAGAACAAGGCGCTGCGCAAGGACGCAGCGCTGGAGCAGGTGCACTGGTCGACCAACCGCAAGGGCGACTGGTCGACCATGCGGGTCTTTGCTTTCGACCACCGCATGCAGCTCGAAGCCATGGCGAAGGAGGCCGGTGTTTCGGAGCATCGGATCGGAGCCTTCAAGAACCTCTGCCTCGATGCCGCGCTCAAAGTGTCCGATGGCAAAGCCGGTTATGGCTTGCTCTGCGACAGCCGCCTGGGCCGCGATGCGCTCTACCGCGCCGCCGGCACTGGGCTGTGGATCGGCCGTCCGGTGGAATGGCCGGGGTCTCGTCCGCTGACACTGGAGCCGGAAATCGGCCCTGACTTCGGCGGTCTGGTTGAATGGCCCGTCGATCATGTGGTGAAGGTGCTCGCCTTCTATCACCCTGATGATACGCCGGAGATGAAGGCGGATCAGGAGCAGACGGTTCTACGGCTCTTCCATGCAGCCCGTCGCAATCGCCTCGAGTTCCTGCTGGAAGTCATCCCCTCCAAGGTCGAAGCCTGCGACGACGAGACGGTGGCCAAGATCATCGAGCGCTTCTACGAGATCGGCGTCTATCCCGACTGGTGGAAGCTGGAGCCGATGAAGACGACGGCGTCCTGGGCGAATGCCTGCAACGCGATCGAACGCAACGATCCCTATACGCGCGGCATCGTCGTGCTCGGGCTCGATGCGCCGCAGGCGGAGCTTGAGGCGAGCTTCCAGCTTGCCGCCGGCTTCGATCTGGTCAAGGGTTTCGCCGTCGGCCGCACCATCTTCGGTGATGCTGCGCGCAAGTGGCTCGCCGGTTCGCTGAGCGATGTCGCTGCCGTGGAGGATATGGCCGCGCGTTACCAGAGCCTCTGCGCGATCTGGGACGCTGCGCGGCAGAAGGCGGTTTCCGCCAAGGGAGAAAAAGCATGAAGACGATCCGGCTGACCGCCGCCCAGGCGATGATGCGCTACCTCGCCAACCAGATGAACGAGGATGGCGTTCCCTACATCGCCGGCATGTGGGCCATCTTCGGTCACGGCAATGTCGCCGGCATCGGCGAAGCGCTCTACGGCATCCGCGAGGAACTGCCGACCTATCGCGGCCAGAGCGAGCAGTCGATGGCGCATGCGGCGATTGCCTATGCCAAGCAGCTTGGCCGTCGCCGCGCCATGGCGGTGACCTCGTCGATCGGCCCTGGGGCGCTCAATATGGTGACAGCGGCGGCACTCGCGCATGTGAACCGCCTGCCGGTGCTCTTCATTCCCGGCGATGTCTTTGCCAATCGCGGCCCGGATCCGGTGCTGCAGCAGATCGAGGATTTCGGCGACGGCACGATGTCGGCCAATGACTGCTTCCGTCCTGTATCGCGTTACTTCGACCGCATCATGCGCCCGGAACAGCTTTTGACCGCGCTGCCGCGCGCCATGCGCACGCTGACTGACCCCGCCGATTGCGGCCCTGTCACGCTCGCCTTTTGCCAGGACGTGCAGGCCGAGGCTTACGATTACCCTGAAAGCTTCTTTGCCAAAAAGACCTGGCGTTTCCGCCGTCCGGAGCCCGACGTCGTCGAGTTTGAGGCGGCAGTTGCTGCGCTCAAGGCTGCGAAGAACCCTGTCATCGTGGCCGGGGGCGGCGTGCATTTCTCCGGTGCTACCGAGACGCTGAAGGCCTTCGTCGAGAAGCACCAGATTCCCGTCGTCGAGACGCAGGCTGGCAAGTCGGCACTCGCCTGGGACCATGGGCTGAACTTCGGCCCTGTCGGCGTGACCGGTGCCGAAAGCGCCAATGTCGTCTCGGAAAAGGCCGATCTCGTGATCGGCGTCGGCACGCGTTTCCAGGATTTCACCACGGGCTCCTGGGCGCTGTTCAAGAACCCCAACCGCAAGATCCTGGCGCTCAACGTGCAGCCTTACGACAGCGCCAAGCATGATGCGATCCCGCTCGTCGCGGATGCGAAGGTCGGACTGGAAAAGCTCTCTGCTGCTCTCGGCGATCAGAAATTCGCAGCACCCGATGCCGCTCTCAAGGCCTCCTGGTTCGCCAAGGCGGATGCCGTCACCGCGGCCCCTGTCGACAGCAACGCGCTGCCGACGGACATGCAGGTGATTGGCGCTGTGCAGCGCGCCTCGCGCGACAATACCGTCGTCATGTGCGCCGCTGGCACCATGCCGGGCGAGCTGCATCAGCTTTGGAAGTCCAAGCTGCCGCTGTCCTATCACATGGAATACGGCTTCTCCTGCATGGGCTACGAGATCGCCGGCGGTCTCGGCATCAAGATGGCGGAACCGGACCGCGACGTCATCGTCATGGTCGGCGATGGCTCCTACATGATGATGAATTCGGAGCTCGCAACGGCGGTCGGCATGGGCGTGAAGATCACCCTCGTGATCACCGATAACCGCGGTTACGGCTGCATCAACCGGCTGCAGATGGGCACCGGTGGGGCGCAGTTCAACAATCTCTACGCCCATACCAATGTCAGCCCGATGGCTATCGATTTCGCAGCCCATGCCGCGTCGATGGGTGCGCGGTCCCAGAAGGTGTCGTCAATTGCAGAGCTGGAAACAGCGCTTGATGCCGCCCGTGAGGCGACCGAGACCACTGTCATCGTCATCGATACCGATCCTTATCCAACCACCGGAGCCGGCGGTTACTGGTGGGATGTCGCGGTGCCGGAAGTCTCCGCCCGCGCCGAAGTCAATCAAGCCCGCGCAGCCTATGAAGCGGCTCTGAAGGAAAGAACCTGATCATGATCCTTTTCGGAACCAACCCGATCGCCTGGTCGAACGACGACGACCGCCGCCTCGGCGCCCATATCAGCCTCGAACAGTGCCTGGACGAGACCGCCAAGATCGGTTTCGACGGCATCGAGAAGGGCCACAAGCTGCCGACCGATCCTGCCGGATTGAAGTCGGTGCTCGAGCCGCGCGGCCTGAAATTCGTTTCCGGCTGGCACTCGCTGAACCTGCTCACCAACACGATCGAGGAAGAAAAGGCCGCCATGCAGCCCTTCCTCGATGTGCTCAAGGCCATGGGCTGCAAGGTCATCATCGTCTGCGAAACCTCGAACGCCATTCATGGCGCTGACGATACTGCACTCGCCGACCGCCCGGTTCTGTCCGATGCCGAATGGGCAAAGTTCGGTGCTGGCGTCGAAGCGCTGGCCGAATTCTCGGCGAGCCAAGGTATCTCGCTGGTCTATCACCACCATATGGGCACTGTCGTTGAGACTGAGGCCGAGATCGACAAGCTGATGGAGTTTACCGGCCCGCATGCCAAGCTGATGCTCGATACCGGCCATTGCTATTTTGGTGGCGGCAACCCGGAAGCGGTTGCGAAAAAATACATGCACCGCGTCGGCCATATCCACGCGAAGAATGTTCGTCCAGTCATCGCCGATCAGGTGCGGAGCGAAAAGCTCTCCTTCCTCGAAGGCGTGCGTCGCGGCGTGTTCACCGTGCCCGGTGACTCGGAAGGCGGTGTGAACTTCCCGCCGGTGCTGAAGATTGCTGCCGAGCATGGTTATCAGGGCTGGATCGTCATCGAGGCCGAGCAGGACCCGGATGTGCGCAATCCCCTAGAGTATCAGAGCCTCGGCCTGAAGTCGCTCAAGGGCTTTGCGAAGGAAGCCGGCCTGATCTGAGAGTGAAGCCGGGGCTGGGACTTATCTCCGCCCCGTGTTTTGACAGCATGCGGATTTGAGCTATTGCAGGCCGACCCATTCACAAGACTGCCGGGAGCAAAGCCTTGAAGTTCCAGATCCTCGATCCGACCCATCCGTTTTTCAAGCCGCTGTGGATCCGCATTCTCTGCACGGTGCTGCCGTTGGCCTGGGCCGGGGTGGAGTATTCGAATGGTGCAAATGGCTGGGCGATCATCTTCGTCGCCTCCGGGCTCTATGCCGGTTACGAACTGTTGTTCATGTATGACCACACGATGAAAAAGGCCGAAGCCAAGGCGGAGGCCGAGCGCGCCAGGATCGCGGCGGAAGCCGAGCGAGCCGATGCGGACTAAACGTAGAATTTTGGGAGACGAGACATGGCCAATCTGTTGCGCAAGCCCTCTGGCACATCCGGCAAGGTGCATGACATCACGCCGGCCACTGCCGGCTGGGGTTATGTCGGCTTCGGGCTCTATCGCCTGAAGGCGGGCGAAAGCGCTGCCGAGCCGACGGGCGAGACGGAAGTCATTCTTGTGCTCGTCGAGGGTAAGGCGACGATTATCGGCGCGGGCAAGAATTTCGGCGAACTCGGTCAGCGCATGTCGGTCTTCGAGAAGACGCCGCCGCATTGCGTCTATGTGCCGGCGGGTGCCGACTGGTCTGCCGTCGCCACGACAGATTGCGTGCTTGCGATCTGCACCGCGCCTGCGATGCCCGGTCGTGAAGCGCAGCAGATCGGCCCGGAGGGGATTTCGTTCGTCGAGCGCGGCAAGGGCGCCAATACCCGGCATATCTATCCGATCGCCATGGAAGACCGGGATGTCGCCGACAGCCTGCTGGTGACCGAAGTATTCACACCCTCGGGCAACTGGTCGTCCTATCCGCCGCACCGGCATGACGAGGACAATTTCCCCGAGATGACCTATCTTGAGGAGACTTACTACCACCGCCTGAACCCGGCCCAGGGCTTTGGCTTCCAGCGTGTCTTCACCGAGGACGGCTCGCTGGACGAAACCATGGCTGTGTCCGATGGTGATGTGGTCCTGGTGCCGAAGGGTCATCACCCCTGCGGCGTGCCGCATGGCTACGAGATGTATTATCTGAACGTCATGGCCGGCCCGCTGCGCAAATGGCGTTTCCAGAACCATCCGGATCACGACTGGATCTATCAGCGCGATAATGGCTGACGGGATGCGAAGGCGGCGCATGCGTTGCCTTCACAAATGCGTTTGCCGCGCCGAGGCAAAATCCGGCCATCCATCCTTTGCGTAGTGGTTTGCACAACGCCAATGATGGAGACGCCAATCATGCCGAAGCTCACCTTCGCCCTTGTCGGGCTTGCCATGAGCCTGCTGCCGTCCGCCGGACACGCGGCGGAAAAATTCACCTTCGAGGACTATTTCACCGGCCGCACCGAAGCGGTCGGTTCGTTCAGCGCGATCAACGGGATGAAGCGCAAGTTCACCGTGGATCTCACTGGAAAATGGGATGGCAAGACGCTGACGCTGCGCGAAGACTTCGTTTTCGATGACGGCACCAAGGACCGCAAGACCTGGCGTTTCGTCAAGACCAGCCCGACGACCTATCTCGGCACGCGCGAGGATGTCATCGGCGAGACGAAGGTGACGCTGAACGGGGCCGTCGCGCGCTTCAACTATCTCGTTTATCTCAGTCCTGAAACGCAGGGCAACAAGGTGCATTTCTGGGACAAGATGGTGTTGCGCGAGGACGGCACGGTGCTGAACACGGCGCTGGTCACCAAGTTTGGTCTGCCTGTTGCCAAGACCACCGTCGAGTTCCGCAAGGCCGGCGTGATGCGCAAGGCTGCCAGCCGCTGAGGTTCATCCGGCCTTTCGGTCGAGCCACAGGGTCATGCCATCGGCGGCAGCAACGCCGGTGGCGAAGCAGGCGGTGAGCAGATAGCCGCCGGTCGGTGCCTCCCAGTCGAGCATTTCTCCCGCGACGAATGTGCCGGGGCGGGTCTTCAGCATGAAATTCGCGTCGATTGCGGCGAGCGCTATGCCGCCGGCCGTCGAGATGGCTTCGGCGATCGGGCGGGGGCGCGTGATGGGAAGCGGCAGGGCCTTCATCCGTGCGGCTAGACGGTCCGCCGGCAAGTTTTGAACGTCCGGCAGCACCTCGCGCAAAAGCGCGATCTTCACGCTATCCAGGCCTGTCGCCTTCTTCAGCCGGGTCGAAAAACTCGCCTTGGCATCCTGACGGGCGAGGTCGTTCGCCAGACGCTCCTGCGTCCGGCCGGGGGCGAGGTCCAGTGTCAGATGGGCCGTGCCGTTCCGCTCCAGCGTGTCACGCAAGGCGGCCGAATGGGCGTAGATCAGGCTGCCCTCGATGCCCCTACGGCTGATGACAAATTCGCCCTGGGTGGTGCCGGCCTCTGATGTCGCCTTGACGGATTTCACCGGCTGGCCGGAAAAGCGGCTGTCGAAGTTCTCGGAGAAGGCGCAGTCGAAACCGCAATTGGCCGGCTTCAAGGGTGTGATCTCGACTCCTTCGTTCGCAAGGATCGGGACCCAGGCGGCATCCGAGCCGAGCTTCCGCCAGCTTGCGCCACCGAGTGCTAGCAGGGTGGCATCGGCTGTGACCCGTTTTTCTCCCTCAGGCGTCTTGAACACCAGTGTTTCGCCGTCAAAGCCGATCCAACGATGGCGGGTGAGAATGACGACACCCAGGCTCTCCAGCCGTTTCAGCCAGGCGCGGAGCAAGGGGGATGCCTTCATGGCTGTGGGGAAGACGCGGCCGGAGGAACCGACGAAGGTCTCCGTGCCGAGGTCGAGCGCCCAGTCACGGATCGCATGCGGCGTCATTCGATCAAGCACACGACGCAAGCGTTCGTTCGCGGCCCCGTATCGGGTAACGAAGCGAGCGTAATCTTCGGCATGGGTGATGTTCAGGCCCGATTTTCCGGCGAGCAGGAACTTGCGCCCGACGGTCGGCATGGCATCATAAATGGTCACGGCATGGCCAGCCTTTGCCAGCCGTTCCGCCGCCATCAGGCCCGCCGGGCCGCCGCCGATGATCGCCACGCTCTTGGTCATGTCCGCTCAGTCCAGCGTGAAGGTCGAGAGGCGTTCGACCAGACCTTCAATTGTCTGGCTGTCGGCATTGGCAAAGGCGAAGCGCAGATAGTCCTGCTGGTCCTCGCCGAAATAGGCGCCGGGGATGCAGAGCACGCCGGCCTTTTTCGCCAGCCGTTCGGCGACATGGGCGGATTTCTGGCCGGGGAAGGGTTGGCGGATGAAGGCGAAATAGGCGCCGAGTGAATCCATCTTCCAAGCCGGCAGCTGTTCCATCACCCCCTTCAGGGTCTCGGCGCGGTGCAAGATCTCGATCCGGTTTGCGTCGCGCCAGGCTTTCAGCGCCGGAATGGCCTTGGCCACGGCCGCTTGGGGCGCGCGGGGTGCGCAGATCTGCAGATTGTCCATGACCTTGGCGATTTCCGACACGGCCCGGGTGCCGGCCGTGATCGCGCCCAGGCGATGGCCGGGAATGCAGAAGGATTTCGAGAAGGAATAGAGCAGGATCAGGTTTTCTTCCCAGCCGGGGATCGACAGGAGGTCGTGCGGACGTGCATCGCCGGGCAGGAAGTCGCGATAGGTTTCGTCGAGGATCAGGAAGGCGCCGGCCTTGCGGCAGGCTTCGAAGGTATGGCGCAGCAGGTCTGCCGGATAGATGGCGCCGGTCGGGTTGTTGGGCGAAACGAGGGCGACGGCCGTCACGCCCTTGGCGAGCGCTGCCTCGATGCCTTCGATCGTCGGCACGAAGCCGGTCGCAGGATCAAGGGGGATCAGATCGCGGCGAATGCCGAGCATCGACAGCGTGGTTTCCTGGTTGAAATAATAGGGATCGGTCATCGCGATCGCATCGCCATTGCCGGCAATCGCACACGCCACCGCCATGAAGGCCTGGTTGCAGCCGGCGGTGATGTGGATGTTCTCGGCCTTCACCGGCGCGCCATAGACGGAGGCGACATCGGCGGCATAGGCCTCACGCAGCGGCGCCTCGCCCTCGATCGGGCCATAGCCGGCATTGGCTCGGTCGGCGGCGGCTTCCGCCAGCCAGACGAGCAGGTCGGGATGCGGCGGATAACCGGGAACCGCCTGGCTGAGGTCGATCATCTTGCCCCGCGCACCATCATAGGCGCGCGCCCAGGCAAACACCGAGGGGACGGGCGGTGCGGAGAGATCGGCAACGAGCGGATTGAAGGCAGCTGACGGCATGGGTTTGGTCCTTGGTCACTCCCCGTCGTCTGCGGGGTCGGGGCTGTTGGTGGTGGAGTTGGTTATGGCGCGGCGGCGCGGGGTGGCTGTTGTGCGGCTGGTGGAGCGGGCAGGCTGGCGCGGCTGGGCGGCGCGCTCGCTTTCGATGGTGTCGAAGATCCAGTCGATGAAGACCTTGGCAATCGGGGCTGCGCGTACATCATTGCGGGCGGCAACGTAGAACGCATCCGGTGCGGGTACGGCCAGGTCGAAGGGGATCACCAGTTCGCCAGCGGCAATGAGGCTGGAGGCAGTGATGCTGTCGCCGAGGGCCACGCCCTGACCATGGCGGGCGCCTTCGGTCGCAAGGCGCGCATCGCCCATGAAATGTTCGCGGGGCTTGGGCATGTCCAACTGGTCGGCGGCCGCCAGCCAGGAATGCCATTCGCGCCCGTCGTCGCCATGCAGCAGCACGTGGTCTCGGATGTCGCGCACCGAGCGCAGCGGCCGCGTGTTGAGCAGTGTCGGGCTCACCACCGGAAAGAGCTCAAAATTGCTCCAGAGCCTTGTCCAGCAATCCTTCCAGCCACCCTGTCCGTAGAGGATCGCGATGTCGATGTCGGGCGAGTAGATCAGGTTGGCGTCGTTGCTGGAGGTAAGTTTTAGGCTGATATCCGGATAGCGGTCAGTGAAGGCGCCGAGCCTTGGGACCAGCCAGAGCGAGAGCAAGGCGGGCACGCAGCAGATGCGCAGGTTGCCGCTGGTCGTGGGCCGGTTGAGGAGGGCGGTTGCCGCCGCAATGCCATCAAAGGCTTGGGTCACGGCGGGCAGCAGCAGCGCGCCCTGCGGCGTCAACTTTAAACGCTTGCCGCCACGCTCGAAGAGCACCGTCTTCAAACTCTCTTCCAACCCGCGGATCTGGTGCGACACGGCGCCATGGGTCACGCTCAATTCGCGCGCAGCCGCTGAGATCGAGCCGCGCCGGGCGGCGGCCTCGAAGGCGCGCAAGGGGTTGAGCGGGGGCAGGCGGCTGGCCATCAGGGCATCATGATCCGTGAATTTTTCTCACATCGAATGCTATAACATCGTGAATTGATTTTCCAAGTGCGTTGACCGTTAATGCTCACAATAAGAGCAGCAGTGTGCGCTGCCGCAAAAACAGCCAAGCGAATGCGCCCGTGGTGCATGTGGCAAAGCAGGGAACCATTTCATGACCTTCGGCGCAGAGAAGCTCGCAGCACTTCGGGCCAAATACGGCGAGAGCCGCAACGGCGAAATCTTCGATCCCGACTTCCAGAAGGTCGGCGACAAGATCTTCTCCAAAGGCACGCGCGCAGCCCCCTTCTCCGGCCTGCCGACCCTCCTGTCTGCGCCTTATCGCGAGGTCGCGAAGGACGAGCCGGATTTCGGCGACCTGCAGGTGGCAATCACCGGCGTCCCGATGGATCTCGGCGTGACCAACCGACCCGGTTCGCGCTTCGGGCCGCGCGCGCTGCGCGCCATCGACCGGATCGGACCTTATAACCATGTGCTCGGCTGTGCGCCGGTGCATGAGCTGAGGGTTGCCGATATCGGCGACGTGCCGCTGCGCAGCCGCTACCGGCTTGAAACGGCGCATGAGGACATCGAACGCCGTTTCAACCAGATCGTTGATGCCGGTGTCACCCCGCTCGCCGTCGGGGGCGACCACTCGATCACCTATTCGATCCTAAAGGCGGTCGGCAAAAAGGCGCCCGTCGGCCTCATCCATATCGACGCCCATTGCGACACCAGCGCGCCTTTCGAGGACACCAAGTTCCACCATGGCGGCCCGTTCCGCCAGGCGGTTCTGGATGGTGTGCTCGATCCGACCCGCACGATCCAGATCGGCATTCGCGGATCGGCCGAGTATTTGTGGGAGTTCACCTACGAGTCCGGCATGACCGTTATTCATGCCGAAGAGGTGACCGGGCTTGGCATGCCGGCGATCATCGAAAAGGCGAAGGCTATCGTCGGCGATGGTCCGACCTATCTCTCCTTCGACATCGACAGCCTCGATCCGAGCTTTGCGCCGGGCACCGGCACGCCGGAAGTGGGAGGGCTCACCACGCGCGAAGTGCTTGAACTCCTGCGCGGCCTGAAGGGTGTCAACCTGGTCGGCGGCGACGTCGTGGAAGTCGCGCCGCAATATGATGCGACGGCCAATACCGCCCATGCCGGCGCGCAAGTGCTGTTCGAAATTCTCAGCCTGATGGTCTATAGTCCGAGCATCGCAGGCCGCTGAACTGCTGATCGTCTCTGGGCGGTGACGCCCGGCCGGTTTTTCTGAAAATGGGCGGGAAACGCCTCAACCAAAACAAGGGAACAGAACGATGAAAAACATTCTCTCCACCTCCGTCAGCCGCCGCGGCGTGCTCGCCGGATCGCTGGCCGCAGCCGGCGCGCTCGCCATGCCGACGATCCTGCGCGCGCAAGACAAGTCGATCAAGATCGGCGTCTATGGCGGCTACTTCAAGGATTCCTTCGACAAGAACATTTTTCCGGAATTCACCAAGGCAACTGGCATCGCCGTCGAATCCGTGGCCGAGCCGACGGGTGAAGCCTGGCTCGTCCAGCTTGAGCAAGCCGCCAAGGCCGGCCAGGCGCCGGCCGACCTTTCGATGATGTCGCAGGTAGCGATGCTGAAGGGCCAGTCCACCGAGCTGTGGGCGCCGATTGACATGGCGAAGATCAAGAACGCCTCAGGCCTGATCGACCGCTTCGTCAACAAGTATCCGGATGGTCGCGTCGCTGGCGTCGGTGCCGTTGCCTGGTACATCACGCTCGTCACCAACACCGACGTCTACAAGGAGGCACCGACCTCCTGGGAAGCGCTGTGGGATCCGGCCAATGCCGACAAGCTCGGCCTGCTCGCCCTCGTTTCCAACTCGTTTCTTCTCGAAGTGACGGCGAAGACCTATCTCGGCGGCACCAACGCACTCGATACCGAAGAGGGCATCATCAAGGCGCTGGAGAAGCTTGCGGAAGTGAAGCCGAATGTGCGCCTCTGGTATCGTGACGAAGCGCAGTTCGAGCAGTCGCTGAAGTCGGGCGAAATCCCGATGGGTCAGTATTACCATGACGTCACGGGCCTTGCCGCCGCCGATGGCCAGCCGGTCCGTTCGACCTTCCCGAAGGAAGGCGGCATTCAGGACTCGGGTTGCTGGGCCCTGTCGCGCGCCTCGACCAAGACCGAGGAAGCACACATCTTCATCGACTACATGTGCCAGCCGTCGATCCAGGCAACCCTGTCACGCAAGGTCGGTACGGCCCCGACGGTCAAGCGCGAACTGCTCGACCTGACCGATGCCGAATTCGCATCCGTCTCGTCCGATATCGAGCCGATCACGCCGCGTTACGACCTCTACCAGACCAAGTCGGACTGGCTGAACCAGAAGTGGACTGAGCTGATCGTCGGTTGATGGAGAAGAGGCGGTTCATGTAGCTGCCGCTCATCCGCCTGCCAGCACCTTCTCCCCGCACGCGGGGAGAAGGAGACGCGCAGCTCGCTCGGCACCTGCTTCCCCTCTCCCCAAGCGGGGAGAGGGTAGGGTGAGGGGCAAATGCCCCAGCCTCCAGTCTCAAACGCATATCGCGCAGTATTCGACCGCATGCCGTGTGCAAGACAATTCGGGCGTGAGATGCTATTGCCGCGCCAAAGGGCTTTGCGCCTACACCATTTGACTTCGGAGACATGATGTCCGGCCTCGCCCTCAATTCCATCACCAAACAGTTCGGTCCGTTCGCGGCGGTCGACAATGTCGAGCTTTCCGTGCCGCACGGCACCTTCGTCTGCCTGCTCGGCCCCTCCGGCTGCGGCAAGACCACGCTGCTCCGGATGATCGCCGGTCTCGACAGCCCGACGGGCGGCGAAATCGTCCTCGACGGCAAGGACATCACCCAGGTGCCGACGCATAAGCGCGATCTCGGCATGGTCTTTCAGTCACTGGCGCTTTTTCCGCACCTGACCGTCGGCGAGAACATCGCCTATCCTTTGCGCATCCGGGGCATCGGCCGCGAGGAGCAGGTCAAGCGGGTCGACGAGTTGCTCGCCATGATCCATCTGACCGGTTTTGCCGACCGTCCGGTGCACAAGCTCTCGGGCGGCCAGCGGCAGCGCGTGGCGATTGCCCGGGCGCTCGCCATTTCGCCAAAACTCTTCCTGCTCGACGAGCCGCTGTCGGCGCTCGATGCCAAGCTGCGCGAAGCGATGCAGGTGGAGTTGCGCAAGTTGCAGCAGCAGCTCGGCATCACCACCATTGTCGTCACCCATGATCAGCGCGAGGCGATGACCATGGCGGATACCGTGGTCGTCATGAATGGCGGCAAGATCCGCCAGGCGGCGAGCCCGATCGAGATCTATCGCAAGCCGGCCGACCGCTTCGTTGCGGACTTCATCGGCTCGACCAACCTGTTGCCGCTCACGGTGCAGGGCGGAGCGACGCTTGTGCTTGGCCATAGCGTTGCAGGGATCTCGGCACTGTCGGGCCAGGAGCAGGCCAGCCTCTCGGTTCGCCCCGAAGATGTTAAGCTCTCGGCTCCCGGCGAAGGTCGCATCACCGGCAAGGTTACCTTCATCCGCGATCTCGGTGGTACAATCGAGACTTTCCTCGATGTATCAGGCACTGAAGTCGTCGCCGTCTCGACCCCGCGCGAGCGGCCCGTCGTGACTGTCGGCCAGGATGTCGGCATCGTCATCGATCCCGAAACCGCCGTGGTACTATCAGCATGAGACGCGAGCCCCCGAAAATCGCGCTCGACTATGCGCCGCTCGCCTTTCCGGCGGGCATGCTGATCCTGTTCTTCGTCGTGCCCTTTGCGACGATGATTGCCGTCTCCTTCTTCAAGCGGGACCCGACCGGCTTCTATTCGCCGGATTTCGTCTTCGACAATTATGCCCGGTTCCTGTCGTTCTTCTTCGGCGGTGTGCTCAGCTTTTCGCTTGGCCTGGCAATCGCCGTCGCCATAGTCTGCGTGACGCTGGCGCTGCCCTTCACCTATCTGCTGGCGCGCATGTCGCGCAAAGCACAGGTGCTGTGGCTCGTGGCGCTCCTCTCCATCCTGTCGCTTTCGGAAGTGATCATCGGCTTTGCATGGTCGACGCTGTTTTCGCGCACGGCCGGCATCACAAACCTGCTGGTCATGATCGGCCTGATGGAAAAGCCCGTGGCGCTAATGCCGAATTTCGGCGCGGTGCTGACCGGCATGGCCTATCAGGCGCTGCCCTATACCGTGCTCGTGCTCTATCCCGCCCTGGTGCGCCTTGATCCAACGCTGACGGAGGCTGCCCGCACGCTAGGCGCCTCGCCGCTCAAAGCCTTCTTCACGGTGGTTGTGCCGGCGCTGCGCAACACGCTGATCGCCACGCTGATCATGGTTTTCATCTTCGCGCTCGGCTCCTATCTGCTGCCGCAGATCCTGGGCCGACCGCAACACTGGACGCTGTCTGTGCTGATCACTGACCAGGCGATCTACCAGTCCAACATGCCTTTTGCCGCGGCTATGGCCGTGTTCCTCGTGCTCGTCACGCTCGGCATGGTGGCGCTCACGCTTCTGATCGGTCGGAAGGGAGAGGCAGCATGAACACGGTCCTCACGCGTCTTTACTTCACCCTGATCGGCATCTTCCTCGCGGCTCCCATCGTGGTCGTCGCCGGCGTCTCGGTGAATGCCAAGCAGAGCCTCAACTTCCCGCCCCAGGGTTTTTCCTTGTCCTGGTACGGCGCGATCTTCACGGATCCCGGTTGGCGTGCGGCTTTGTTCGCCTCGGTCATCCTGGCGCTTTGTGCTGCCGCTCTTGCTGTCGCCATCGCGTTGCCGCTCGCCTGGTTTCTCTGGCGGCGTCTTGCCCCCTGGGCGCAGATCTTCCAGTTGCTCGGTATCGCGCCTTTCACGCTGCCGCCCGTCATTACGGCACTCGGGTTGCTCACCTTCTGGGCCGCGACCGGCTTCTATGGTCAGCCCTGGACGGCGGTCATCAGCCACGCGATTTTCTTCGTGACGCTGCCCCTTGTGACGCTCTCGCTCGGTTTCTCGGCCATCGACCGCTCGCTGGTAGAGGCGGCCGCCACCATGGGGGCCGATGACCGGACGATTTTTCGCACGATCGTGCTGCCGCTGATCATGCCTTATCTCGTTTCCGGTTATGCCTTCGCCTTCGTGCTCTCGCTCAACGAATACATCGTCGCCTATATGACGGTCGGTTTCGTGATGGAGACGCTGCCGATCAAGATCTTCAATGCACTGCGCTACGGCTATACGCCCGTCATGGCTTCGGTGACGATCCTGTTCGTCGCGATCGCTGCCACGGTCTTCGGCTTGGTTGCCCGCTTCGGTGACCTGCCGAAGCTGCTCGGGGCCAATGCTGACGACCGTAGCTGATATAAGCCGTAGCTGATATAAAAGGTCAGCGGTGATCCTCCAAGATCATCGCTGCCGCCTTTTCGGCAATCATCAGGGTCGGGGAATTGGTGTTTCCCGAGGTGATGGTCGGCATGACCGAGGCATCGGCGATGCGCAGGCCCTTCAAGGCCCGCAGTCGTAAGCGTGAATCGACGACGCTGTCTGGATCGGCGCCCATCCGGCAGGTGCCGACGGGGTGGAAGATGGTTGTGCCGATATCGCCTGCGGCCTTTTCCAATTCTTCATCGCTG
>JARXAQ010000141.1 GCA_029865825.1 Rhizobium sp.
CGCAGGAGAAGAACATCTCGCTTTACGGTGCCGGCCTTCTGGGAAGCGTCATCATTTGCGCGTTCTTTTCGCTGCCGTCTTTCCAAGCCCCTGACAGCTACGACCTGCTGTTGCTAGCCGCCTTTGGCTTGCTGGCAGCGATCGGCAATGTTTTCATGATGCTCGCCTCCTTTTATGCGCCGGCGGCGATCGTCGGGCCGATCCAGTACAGTCAGATGCTCTGGGCGATCTTGCTCGGCTATCTGGTTTTCGGAGACAAAGTCGATCCGCCGATGGCGATTGGGATCGTGCTGATCGTCGGATCCGGGTTGCTGACACTGATGCGGGAGCGAAAGCGCGACACGCCGCTTCCGCCCCCGGTTGCCGGCAAGGGGGATGCGGCCTTGGCGATCAAGCCGGAACAGGGCGATTGAGGATCGGCAATGGAGACCATGCCAGATGGTCAATCCAAATTTGCAGTGCGATTGGCGAAGGGGTCTGACCTGGCTGGTCTGCTCGCTCTCTATCGCGAGCTCATCCCTGATGATCCCGCGCTATCGGTTGAAGCAGCAGACGCACCCTTCGAGGCTCTGGCGCGGATCCCGGGAAGCGGCATTTATATTGGCATGCTTGACGACGTCATTGTCAGCACCTGTACGCTGGTCGTCATCCCCAATCTCACACGGGGCGGCCAGCCTTACGCGCTGATCGAGAATATGGTCACAGCAGCGGAGCAACGCGGGCGCGGTTACGGCCGCGCGACGCTGCAGCATGCCGTTTCCTCCGCCTGGGACCACGGGTGCTACAAAGTGATGCTGCTGACCGGTTCCACAGCACCTGAGACACTCAGCTTCTATCGCTCTGCCGGCTTCGAGCCGAACAAGACCGGTTTCCAGATTCGCCGCTTGGCACCACGCGCCGACTGAGACGCGCTTAACCCTTCGCCAGTTCCGCCAGCTGCGTCATGACGACTGCTGCCCCTGACAACCGCTTTTCGGGCGTCGGCAGGTCACGGGTCAGGAACACGCTGTGGTCGGGCCGGATCTTCGCCATGGTGCCCTGCTTGGCGATATAACCGACCAGCGCTGCCGGATTGGGGAACTGCTTGCCGCGGAACTGGACGACGACGCCCTTGGGGCCGGCTTCCAGCTTCTCGACATTGGCCTTGCGGCAGAGCGCCTTGATGTAGACGACCTTCAACAGATGCTGGACTTCGACCGGCATGGGGCCGAAACGGTCGATCATCTCGGCGCCGAAGCCGTCGATGTCGCCGAGTTCGGTGATCTCGCCGAGGCGGCGGTAGAGGCCGAGGCGCAAATGCAGGTCGGGCACGTAGTCGTCCGGGATCATTACCGACGTGCCGACCTGAATCTGCGGCGACCAGCCGGTGTCGTGGACCTCGTCGACGCCCTTAACCTCGGCGACCGCCTCCTCCAGCATCTGCTGGTAGAGTTCGAAACCGACTTCTTTGATATGGCCGGACTGTTCTTCGCCCAGGAGATTGCCCGCACCTCTGATATCGAGGTCATGGCTTGCCAGCTGGAAGCCGGCGCCGAGCGTGTCGAGCGATTGCAGAACCTTGAGCCGGCGATCGGCGCCCGTGGTCAGCACCTTGTTGACCGGCAGCGTCAGCAGCGCAAAGGCGCGGACCTTGGAGCGACCGACGCGGCCGCGGATCTGGTAAAGCTGGGCCAGACCGAACATATCGGCGCGGTGGACGATCAGCGTGTTGGCGGTGGGAACATCGAGGCCGGATTCAACGATGGTGGTCGAGAGCAGCACGTCATAGCGGCCGTCGTAGAAGGCATTCATTATGTCTTCGAGTTCGCCAGCGGCCATCTGGCCATGGGCGATGGCAACTTTCAGTTCCGGCACATTCTCGTCGAGGAAGCTCTTCACGTCGGCGAGATCCGAGAGGCGCGGGCAGACATAAAAGCTCTGGCCGCCGCGATAGTGCTCGCGCATCAGGGTCTCGCGGATGACCAAGGGATCAAAGGGCGAGATGAAGGTACGCACCGCCATGCGGTCGACGGGCGGTGTGGTGATCAGCGAGAGTTCGCGCACGCCGGTCATGGCGAGCTGCAGGGTGCGTGGGATCGGGGTGGCGGACAGCGTCAGCACGTGCACGTCCGACTTCAGCTCCTTCAGGCGCTCCTTGTGCTTGACGCCGAAATGCTGCTCCTCGTCGATGATCAGCAGGCCGAGATTGGCGAAGCTCACGCCGGAGCCGAGCAGCGCATGGGTGCCGACGACGATGTCGGTCTTGCCTTCGGCGACTTCCTTCTTGACGAGGTTCAGTTCCTTGGTGCCGACGAGGCGCGAGGCCTGCTGGATGCGGATCGGCAGGCCACGGAAGCGTTCGGAGAAGGTCTTGAAATGCTGGCGGGCAAGCAGGGTCGTCGGCACGACGACGGCGACCTGGATGCCGTTCATGGCGGCGACAAAGGCGGCGCGCAGCGCCACTTCCGTCTTGCCGAAGCCGACGTCGCCGCAGACGAGCCGGTCCATCGGACGGCCCGCACCGAGATCCGACCGAACGGACTCGATCGCGGTCATCTGGTCTTCGGTTTCATCGTAGGGGAAGCGGGCGGCAAACTCGTCGTAGAGGCCTTCCTGGGTGGTCAGCACCGGGGCGGTGCGTGTCATTCGCTCGGCAGCAATGCGGATCAGGGCGCCGGCCATGTCGAGCAGGCGCTTCTTGAGTTTCGCCTTGCGCATCTGCCAGGCGCCACCGCCAAGCTTGTCGAGCGGAACCTCGGTGCCCTCGCCGCCGAAGCGGGACAGGAGGTCAATGTTTTCGACCGGCAGGAAGAGTTTGGCATCGTCGGCGTAACGCAACTCAAGGCAGGCATGCGGCGCGCCGGCGGCCTCAATGGTGCGCAGGCCGACGAAGCGGCCGATGCCGTGTTCGGCGTGGACGACAACAGAGCCCTCGTCGAGACCGGCAACCTCGGCGATGAAATCGGCCCCGCGCTTGCGGCGCGTGGAGCGGCGGACCATGCGGTCGCCGAGGATGTCCTGTTCGCCGACGACGACGAGATTGCCGACCTCGAAGCCGCCTTCGAGGCTCAAGACTGCCGTGCCCGCCTCGCCCTTCTTGAGCTTGTCGACATCCTTCAGCGATGCGACGGGCACGAGCTTTTCGAGGCCATGTTCGGCCAGCACCTGCAGCAGACGGTCGAGCGAACCTTCCGACCAGCCGGACACCACGACCTTGGCGCCGGAGGCCCGCTTCTCGGCAATGTAGCTGACCGCCTGGCCGAAGACGTTGATCCGGTTGTTTGCTTCGCTGGCCTCGGCGCTGGCGGATTTCGCCCAGCGCGGCGTCGGACGGGCGTCGATCTCGACGACCAGGCGGCTGCCGCCTTCGGCTTCGGCAAAGGGGGTGATGCGGATCGGATCATAGGCGTCGAGGCCGCGGCCGAATTCGGCGGCCCCGAGATAGAGGTGTTCGGGCGGCACCGGCTTGTAGGGCGTGCCCTGGGCGAGATGGCCCTTGCCGGGCGTGGCCGAATTCAGGCGTGCCTCGTAATAGTCGCGGATCAGCTTGGAGCGTTCTTCCGCTGCTTCCCGCACCGTGTGGTCGGTTACGAGGCGAAAACCCTTGAGATAGTCGAAGACCGTGTCGAGCCGGTCGTAGAACATCGGCAGCCAGTGCTCCATGCCGGCATAACGGCGGCCTTCGGAGACGGCGGCGTAGAGCGCATCGTCGCGGGTCGAGGCGCCGAAGAGCGAGAGATAGTTCTTGCGGAAACGGCTGATCGTCTCCGGTGTCAGCGTCACCTCGCTCATCGGGTTAAGGTCGAGGGACCGGACCTGGCCGATGGTGCGTTGGCTGGCCGGATCGAAGGAGCGGATGCTTTCCAGCGTATCGCCGAAGAAATCGAGGCGGACGGGTTCTTCCGAGCCGGGCACGAAGACATCGAGAATGCCGCCGCGCACGGCGAATTCGCCGACTTCACGGACGGTCGCGACGCGGTCAAAGCCGTTGCGCTCGAGCCGGGCGGCGATGTCATCCATACGCACTTGGTTGCCGGGCTTGGCGGAGAAGGCGAGGCTTTCGATGACGTCTGAGGGCACCAGCTTCTGCAGCATGGCGTTGACCGTCACAAGCACGATTGCCGCATGCGGCTTCTGCTGCAGGGCAATCAGGCCGGAGATGGCGGTGAGGCGCCGTGCAGAGACATCCGCCGATGGCGAGACGCGGTCGTAAGGCAGACAGTCCCAGGCCGGCAGGCTCAAGACCGGGATTTCGGGTGCGGTGAAGCTCAGCGTCTGTTCGAGGTTCTGCAGGCGCTGGCCATCGGAGACGACATAGGCGACCGGACGCCCCTCGCGGGCGAGTTCCGCCAGGATGAAGGCATCCATGCCATCAGGCACATGCGACAGCGTCAGGGCGGATTGTGCCTGGACGATCCGCTTCACATCGATCAGGGACATCATCAGTTACTTTGCAAAGGTTTCTTCACCCGTCACCGGCGAGAAGTCCGGCCGCAGGGCGGCAATACGTTCGAAGAGAGGCGTCTGGAGATGCGCGGGAACCGGCTCGGCACCAGTGATATAGCGCACGAGGTCATTGTCTTCCTCGACCATGATATGCTCCAGCTCGTCGAGCTGAGCGTCGCTCAGGTCTGCGATTTCGGCCTCGCAGAACTGGCCGAGCATCAGGTCCATTTCCCGGATGCCGCGATGCCAGGCGCGAAACAGGATCCGCCGACGCCGCGGATCGAGGTCGGCACTGCTTCTCACCAGTCCAGTCATCTTGACATCCCTTCAGTTCCTCGCGCCTCTATAGAACAGGCATTTGCAAATGTCAGCTTGCCAAGGGAGCAATTCCCGAGGCATTTTGCCCCGATCATGCGCCCTCACCTGCTCGATCCCCTCTTTGCCTCCGTCGCGTCCCTCACCGGTGTCGGGCCGAAGCTTGCCCAGTTGCTCGCGACCCTGCTCGGCCGCGAAGACGCCGAGGATGCGCGGGTGGTCGACCTGCTGTTCCTCGCACCACACCGGTTGATCGACCGGCGTCACCAGCCGGGCATTGCCTATGCCCAGCAGGGTTCGCTCGTCACCATCACCGGACGGGTTGACCGGCACCAGCCGCCACCGCCGGGCAAGAGCAACATGCCCTACCGCATCTTCCTGCATGACGAGACGGGGGAACTGGCGCTCACCTTCTTCCGGGTCAAGGGCAACTGGCTGGAAAAGGCGCTGCCGATCGACGAGATCGTCATGGTGTCGGGCAAGGTCGACTGGTTCAATGGGCGGCCGTCGATGGTGCATCCGGACCTGATGGTGAAGGCGAGCGAGGCGGAGAACCTGCCGCTGGTCGAGCCGGTCTATCCGCTGACGGCGGGGCTGGGACCCAAGGTGCTGCGCAAGGCCGTGGAAGCGGCCGTCGAGAAGATGCCAGAGCTTGCCGAATGGGCGGATGCAGCACTGGCCACGAAGCAGGGTTTTGGCAGCGTGCGTGACTGCCTCGTCGCGCTCCACAATCCGCGCGACGAAAAGGATATCGATCCGCAGGCACCGGCGCGTCGACGTCTGGCCTATGACGAGTTTCTTGCCGGCCAGGTGTCGCTGGCGCTGGTGCGGCAGAAGCTTCGGCGGGTGCCGGGCGTGCCGATCAAGCCGACGGGAGAACTCAGCGGCAAGATCCGCGCCGCCCTGCCCTTTACGCCGACCAACAGCCAAGTTGTGGCGATCGAGGAGATCCTCAAGGACATGGCCTCGGACCAACGGATGCTGCGGCTGGTTCAGGGCGATGTCGGTGCCGGCAAGACGCTGGTGGCGCTGTTTGCCATGGCAGCGGCGGTGGAAGCCGGCGGCCAGGCAGTGCTGATGGCCCCGACGGAAATTCTGGCGCGGCAGCATCATGCGACGCTATCGAAGCTCGGCGCGCCCGCAGGTCTGCGGATCGAGGTGCTGACGGGGCGGACCAAGGGCAAGGAGCGCGAGGCGATCCTGGAGCGTATCGCCTCCGGTGAAGCGCAGATTGTGATCGGGACGCACGCGCTGTTCCAAGATACGGTGAACTACAAGAACCTGACGCTAGCCGTGGTCGACGAGCAGCATCGCTTTGGCGTGCATCAGCGTCTGCGGCTGACGGCCAAGGGCATCTCGCCGCATATGCTTGTCATGACCGCGACGCCAATCCCGCGCACGCTGGTGCTCGCCGCCTTCGGCGACATGGATGTCTCCAAGCTCACCGAAAAACCGGCGGGCCGAAAACCGATCCAGACGGTGACGGTGCCGACCGAGCGGGTGCCTGACGTGATCGAACGGCTGCGGTCCGCCATTGCCGAGGGCAAGAAGGCCTACTGGATCTGCCCCTTGGTCGAAGAGACCGAAGAGAGTGAGCTGATGTCTGCGGAGGAGAGGCAATCTGTGCTTGCGCGGTTCATCAAGGCGCCGATCGGACTCGTGCATGGGCGGATGAGCGGGACGGAAAAGGATGCCGCCATGCTCGCCTTCAAATCAGGCGAAACGCGGTTGCTGGTTGCCACTACCGTGGTCGAGGTCGGCGTCGATGTGCCCGATGCGACGATCATGGTAATCGAACATGCCGAGCGCTTCGGGCTAGCCCAGCTGCACCAGTTGCGCGGGCGTGTCGGACGTGGAGACGAGGCGTCGAGCTGCATCCTGCTCTACAAGGGACCGCTCGGCGAAACCGGCAAGGCGCGGCTGTCGATCCTGCGCGATTCGGAGGACGGCTTCCTTATCGCAGAGGAAGACTTGAAACTGCGCGGCGAAGGGGAATTGCTGGGCACCCGCCAGTCCGGCACGCCGGGTTTCAAGATCGCCAGCCTCGAACATCACGGCGACCTGCTGGAGATTGCCCGAAAGGATGCAGCCTATCTGCTGGAGCGGGATCCGGAGCTGGTGTCGGAGCGTGGGCAGGCGGTGCGCACCCTGCTCTATCTGCATCGCCGTGACGAGGCGATCCGCTTCCTACATGCCGGCTAAGGGCTCGACCCCTCGGTTCAATTACGGCGGAAGACGCGGTCAGCGCTGTCAATGGGCTCGGTGACGGCCTGCTCCACCAGCGCCTGCATCACCGCTGCCGGCTCTGACGGCGTATAATCCGGCGTCACGAGGCCTGCCGAGATCAGCAGCTTCACACCCTCTTCCGGGCTCATGTCGAGCAGCATCAGCTTGCTGCGCGGCACGAACATCAAAAAGCCCGCCGTCGGGACCGGTGTCGGAGCGAGGAAGACAGCAACCATCTCTTCGCCATCCTCATTGAGCCTTGCCGCGATCTCGCCCTTGGCGTCGGATGAGACGAAGACCAGCGCCCAGGTGCCGGCGCGCGGAAACTCGATCAGGCCGACCTTCTTGAAGGAATTGCCCTGCTCCTTCAACACCGTCTCGAAGATCTGCTTGGTGCTCTTATAGACGGTCCGCACGAGCGGCATGCGGTTGAGGATGTTCTCGCTGTAGCGAACGATGGAGCGCCCGATCAGGTTTCGGCCGAGAAAGCCGACAAGCGTGATGAAAAGCAGCGCGATCAGCAGCCCGGTCCCGGGCACCGCAAACTTCAGATAGGCTTCCGGGTTGTAGCGGTCGGGAATATAGGGCTTCACCCAGCTGTCGGCCCAGCGGATGAAGGTCCAGGTCAGGTAGATGGTGATCGCCATCGGCGCGCAAATGATGAGGCCCGTCAGAAAATTGTTCCTGAGCCGGGTGGCCATCGAGATCTTGTTCGATATGTCGCTCATGGGACCGTCATTGTGCAATGCGGGAATGCGTCGATTGAGCGCGACAATGACCGAGCCGGTGGGACCGCGCAATAGCTAGATCTGGGATGGTTGACCACAGACCGCCGGAACGCCGGCAGTCCGCAGCCATACTGTACGGCGGTCACTCAACCGTGACCGACTTCGCCAGATTGCGCGGCTGGTCGACATCCGTGCCCATGAAGACGGCCGTATGATAGGCAAGCAGCTGGATCGGGATCGAATACACCATGGGCGAAATGATTTCGGCCACGACCGGAAGCACGATGGTCGCCATGGTCTCAAGCTTCGAGGCCGCCGCACCCTTGTCGTCGGTGATAAAGATGATCTTGCCACCACGGGCTGCCACTTCCTGCATGTTCGACACGGTCTTCTCGAAGAAGCGGTCGAACGGCGCAATCACGATAACAGGCATGTTTTCGTCGATCAGCGCGATCGGTCCATGCTTCAGCTCGCCGGCGGCATAACCCTCGGCGTGGATATAGGAAATTTCCTTGAGCTTCAGCGCGCCTTCCATAGCAAGCGGATAGCTGGTACCGCGACCGAGATAGAGGACGTCCTTGTACTTCGACAGATCACGCGACAAGGCCTCGATCTGTGGCTGAACAGCGTTCAGCACCTGGCTCATGATGCGCGGCATCTCGGACAGGCTCTTGACCAGCTGCTTTTCCTCGACCTCGGTCAGCGTGCCGCGGGCCCGGCCGGCAGCGACGGCGAGAGACGCGAGAACCGCGAGCTGGCAGGTGAAGGCCTTGGTCGACGCAACGCCGATTTCCGGGCCGGCGAGGATCGGGAAGACGGCATCCGATTCGCGGGCGATGGTCGATTCCTTGACATTGACCACGGCGCCGATCTTCAAGCCGCTGTCGCGGCAGTACCGCAGCGACGCAAGCGTGTCGGCAGTTTCCCCCGACTGGGAGATGAAGAGGGCTGCCTGGTCGGGGCGCAGCGGCATTTCGCGGTAGCGGAATTCCGAGGCGACGTCGATTTCGACCGGCAGGCGGGCATACCGCTCGAACCAGTATTTGCCGACGAGGCCGGCAAGATAGGCGGTGCCGCAGGCCGAGATGGCAAGCCCCGTCAGGGACGCGAAGTCGATACCGCCATCGGTCGGGCGAACGGTGTGTTCGGCCAGATCCACGTAATGCGACAGCGCGTGGGAAATCACCTCCGGCTGCTCGTAGATCTCCTTCTCCATGAAATGGCGATGGTTGCCTTTGTCAATCATATAGGCGCTGGCCGAGGAAATCTGCACCGGACGATCGACAGGATTGCCGTCCAGGTCAAAGATATGCGCGCCCTGCTTGCCGATGATCGCCCAGTCGCCGTCATGCAGATAGGCAATGCGGTTGGTGAAGGGAGAAAGCGCGATGGCGTCGGAGCCCAAAAACATCTCGCCATCGCCGAAGCCAATGGCAAGCGGCGGGCCGGACCGGGCAGCCATGATGGTTGAGGGGTCGTCATTGAAGATGACAGCGAGCGCATAGGCGCCGGTGACGTGCTGCAGCATCTTGTGCATGGCTTCGCGCCGCCCAAGGCCCTCGCGACGATACTTGGCGAGCAACTGCGCCACGACTTCCGTGTCGGTCTGGGTCGTGAAGACAGCACCCTCGGCGAGGAGTTCATCCTTGATCTCGGAGAAATTCTCAATGATGCCGTTGTGGACCACAGCGACACCATCGACGAAATGCGGATGCGCATTCGTCTCATTGGGCACGCCGTGGGTGGCCCAGCGCGTATGGGCGATGCCGATATTGCCCGCCAAAGGCTCGGCGGCGAGGCGCGTCTCCAGGTTGAACAGCTTACCCTCGGCGCGCCGGCGCTCCAGAAGGTTGTCGTGGATCGTTGCGACGCCGGCCGAATCGTAGCCGCGATATTCGAGCCGCTTCAAGGCGTCGACGAGACGCTCCGCTACCGGCTTGTTACCGACTATGCCGACGATGCCGCACATGCAATTCTCCGTTTTGTATCCATCACGCGGACTGTTCCTAGCGGTTCCGTCGCAATAGGCAATCGCGCCGCAGGTCAAATTGCGTTTCGTGTCGTAATGCAACGCAGCATAACGCGCCGTGAACGTCGCCTAGCACCGCGCGTGTTCGGTTACTTTTGCGACTTCTTGGCAGCCTTGATCGCCAGATTGCGGTCCCTGATGACCGCTGCTCGGCCCGGCTTCATCTCCTGACGGGCGCGGCCAAAGGCCAGCGCATCGGCTGGCACGTCGTCGGTGATGACGCTGCCGGAGGCGATCAAAGCGCCGTCACCAATCGTCACAGGTGCAACGAGGGACGAGTTGGAACCGATGAAAGCCCCTGCCCCGATGCGGGTCTCATGCTTGTTCACCCCATCATAGTTGCAGGTGATGGTCCCGGCGCCGATATTGGTGTCGGCACCGATGACGGCATCGCCGATATAGGTGAGATGATTGACCTTGGCGCCCTTGCCGATCTCGGCCTTCTTCACCTCGCAGAAATTGCCGACCTTGGACCCTTCTGCGAGGGTGGCGCCCGGACGGAGGCGTGCGAACGGGCCGACAGTCGCCCCGGCGGCGACATAGGCGCCTTCCAGATGCGAGAAGGCGTGAATGACCGCGCCACCCTCGACGGTGACACCGGGGCCGAAGACAACGTTGGGCTCGATCAGCGCGTCCTGGCCGATTACCGTGTCATGGCTGAGAAACACCGTTTCCGGCGCGATCATCGTCACGCCGGACACCATCAGTTCATGGCGGCGGCGCTCCTGCCAGAGCCGTTCCAGCACGGCGAGCTCGGCGCGGTTGTTGCAGCCTGTCAGCTCGCTTTCCGGCGCGTCCACCGCGACAACCTTGCCGCCTTCGGCGCGGGCGATCTCGACGACATCCGTCAGGTAGTACTCACCCTTGGCGTTGGCATTGCCGATGCGGGAAAGGAAGCCAAGCGCCTTCTGGCCGTTGATCGCCATCAGACCGCTGTTGCACCAGGTGACGGCGCGCTCGGCCGGCGTCGCATCCTTTTCCTCGCGGATGGCGATCAATTCCCCGTCTTCGACGAGGAGACGACCGTAACCGGTCGGGTTCTGCGTATGAAAGCCGATGACGACGACGTCCGCGCCCGTGGCCAGTGCCTCTCGGGCCGCTTTCAGTGGACCGGGCGTGATCAGCGGCACGTCGCCATAGGCAACGAGGACATCGTCATAACCTCTGGCGATCGCGTCACGCGCCGTCAGCACCGCGTGGCCCGTTCCAAGCCTCTCCGTCTGCAACACGCTTTCGACGGCCAAACCATCGAGGGTGCCAGCTTTTGCCACCTTCTCGGCATCGCGTCCCAGAACGAGAACGACGTCGGATACGCCGGTGGCCGCGATCGATGCCATGACATGGGCAATCATCGGCCGTCCGGCAACCGGATGCAGCACCTTCGACATCGACGACTTCATCCGGGTTCTGTCGCCAGCAGCGAGGACAACGGCGAGGCAGTTTCGGGTCATGACGTGCTCCGGCAAGGTGAAAGGCGCCATTTCAGTAACGCCCGCACTGCATGGCTGCAAGCCGAAATCGGGTATGATCAGGCCTCTGCGGACTGGGAATCAAGCGCTGCAATCGCGCTGCGGCGGCCGAGTTCGATCACACAACGCATGGCGTCGCGGGCTGCCGACGCATCCCGTCGCTCGATCGCTTCGACGATCGCCATGTGCGACTGGGTAATGCCCTCACCCGGTGGCCGAAAGTGCTGGCTGTAGGCGAGCATAAAGGCGCCGTCGAGCGAGGTCTTGATGAACCCGACCATGCTTTCCATGAAAGGGTTGGCGGCAACCAGGACTAGCAAGACATGAAATTTCAGATCGGCCTCGACCTGCTCGCGAAAGGACAGATCCGGCGCGCCCAGGGCCAGCACATAACCGCGCAACTCGGCGCAATCCTCCGGCGACGCGCGTTTGGCGGCAAATTCCGCAGCGGCGGGTTCGAGAACGAGACGTACATCGTAGAGATGGTGCAGAAAAGCCGCTGTTACGCCGGTCCGGAAATGCCAGCGTAGAACATCCTCGTCGAGCATGTTCCAGTGGCAGGCCTCGGTCACCCGCGTCCCGACCCGGGACTTTGCGACCACCAACCCCTTGGCGGTCAGCGTCTTCATCGCCTCGCGCAGTACCGAACGCGACACGTCGAACTGCATCTCCAGGTCCTGATCCCTCGGCAGCGTGTCGCCTACGGCAAACTTGCCAGCCACGATTGCCAGGCCCAGCTGATCGACCACTTTGGAATGGCTCGTGCGCAGAAGCGTCACCGCCTTCAGATCCCGAACTTCATCCTTCCGCATCCCGCCAGTCCTCAACGCGTGTCGTGCGGCTTGTTATACGAAGGTCGAACGTGGGTGAAGAGAGTACTTGCGTAATTTATTGTTTTTTAAACAAGCATACAAGAAAGGGCGCCGCGGCGCCCTTTCAAATCACACAGTCGGCCGGCCGTTATTGCGGCAACTTGTCGTCTACACCTTCGATGTAGAAGTTCATGCCGAGGATGGTGCCGTCGTCAGCCGACTCACCTTCCTTCAGCCAGGCGGAGCCGTCCTGCTTGTTGATCGGACCGGAGAACGGCTTGAGTTCGCCCGACTTGATCTTGGCTTCGCTGTCCATCGCCATGGCCTTCACATCGTCAGGCATGTTGGTGTACGGCGCCATGGAGAGAATGCCGTCCTTCAGGCCATCGAAGGTCTGCGTCGACGACCAGGTGCCGTCGATAACGGCCTGCGTGCGCTTGATATAGTAAGGCGCCCAGGTGTCGACGATGGCGCTCAGCTGCGCCTTCGGGCCAGCTGCGATCATGTCGGAGGCCTGACCGAAAGCCTTGAGGCCACGCTCTTCGGCGACCTGCATCGGAGCGGTGGTGTCGGTGTGCTGGGTCAGCACGTCGACGCCCTGGTCGAACAGAGCCTTCGCGGCGTCAGCTTCCTTGCCCGGGTCGAACCAGGTGTTGACCCAGATGACCTTCAGCTTGAATTCGGGATTGACGGAGCGGGCGCCGTGCAGGAAGGCATTGATACCGGCAACGACTTCCGGGATCGGGAAGGACGCAATGTAGCCAGCGACACCGGTCTTCGACATCTTGCCGGCGATCTGGCCGTTGATGAAACGCCCTTCATAAAAGCGCGAATTGTAGGTGGCGACATTGGCGGCGGTCTTGTAGCCGGTCGCATGCTCGAACTTCACATCCGGGAACTTTTCCGCGACCTTCAGGGTCGCGTCCATGAAGCCGAAGGACGTCGTGAAGATGATCGCGCAGCCGGAACGGGCCATACGCTCGATGGCGCGTTCAGCATCCGGGCCTTCCGGAACGTTTTCGAGATACGGCGTCTCGATCTTGTCACCGAAATGGGCCTGCAGCTGCTGGCGCCCGATGTCATGGGCCTGGGTCCAGCCGCCGTCGGTCTTCGAGCCGACATGGACGAAGCAGGCCTTGGTCTTGTCCTGGGCGGCGGCCGGTGCCGCGACGCTGACGATGGCAGCCGCGGAGGCGGCCAGCGCGAGGAGGAAGTTCTTCATGTAATACCCCTGTCTGGTTAGGTTGAAGCTTTTGTTTTGATTATCGATCCGGCACGAATGGCTTGCCTAGGCAGGCCGGCGTATTGATCAGTGTCGTGCGGCGATTATGGGAGATTATGATCAGCACGACAATGGTCGCTGCATAAGGCAGCGCCGACAGAAACTGCGACGGCAGGCCGATGCCGAGCGCCTGGGCATGGAGCTGCCCAATGGTGACGGCGCCGAAAAGATAGCCGCCGGCGAGCACCCGCCAGGGTCGCCAAGCAGCGAAGACGACGAGGGCGAGCGCGATCCAGCCGCGGCCCGCAGACATGTTCTCCACCCATTGCGGCGTATAGACCAGCGACAACTGCGCGCCCGCAAGGCCGGCACAGGCCCCGCCAAACATGACCGCCAGATAGCGGGTGCGGATCACCGGCAGGCCGAGCGTGTGTGCCGATCCATGGCTGTCGCCGATGGCGCGCAGCCTGAGCCCCGAGCGGCTCTTGAACAGGTACCAGTTCACGCCGATGACCAAAAGGATGGAGAGGTAGAAGAACAGGTCCTGGGCAAAGAGGATCGGACCAACAACCGGAATGTCGGACAGTAGCGGGATGACGAGTGGCTGCATCTTGACGCCCGGCACGCCGACGACGCTTTCGCCGACCATGCCCGACACCCCGAGACCGAGAATGGTCAGCGCCAGGCCGGTCGCGACCTGGTTTGCGACCAGGGTCAGTGTCAGGAACCCGAAGAGCAGGGAGAACACCGCGCCCGTGGCGACGCCGGCGAGCAGGCCGATATAGGGCGACCCCGTCATATTGGTGGCGATGAAGGCACAGACCGCGCCGATGATCATCATGCCCTCGACGCCGAGATTGAGCACGCCCGAGCGTTCTGTGACCAATTCGCCCATAGCGGCGATGACCAGTGGCGTAGAGGCGGTGATGACCGTCAGCAGAATGGCTTCAACGATCATGACGCGGCCTTCGCGGATACGGCGCGCACACGGTCGAAGACGATCCGCACCTTGTAGAGAATGAGCGTGTCACAGGAGAGAACGAAGAAGAGCAGCAGCCCCTGGAAGACGCGCGTCACTTTATCGGACACGCCGATGGAAAGCTGAGCGCCCTCGCCGCCGAGATAAGTCAGCGCAAGGACGAAGCCGGAGGCGATGATGCCGAGCGGATTGAGACGACCGAGAAAGGCGACGATGATGGCGGTGAAGCCGTAACCCGGCGAGATCGAGGGCTGCAGATGGCCAATCGATCCGGACACTTCGGAAATGCCGGCAAGGCCTGCCAGTGCGCCGGAGAACATCATCGAAAACCAGACCATCTTGCGGCCGGAAAAACCGGCAAAGCGCCCTGCCCGTTCCGACTGGCCGAGAACGTTCACCTGGAAGCCCTTCAGCGTGTAACGCATCATGAACCAGACGGCGATCGCCGCGATGATCGCAAAGACGATGCCGTAATGGGCGCGACCGGAGGACAGCACTTCCGGCAGCACACCTTCGGTCACGAAGGAGCGTGACTGCGGGAAATTGTAGCCGGCCGGATCCTTCCAGATCCCGCGGGTCAGCCAATCGAGGAACAGTTGGGCGATGTAGACCAGCATCAGGCTGGTCAGGATCTCGTTCGTGTTGAAGCGGGTCTTGAGCAGGGCCGGAATGGCGCCGTAGGCGGCCCCGCCGATGGCGCCCATGATCATCATGAGGGGCAGTAGCAGCGGCGAATGCCATTCGTAGAAGGTGATCGGGACAATGGCGCCGACGATCGCACCCACGGTGAACTGGCCTTCAGCACCGATGTTCCAGTTGTTCGACCGATAACAGACCGAAAGACCGACGGCGATCAGGATCAGCGGAGCGGCCTTGATCGCCAATTCATGCAGCGACCAGACCTCGAGCAGCGGCTCAATGAAGAAGCTGTAGAGAGCCGCGACCGGATCCTTGCCCAGCAACGCGAACATGATGCCGCCGAACAAAACGGTGAGTGCCAGTGCGAGCAGGGGTGAAACGACAGCGAAAAGGGACGACTGGCGCGGGCGCCGTTCGAGTTCAATGCGCATGGGCGCTCTCCGCTGTCATCGACGGGGCCGTTTCGGGACCGTGCACGCCACCCATCAGGATGCCGATCCGCTCGCGGGTCATGGACGCGGCGGGATAGGCGTCGGAAAGGCGACCCTCGGAGATCGCGGCGATGCTGGTCGCGACCTCGAAGATCTCGTCGAGGTCCTGGCTGATGACAATCACGGCAGAGCCGCTTTTCGCCAGATCGACAAGCGCCTGGCGGATGCGGCTCGCCGCCCCCGCATCGACACCCCAGGTCGGCTGATTGACCACCAGAACCGAAGGCTGCCGATCGAGCTCACGCCCGACGATGAATTTCTGCAGATTGCCACCCGACAAGGAACCGGCCGCCGGATCCTCGCCACTCTTGCGCACGTCCATCATTTCCGAAATCCGCCGGGCTGCCTGCTGGACGAGACCATGGCGGATCAAGCCGAGTTTGCCGCCGGTCAGATAGGCGGAGCGGTCCGAGGCATTGCGCGACAGAAACAGGTTTTCAGACAGGCTCATGGCAGGAACGGCGGCATGGCCGTGGCGCTCCTCCGGGACAAAGCCCGCGCCGAGCAGCCGGCGCTCGTTGATGCCGAGACGACCGACGGCATTTCCGCGCAGCCGGATCGCCTCTGCGTCGCGCACAGGATATTCACCGGACAGGGCGTCGAAAAGCTCGCTCTGGCCGTTGCCGGCGACACCGGCGATGGCGAGGACCTCACCCGCCCTGACAGTCACGGAGACGTTCTTCAGCGGCATGGCAAAGGGCGTGCGCGGGCTGACCGAGAGGTCGGTGACCTGAAGCTGGATCTGCCCATCGGTCGGCGGTTCGACCTTTTCGACGCCGGCCACTTCCGCACCGACCATCATGCGCGCAAGTGAAGCGGGTGTCTCCTGGCGGGGATCGCAGGCGCCGGTGACCTTGCCGTGACGCAGGACCGTCGCCTTGTCGCAGATGCGCTGCACTTCCTCCAGGCGGTGGCTGATATAGAGGACCGATCGGCCCTCGGCCTTCAACTTGAACAGGGTTTCGAAGAGCTTGTCGGCCTCCTGCGGCGTCAGCACCGAGGTTGGCTCATCCAGGATGATCAGCTTCGGGTTCTGCAGCAGCGCACGGACGATTTCGATGCGCTGGCGCTCGCCGACCGAGAGATCGGCGACATGGGCGTCCGGGTCGAGCGGCAGTCCGTAGGCGACCGACAACTCTGCGGCCTTCTTCGACAGGTCGGCGATGGAGATCGCCTCATCCAGAGACAGCGCGATATTTTCGGCGACGGTCAGTGCCTCGAACAGGGAAAAATGTTGGAAGACCATACCGATGCCGAGCCGGCGGGCGGCTGCGGGATTGGGGATGACTGTATCCTGGCCACGCCAGGAAATCTCGCCTGCCGAAGGCGCCAGGATGCCGAACAGCATCTTGACGAGCGTTGACTTGCCGGCACCGTTTTCTCCCAGAAGCGCGTGGATTTCACCATGGCCGATGGAAAGATCAATGCCGTCGCAGGCCTTGAAACTGCCGAACAGCTTCGTCAGTCCAGTGACGGACAACAGCGGTTCTTGCCCTTCGGGCATTGAATGCGACACAGGTCCCCCTCGCTCTCGCAGGCTCTCCAGCCAGGTCTTTCGCCCGGTCTGTCGCTCAATTCATAACCGGTTTGCGGCGGCGCACAATATATAGGCAGAAGTTTTTTTTGGTTTTGCGCAAGCTTAGGCAGCGCAATCTCAGCGGGATCGTCCAAGCTGCGGGAAAAGCTGGAGGATACCACCGATCACATAGAGATAAATGCCGGTGAGTATCGTCCCGGCGACGACCCAGTCCGGCGTTTCGAAATGCAGGAGCAATGCATAACCGGCAAAGGCGCACCACAGGAAGAACACGGCCAAATTCAGCGGACGCAGGCGCTGGACGCGAACCGGATGCAGGAAGTGGATCGGCAGAAAGGTGAGGAAGACGGACAGCAGCACTACCACCAGTGCCGTCGTGGCACTCGCATCGATGACGAAGAGTGTGAAGATCACCATGTTCCAGACGACGGGGAAGCCGGAGAAGAAATATTCGTCCGTCTTCATACCCATATCGGCATAGTAGATCGCGCTCGACACGACGATCAGGCCCGCAGCGACGAAGGACCAGGGCTCGCCGATCATGCCGCTCTGGTAAAGCGCAAAGGCCGGCAGCAACACATAGGTCACATAGTCGATGATGTTGTCGAGTGTATCGCCCGACCAGTTGGGCAGGACTTCCTTGACGCGCACCTTGCGGGCGATCGGACCGTCAATGCCATCGACCAGAAGCGCCAGGCCAAGCCACCAGAACATGTCGACGAAGCGGTGTTCGCCGGCAGCCACGACCCCGAGAAAGGCGAGAAAGGATCCGGATGCCGTCAGAATATGGACCGAAAAAGCGCGAATTTCGGCGTAGGGCACGCGCTTGTAGTTGAAGATTTTCATCCCGGCTCCACGTCCACCGTCCTTTAGCGATCCCCGGTATCGACCGAATTGGCGTCATTTGCAACCACACTTGCCGCCTATGCCCGGTTTTCGGCAGGCGCTCGCCGAGCTGCGACTGCGCCATTTCGGCCCATGGATTTCCGCATGGGGCCGGCATACATAGGGAACACGGATAAAGCGGGACATAAACGACATGCAGCAGAACTTCGATATCGCCGTCGTCGGCGCCGGCCCGGCCGGTCAAATCGCTGCCATTGCCATGGCGCGCGGCGGTCGACGCGTGGCCCTGGTTGGGCCGCAGCCGGATGGGTCGGATAGGCGCACGACAGCGCTGATGCACCAATCGCTGGAAATGATGGAGCGGCTCGGCCTGTGGGACGCGCTGAAATCCCAGGCGGCGGCCCTGCAGACAATGCAGATCATCGACGGGACGAAGCGCCTGCTGCGAGCACCGACCGTCGCTTTTCGCAGCGCCGAGATCGACCTCCCCGCCTTCGGTTACAACATCCCGAACGCCGCGCTGATCAGAAGCCTCTCGGGGGCGATCGAAGCGGAACCGCTGATCACGCGCTTCCCGCTAGCCGCAGACACCATCGAGATCGATGATGCCGAAGTCCGTATCGGGCTCGCAGATGGGGAGAACCTCGTTGCTGACTTCGTCATCGGGGCGGACGGTCGGCGGTCGACGACGCGGGAAAGCGCCGGCGTCGGCACGAAGACCTGGTCGTATCCGCAGACCGCGCTGGTCTTGAACTTCAGCCACAGCATACCGCATCAGAATATCTCCACCGAATTCCACACCGAATCCGGTCCGTACACGCAGGTACCCCTGCCCGGCCAGCGGTCCAGCCTCGTCTGGGTCGTCACGCCTGAGGTCGCGGAGCGACTGCAGTCGCTCGACGGCGCCGCATTGTCTGTCGAAGTCGAGGCCCGCATGCAGTCGATGCTCGGCAAAGTAACGGTGGAGGACGGCGTACAGGCCTGGCCGTTGTCGGGCATGACGGCCCTCCACTACGGCAAAGGTCGAGCTGCCTTTGTCGGCGAGGCCGGGCACGCCTTTCCGCCGATTGGCGCCCAGGGTCTCAACCTCAGCCTGCGGGACATTGCGGCGCTCGAAGGCATCCTGATTGACCGGCAATCCGGCCCGATCGCCGGCGACAGCGGGGACCGGTTCCATGCAAAGCGCCGGATCGACATCGCCAGCCGTACTGCCAGCGTCGACCTGTTGAACCGCTCGCTCCTGTCCTCCCTGCTGCCGGTGCAGATGCTGCGCGCGGCCGGCCTGCAAGTCCTGGCAAGCGTCGCGCCGCTGCGCAATCTGGTCATGCAGGAAGGTGTCGCACCCGGACGCGGCCTCAAGAGCCTCCCGTCGATGTTACGGGAAAAGGTCCGGCGGTAACATTCCGCCCTTGATGGCGAAGAGCAGCGCCGAGACAGAGAACACCGAGATGACCGTGGTGATCAGGATCGTGGCGGATGCCCTTTCCTGCCAGACTCCATATTGCTGGCCGATGACGAAGACATTGGTGGCGGTCGGCAGGGCCGCGAGCAGGATCGCGGTATAGACCCAGAGCGGGTCGAAATTGCCGACGGCACTCAGGACGACATAGACCAGCAGCGGATGCAGCAGGAGCTTGATCGGCACGATATAGCCGATTTCGGCCGGAATGCGCTTGAGCGGACGCAAGGCCAGGGTGACCCCCATGGCAAACAGCGCGCACGGGGCCGCCGCCTGGGCGAGATAGTCGATCAGCCGCTGCAGCGCGAGCGGTGGCTCGAAGGCGAAGGCTGCGGCGAGGAAGCCGATGAGTGTTGCGATGATGAAGGGATGCGTCAGGATTTTTCGCGCGACATCCCAGACAAGTTGGCCCGCTGGCCGCCGGTCGTCGCCGGCAAAGGCCATCAGTGCCGGTGCCGCGATGAAATGGGCCGCATTTTCAAAACAGAAGACCAGTGCGACCGGGACGGCCGCCTTCTCGCCGAAGGCGAGCAGTGCCAGACCCGGGCCCATATAGCCAATATTGCCATAGGCGCCCGCGAGCGCCTGCACTGTCGATTCAGCAATCCCGTTGCCGCGGACATAACGCCCGATCACGAAGACCAGGACGAAGATCGTGTAGGTGGCGGCGAGGCAGGCGGCGATGAAGTCTATCCGTGTCAGCTGTTCGATCGGCGTGCGCGACACGAGCTTGAAGAACAGAGCTGGCAAGGTCACGTAAATGACGAAAAAATTCAGCCAGCCCAGCGCTTGTGCCGAATGATCGCCGAGGCGGCCCGAGACATAACCGATCAGGATCAAGCCGAAAAACGGCAATACCAGCGCGACGATGTCCGCCATCGGCTCCTCCTCCAGGGATGCGCCGCAGCGCTGTATCCGGACTTAGCCGATTTGCGACAGGATTGGAAAGGTCTGCTGGAACCAGATGGCCATGTCGGAGACGTAGCCGAAGATGAAGGCAAGACCGGTCAGCACCAACAATCCGCCCATCGCCTTTTCGACGAGGCCCAGATGGCGGCGGAAACGCACGAGGAAGCGCATGAAGGCGCCTGAGAATCCGGCGGCAATCCAGAAGGGAACGGCAAGGCCGAGCGAATAGATGGCGAGCAGCAGGGCACCGTCACCGACGGTTTCTTTGGACGCGGCGACCCCGAGAATGGCGCCGAGCACGGGCCCGATGCAGGGCGTCCAGCCGAAGGCGAAGGCCAGGCCCATGACATAGGCGCCCGACAGTGTCGCGGGTTTGCCGCCGCCGGCGAATCGATATTCCGAGGACAAGAGGCCGAGCCGGAAGACACCAAGGAAGTTCAGGCCCATGACGATGATGATGGCGCCGCCGATCTTCGACAGAAGGTCCATATGTTGGCGAAGCATGCCGCCGATGGTCGAGGCCCCGGCCCCGAGTGCCACGAAAACCGTCGCAAAACCGAGCGTGAAGATCAGCGACGTCAGGAAGACGGTGCGGCGGGCCACGGCATTCTCCGCCTCGGCGCCACTGCGGAACTGATCGACGGAGATGCCCGCCATGTAGCAGAGATACGGCGGCACCAGCGGCAGGACACAGGGTGACAGGAAGGAAAGCGCGCCGGCAAAGAGGGCACTCAGAAAGGATATCTCGGCAATCGACACCAAATGCTCCTGCGGCTCGGATCGGGGCCTACGTAATCCCGCGCCCCCCGCCTTGCCAATCACCTTTATGTAGGCTGTGACAATAACGCAGAAATTTGCCTCGGACGGTGCATTTTTGCGGTTGACCCGACGGGGTCGCCTGCCTATGTTCCGCGCACTTCTGAAGGCGGGTCAAAACCGCCTGGGAGAGCGTAGCTCAGCCGGTAGAGCAACTGACTTTTAATCAGTAGGTCCAGGGTTCGAACCCCTGCGCTCTCACCATCTTTCCATTGACCGATGGGTCACTGATGCATCCGGCAAACAGAAGAGGCAGGCCGCTGGTCGGCACATGCACTCGTCGCATTGCAGAACTCATCGACATCCAGCCCCAAATCGACCGATCGTTAAAATCCGATCGATCGGTTTAGCCCCGTCGGAACTGCGCTGTGCATAGGATGAGCCCAACACGTTGAAGGGGGTTCGGAAATGCGGATTATGGTCCTGATGATGGTTGCCGCAATCTTCAGCATTCTGGCGATCAAGTCTTCGGAGAATTCTCTCAGCAGGGATCGCCTGACGGCTTCGCCAACCGAAATCGCCACAGGTTGATCGCAATCAGCGATGAAGCACGACCGGCTGGAATGTTGCCCACCGGCAACACTGCCGACGCAAGCGCTGCAGAAATGCCCATTCCGTCCATCCATAGGAACCGCTTTCGCCGCAATCCCGTTGTCGGATAGAAGGCAGGAGCAATCATATGAGAATCATCTTCGTCCTGCTGGTCGCTTCGGTGCTCAGCATATTGGCGTTCAAATATTCAAACAATTCGCTCGGCGGCGGCGAACTGATGGCCTCACCGATGGAGGCCGCGCAGGAATCGTGATCGTGTCCGCGCAGGCAGCGGTCGAACGCGATCGTCATGCCATGAAAGAATCGAGCCAGTCTTTGGAGAGGCAGCGTTCCAATTCGTCGGCAAGGTCGTCGAGGGCTGCGTCGACAATCGCACGATAGTCGACCCCACCTCCGGAGATGCCGAAGCTTTCCAGCAGCCGTCGCCGATAGGCGTCGCTGGAGAAAAGCCCGTGCAGATAGGTGCCCACAATCCGGCCGTCCGCTGATCCTGCCCCGTCCGGCCGGCCGTCGATCGCGACCGGCGCCCGCATCCGGTCGGCTCCCTCCGTCACCCCCAGATGGATTTCGTAGCCCGATAGTGGCACGTCGTAGTCGACCGAATAGGCGTGGCTATTGCGCACCGTCTTCTCTCTTGCCATCACGGTGTCCACCTCGAGCAATCCGAGACCGTCCACCGTCATCGGCGCCCCCTCCAACCCAAGCGGATCGGCGACCGTCCGCCCGAGCATCTGATAGCCGCCGCAGATCCCGATCACCCGCCCGCCGCGCTTCACATGACCGGTAAGATCC
>JARXAQ010000250.1 GCA_029865825.1 Rhizobium sp.
GACCGGCGTCGAGGCGGCGATGATGGCAATCGAATCGAGACCGCCGGGGCTGGTCGCAAGATAAGCCGTCAGCGGATCGATACCCTTCAGCCACCAGAGCAGGAAGGCCAGCCCGCCACAGAAGGCCATCAGCACCACGATCGAGCCGACGACCTGGGGCAGGGCGCTCGCCGCATGGCGGAGAATTCGCCGCGTGAAGGTGAGCCCAATCCGCCAGCCGATGACACCGTAGCCGAGAGCCAGAAGCCACGGCGGCAATTGCAGCGAGATATAGCCCATCACATGCAGGATCGTCGTGGCCACCAGCGGCAGCAGCATGGTGCCCGCCGGGATCTTCAGCCGAGCCCCGAGCGACGCGGCTGCGACGGCAACAGACAGGGTAAAGGCCAGATCGAGCCAGTCGGTCTGCGGAAACCAGATAATCTGCGGCACGGCGCCGCCGCTGACCCGAAAGGCGAAGGCCGCCATGATCGACGCACCCGTCGCCACGAACACCACGCGCAGATATTGCATGAAGGCGACGAGACGCGCGTCGGCGCCATGCGCTTCGGCCATCAGCACCATGGCCGAGGCCGCACCCGCAGATGTCCCCCAGACCGCTGTCGTGCCCGGCAGGATGTCGGCCTTGGCAATCAGGTAGCCGAGCAGGCTGCTGGCCGTGACCACAGCCAGGACGATGGCAAGGAAAATCGGCCAGTCGAGCGCCACGGCTTTGAGCGTTTCGAGGTCGAGGGAGCGCGCGATGATACAGCCGAGCAGGGAATGCGCGAAGATATAAGGGTAGCGGTGCACCGACAGCCGCGCGCCGTTGGTGGCGACGAGGATGGCCGAAGCCATCGGTCCGAGCAGAAGGGCGCCGGGAATATGGGCGAGAAACAATGCGGCCGAAACCGTTAGCGAGACAACAGTAAGCACGAGCCAGCGGACGGCAACAGGAAAAGGTGTCAGGAGACCGGGTGCGGGGCTGGGGGGTGAAGCCACTGGGGGCTCATCCGGCATCTGGTCCTGCGGGTTGGCCTGAACACCCATGAGCATCTCCGGATTTCGCCACGTGTGCCTGTCTTGAATGCACTGGACGAACGGGCAATTTCGTAAAATAAATGAGGTTGACCTCACAAAGAGTTTTATGAGCATGACCTCGCAAAAGTCAAGTTTGCCGATCGACCCCGCAAGGCAGAAACCGCTCGCGGCTCCGGCGGCAGCCGTGGCCAAGGAACCAAAGCGCCAGCGCGGGATCGCCCGTGTCGCCAAACTCCTCGATGCCGCTGCCAGCGTCTTTGCAGAGCAGGGCTACAAGGCCGCTACCATGACCGAGATCGCCGCCCGCGCCGGTGCGCCGATCGGCTCATTGTATCAGTTCTTTCCGAACAAGGATGTGTTGGCCGATGCTTTGGTCGCCCGATACGGCGAACACGTGACCGCTGCCCTCGACAGGATCCGCGAACAGGCGCCGGATCTCGATGGCGCGGCGCTGGCGGATAGCCTGCTCGACGCCTTTGTGACCCATGCCGCAGAACGGAGCCTTGCGCTCAGCCTGCTCGACGCCCGCTGGGAACAGCCGGGTGTGCGCCCAGGCGTGTTGCGCGAAAGCCTGCGACGCCAGATCGCCGAATGCCTTGCTGCCTGGCGCCCCCTGACCGGCGAAGACGAGCGCCAAGCGATGGCCGTGGTGCTGTTGCAGGCGATGAAGTCACTGGCGCAACTGCATGAAGAAAAACGCTATCCCGGCAAGACCGAGGCACTGGCGCAGTGGCGCGGCTGGGTGCGTCGCTACCTCTCCGAATTCTGACCAAAAAGGTCGAATCGGTTGTCGCTGGGGCGCGCCGTGGAGTAGACTGGTGCGATGCAATGGACAGACGAAGCAATTCTGCTCGGTGTGCGCAGGCATGGCGAAACCAGCGTCATTGCCGAGATGATGACCCGCAGCCGTGGCCGCCATCTCGGCATGGTCCGCTCGGGGCGCTCGCGCAGCATGCAGCCCGTGCTGCAGCCGGGCAACCGCCTGGAGGTCACTTGGCGCGCCCGTCTCGATGAGCATCTCGGAGAATATCGCGTCGAGCCGCTGGCCTTGCGAGCCGGACGGCTGATGGAGAGCGCCACGGCCGTCTACGGCGTTCAGGCACTCGGCTCGCTGTTGCGCCTGTTGCCCGAACGCGATCCGCATCCGCATCTCTTCGAAGCACTCGATGTGATTCTCGACCATCTGGAAGAGCCGGCGACCGCCGGTGAACTCTTCGTGCGCTTCGAACTGGCCCTGTTGAACGACCTGGGTTTTGGACTGGATCTGGAGGAATGCGCAGCCACCGGGTTGCGCGAGGACTTGGCCTATGTCTCGCCGAAAACCGGCCGTGCCGTCAGCCGTGCAGCGGGTGCGCCCTGGGCGGATAAAATGCTGGCTTTGCCGGACTTTCTGGCGTCGGGGACAAAACAGGGCGCCGATCCGGAAAGCCTTGCCGCCGCTTTTCGCCTCACCGGATATTTCCTCGAACGCCATGTCTACGTGCCGCGCGGGCTGGAAGCGGGCGCGGCACGCGAGGGTTTTTGTCAGGCGGCGTTGAAGACCCTGCGGGCGCTCGCCGACCCCGGTGTATTGGCCGCGCCGAGAAACTCGGCCTGATCCTCGGGGTCCGATTTCACCATGTGCTGGTGGATGGCCGCCTGAAGCTCGCTGATGTTGCGATAGCTACCGCCGTCGAGGTCGATGACCGGATATTTGACGGCGATAAACTTGACCCGATCTCCGTCGGGAATGGTGATTCCAACCGGAATCCCGGCATATTCGATGACTTGCTTCTTCATAACGATAGTCCCCGCCCATGCGCTCACGCACGGCGTTTTTAATGATGTCGATGGGTTTGAGTCAGTGCTTACGCAGCGTCACATTCGACAGGTGCAGGCGTAATGGCGTTTCACCATCACGAAGCGCGGGGTCGTCTGCCAGGATAGGGCGGCATCAAGAAACACAACTTGCATTTCGCTGACCTCCTTCTTTGGCTGAGGTCTCTCTCTGGTGGAGACCTGATGTTGGTTCGTCGTCAGACCCGAACCAACATCGCAAAGGTAGGTCGCAAGACGGAATCCGTCAACGGGCAGGATGCGAAAAATAAAATAATTTTCTGTGACATGCGGATTGAGGCGAAATCACGGGAATTCTGATCCGGAACGAACCGAATGTTGGAAAATCATCTCACTTTCAGCAAAATTACGCCACAGCCACGGTGGGTCTGGCGACCGCGGTTTCGCGGATCGGCCAATGCACCACGGCCGCAAACAGCCCGAGCACCACACCCAGCCACCAGACCTGGTCGTAGGTACCGAACTGGTCGTAAAGATAGCCGCCCATCCACACGCCGAGGAATGAGCCGATTTGGTGAGACAGGAACACCAGTCCGCCGAGCAGTCCGAGATGGCGTGTGCCGAACATGATGGCGACCAGCCCGTTCGTCGGCGGCACGGTGGAGAGCCACAACAGGCCCATCACGGCCGCGAAGATCACCACGGATGCCGGCGTCTGTGGCAGGAGCAGGAACAGCGTCACGGTGATCGAGCGGCCGATATAGATGAAGGCAAGGAAATAGGGTTTCGAATAGCGCTGGCCAATCCAGCCTGCCGCTAACGAGCCGATGATATTGAAGAAGCCTATCAGCGCCATGGCGATGACGGCGTAACGCGCCTCGATACCGATGTCGCCAAGATAGGCGGGGAAATGCGCGGTGATGAAGGCGACCTGGAAGCCACAGACGAAGAAGCCGGTGGTGAGCAGAAGATAGCTCTTATGCGCCAGCGCTTCTTTCAGCGCTTCCGCGACCGTCTGCTTGTACTGATTGCCCGACTGGCTGCCCGACTGCGCATTGCCACGCAAGGGGAAGGCCAGCAGCGGCACGACCAGCATCATGACGGCGATGACGACGAGGCTGTCCGACCAGCCGAAGGCGGAGATGAAGCCCTGGCTGAGCGGCGCAAACAGGAACATGCCGGCCGAGCCCGCTGCCGTCCCGATGCCAAACGCCATCGAGCGCTGCTCGGGCGTGACATTGCGGGCGAAGGCCGAGAGGATGACGCTGAATGAGCCGGCGCCGATCGCCGTGCCCACCAGCACCCCGCCGCCGATATGCAGCCAGATCGGGGCCGAAGCATGGGCCATCATCAGCAGGCCTGCAGCGTAGAGCACACCGGACATCACCAGCACGCGTCCGGTGCCGTATTTGTCGGCGAGTGCCCCGAAGAAGGGCTGGCTGACGCCCCAGAACAGGTTCTGGAAAGCCATGGCGAGCCCGAAAGTCGAGCGGTCCCAGCCACGATCGGCGAGCATCGGGAGTTGGAAGAAGCCCATGGCCGAACGCGGCCCGAAGGTCATTACCGCAATCAGCGATCCGGCAAGGATGATAAGCCAGGGCATCGGGTGGCGGACGGTGGCGGTCATGGGGGATTCTCCTCTATGCCTTCGACACTAATCCACTCCAACCATGACGGGAAACATCTTTTGATGAACTGCTCATCAAGGGATTTGATGAAAGTCAGGCAAAGGCGAGGCCGCCATCAGCGCTGTTTGATCGCCCACTCGTCGCGTTTCCCGAGAATAGTCACAGGGTCTCCGATCGAGACGGCCCCTTCACCGCGTGGCACGGCATTCCAGCCGAACAGCGGCCCCGGCACCCGCCGGTCGGCCGACATGCGGATCCGGCCCATGGCTGGCATCGGATTGGCGCCGTCACGCGATCCGCTCTGTTGATCCTGCGTGGTCATGATGCAGCGCGGGCAGGGTTTGACGAAGTCGAAGCGGATGCCGGCGATCTCGAGGCCCGTCCAGCCGTCTTCAGCCCAGGGTTCGTCACAGTCTAGCACGATGTTCGGCCGGAACCGGTCCATGCCGACCGCACCCTCGCCATGTGTCTCCATGTCGTCATTGAGCGCTCGGAGCGAGCCGGTGGTGGTCACGAGGATCTGGTAGCCATCGGCGAAACCCATCGGCGAATTCTCGCCCGCCCATTCCGCACTCGCCTGTCGGCGGCTCTCGCCGTCGATGAAAACAAGTTTTACCGGCCGCCCGAACCAGTCGGATAGCTTGGCATTGACGCTCTCGTCGGCCACGGCGACGCTGACGATCGATTTCCAGATCGCAACGTCCATGCGGTGCTCGGGGTGAGGCGGCGCGACCATGGCCTCGCGTCCGTCATCGAGCCGGAGCGTGAGGTAAGCGGCGCCGGGAATGGCCATCAGCCGGGCAAGCTCCGGCAGTTCACGCTGGGTGATGAAATGCCCGGAGGGATCAACCAGCATCATCCGTCGGTCGCCGGCGAGGCCCATGGCTTCGATCCGCGCCTTTGGGAGCGCAATGCCCCGGGCACTCTTGAAGGGATAGATGAAAAGCCCGGTGATCTGCATGGCGTAACCTCAGATTTCGTCGCGAAAGAGGGTGAGAAACTGTTCGAGCCGCTGATGCCGTTCCTCAGCGAGGACACGGCCCGTCGCGGTCTGGAAACCGTCGGAGAGTTTCAGCAGCTTCGCCGGAAAATGGTCGATCGCGTAGCGCCGATCATCCAGCGGCCGATGTTCGGCGCCGGGATCTCCCGGATGGTAAAGACCCGAACCCATGCGCCCAGCAATGTAGAAGCAGCGCGCCACGCCGACCATGCCGATCGCATCCAGCCGGTCGGCGTCCTGCAGGATTTTTGCTTCCAGCGTTTCCGGCGCAATGTTGGCCGAGAAGCTATGGGTGAGGACGGCATGGGCTACGCGGGCGATCCTGTCCTCCGTCCAGCCAAGATCGGCGAGAATGCCCGACGCCTTCTCGGCGGCAAGCCTTGAGGCCTGCGATCGGAGCGGCGAGTTCTTCTCGACGGCCACGCAATCATGCAAGAGCACGGCGGCCGCCAGCACCTCGGCGTCCCCGCCTTCGCCGGCCTGAATGCGCATCGCATTGCGGAACACCCGGTGGATATGGGCAAGGTCATGCGAGCCATCGTCGCCTTCGGTCGCATGCGCCAGCAGCTGTGCTGCAAGCGCCTGATGCGGGGCAAAGGCATCGGCAGTGAGGATGTCTGTCACGTCAACAAGTTCCGGTGATTTCTGGCAATCGAGGTTCACTACTAGCCCGCCCGCAACCACCGCTGCAATCCGGAACAGCTCAGATCCCCGTCGGTTCCTCCTCCGGCTCAGCTGTGAGAACCGGCCGTGCCTTGGAGCTGAGGATCTTCTGGTAGAACAGTCCGATGCCGATCAGCACGAAGCCGAGGCCGATGAAGGAGAGGGCCCTGAGAACGCCTTCAAGGTTCGCCATGTCGATCAGGAAGACCTTGGCGACCGTCACGATCACGATGACGGCAGACGCAATCCTGAGGCTACGGGCATCGAAGCGTGAGCCGAGCGCCAGTAGACCGACGCCGATCGCCAGCCAAGCGACGGAGTAGCTGTAGGTCTCCGCCTGTTCGAAACCCTTCCAGGAAGCAATGTAATCCCCCTGCCAGAAGCGTCGGACGCTGAGCGTCACCCAGGCAAAGCCGAGGATTGCGCCGGAAATGGCGAGCAGCATCACGTAAGGCAGCGGCCGCTTGTCACGGCCATAGAGTGCAAGCCCTGCATAACCGAGCCCGGGCAGGAGATAACCGATCAGCAGCAGGTTGATGAAAGGCCAGGACCCCGTGCTCTCGCCGCTGAAATAGGGGTTGAGCGCGCCCAGATGCAGGCTCAGCACCTGCAGCATCGACAGCAC
>JARXAQ010000304.1 GCA_029865825.1 Rhizobium sp.
CTGTCGTTTGCCCGAAACCTGCCGGTCCGTTCAATTTGTCTGCGAACCACCAGAAGGAGACGTTCCCAGCTCACGCTGTTTGGCTCGCAACATGGCAGAAACGGCTACGCAGCATTGGTTCGATGCCCCGCAGTAGGTCCACTTTGCCTGCAAAAGCCAAAACGTCCTCACTCTGCACCCTATGCCCTCACGTCCGACCAGGGCGCGAAAGTCGGCCAGCTTTTCGGCGTCGCCACCAACGACGCCGCGCTGTCCGCCGATGTCGCGCTCGTCTATTGGGACGACACCAACAAGCGCTGCACGACTGTGGCCACCGCCAACCTTCTGATCGGCGTGGCGGCGGCGGCGGTCGCGGGCGGCGCGGGCAATACCATCGGCCATGTTCGGCTGAATGCCTCCTTCCGGGCGAACGATCCGTGATCGACGCTTTCGCTTTGGCCATCGATGCGCTCTTCGCCGATCCCAATATCGGCGAAGACGCGCTGTGGAAGGCGGGCGGCGTCGGCGGTGGTGTCGCTGTCCGCATCATCCGCAAGTCGCCTGACCGCCTGGCGGAATTCGGAGACAGCCGTGCCGTGTTGCCGACCGTCGGTATCGACATCCGGCGCTCGCAGGCAGCAACAATCACCAAGGGCGATCTGATCCTGATCGGCGCTGAGACCTTTCGGATCATCGGCGAACCGATGGACGATGCGCTCGGGCTCGTATCAGCCAGCGAGGCAGTGAGGGTCTAGAGTCCCTCAGACGGGTTTACCAACGCCCTTTTCTTTTGCGCTTCCCGGTGCGACGAAATTTTCTTTGTAGATGGCCCTTCATTGCCATCCAGATTCTTCAATCTATCGGAAGCTTGGCAAAGTTCCGAGAGCTTCTCCAAGAGATCGGCGGGTGACGATAAGATTTTCTGATTGTTTTCGAGATGTATCAATTCGCGTTGCGTCAAAGTCCTAACTTGTATCACCGGACCAGATTTGGATGTTATTTTCACCAAGAGGATTGATCCAGCTTGGATCGCCGCGTTCGGGATGTTCTCTACCGCCTTGAGCAGCCGAGCTACCGCCTCAGATTGCTTCTTATCGATATCTGCTTGAGGCTGGCCCAATCCCTTGAGTTCCACTGCTCTCTCAATTTTTTCCAGACGCTAAATCACTTCTGGCTGCGTGGCAACTTTTACAGTTTTCGCAAACCACTTTTTGAACCAAGAACCTCGAATAGGCGGAAAATCATCGCTGATTTCGAAATCAAAAGCCTCAAGTAGTTTGCTAATTGCATCGCTGACATCTTCAATCGCTCGGCCGGGAGTGTCAGACAAATAAACGCGAAGCGGGACGAATCTAGAAATCTTCACCTCTGCCGCGTCAATTCCGAGTGATTGGATCGCAAGCCATTCGTGAGTGCCGGCGCTGAGATCGGCGTTCTTTTGAGCAAGACTTTCTACGGACGAAATGACTTCACTGAGCTTTCCGCGAACGTCCTCAATCTGGTTTCCAAGGCCCTGGTTGAGTTCAGATTGCTGGCCTTGAAACTGAGAAAAGTCGCGCTCTAAACGCTCCCAGCGAGGGTGCCTCGTGCGCGCGAGTCGATCCAACAGAAACTCGAATTCGTCGTCAGGAAATCGGCGCTGCTTCTCGAAGGATGCGCCACGCCTATAATAATCGCGAAAGTATCGGCTCAACAGGTAGCGGGTCTCGCCGTCATCGTCTCCATCTGAACCAACGAATGCTAAACTCGCGAGAATCTCTACACGAGCAATTCGACGAAGTAATTCTTCGTATCTGTCATCCTCTCGTGAAACCATCGCAGCGCTCCCTCGCCAATCATGCCCGTGACCGAGGCTATAGCAGTTTGGTCAATACTTGAGAACAATGATGGGAAGGCCGAATGAAATTCACCATCGAGCGTCCCGATCTCGGGAAAGCGCTTGCCGAAACCGAGAAAGATATCGAACGCGCTGTCACGTGGGGGATGCGCGACGCTGCTGATGGCCTGAAACAAGATCTCCGCGAAGATGTCGTCGCGGCCGGGATCGGTGAACGGCTGTCGCGGGCATGGCGGGGAAAGACCTTCCCCGAGGTGGGCGAGAGCGCCGAGGCCGCAGCCTATGTCTGGTCGCGCGCGCGGAAGATCATCGATGCCTTTAACCGGGGCGTGGTGATCCGCTCGGCGCGTGGCCTGTTCCTCTCGATCCCGACCGCTGCCGCCGGCAAGCGCGGACGGAGTGCCGTTGGTTAGGGCGAAAAGATCACGCCGGAAGGCTGGCAGCGGCGAACCGGGAAAAGCTACGCATCAGTTAAGAACAATACAATCTTCTGTCAGGCATTTTGCTTGGAGGCATAAGGTCCTCCGGAAAGAGTGAACCCTACCTTCTTTAAAAGATGATGCATCGCTCCATTGTTCTCCCGAGCTGTCGCGTATATCGGGGCTCCATCTGACGCTTTTATCGCAGCTTCAATCAGCGGCATCGCTTTTCTGCTGTTCCGATGTTCTGGTGCGATGTAAACCCAGCCTAGCTCGAAGGGAAAATCCGCTGGCGCCTTTTCGGTGCGGGCTCTAAGAAAAACTTTGCTTTGACAGCCTGCTTCAGGACGCTTCAGTCCAGCAGTTCCGACCAGCTCTTCGCCACTAAAAAGCATGACAGGGCTAACCGCCTGCTGAACGCGCGCAGGCAAACCGCTAGCAACCTCACCGCCCGCCATGACCCGCTTGGCGAATTGCTCAAGCTCCTGGGTGGAGCACTCTGACGGCTTCTTGGAGACGACAGTGTACATTATAGCTCCATATATTGTTCACTGACAGCGCATCGAACAGTTTTATGTTCTAAATATCCCGGCTGTGCGGGCCGAAGATAATATCTGTCATCTGATCTACCACATCCGGGCCATCGAGACGGCGGGGAGGAATTTGGTCCGGAAATATTACATCCGGCCGTATCCCGTTATAGGTGATATGCTTGAGGCCGGCCTCAATCACTTGATCCATAAAGACCCGGTCGTCCCCTTCCGTGCGCGGGCTGAAGTGCTTGGTCGCAAGGCCCGCCAACAAATCACAAAACTGAATAGACGGGCTATCCTTCGAATCCATCGGCGTAGTTGAAATCACACGCAGAGGATATTCGACGAAACTACCATCACCGCTGCGATGGAGTTGAGGCGGAACGTTCGCACTAGTGATCTTTTTCCACATTTCGCGGCTTCTGAGGAAGTTTGATGAATAATCATGGATGACGGCGAAGTCTTCAGGATAGCGCTGACGCCAGTGCGATACGATCGCCAGCATTGTAGTTGTCTGTAACTCATCCGATCCATGGAAATTTTCTAGGCTGTGGTAGCGCTCAAACAACGCTGCACCGAGTGCCATCTGTTCAACAAAGCTCTTAACACGGTCCTCCGTGCTCGCGGCCATCATGCCGAGGCGTGCTTGCAAAGTCGCAAGACCATCGCGTGTCGGGTTGCGGCTGAAAGTCTGATAGTGGCGCAGCAGCGCATCTATCAGTTCCGGCGGCGCGAACTGCGTCAACCCGAAGTAAATGTAGTTCGCATATTTCCAGCAAAACCCATCTGCGTAAAAATCATATCCCCCATCCGTAACGTACGGTTCTATGAGAAAGTCCACGATCTTGGTCAGCACAGCGAACCGCTTGTCCGCCATGTAGATAAAGACCAGATCCTGTAGACTTTCCATGTGGGCGGCGAACCTAAGCAATCCACCCCGATTGTTTGAACCCCAGATGTTGGAGAACTTAAACTCCGCACCTCGATAGCGAGGGAAAGAGTCACGAAGGATCTCACGGGCCTGGTCTTCTGCAATGCCAGCACTTGCAATCGCAAAAATGGGCTGCGACGGGTCGAGTAAGTTGTATCCGGTAAATCCTGATTCATCGAAATATAAGGTTCGTACAGCCATATCGTCACATAAACAGCGTTGATGCCAATTCAGAGCTTACTTCCGGGCAGTCACATCCGCGAAAATCGTCTCATATTTTGTACCGGAATAACGCGTGCGCTCTTCGACGAAAACATTTCGGGGAAGCAAAAGCTCGTATTCGCAAGATTTTCCTACCTGCCCCCATAATGCCGGCAACGGAACTTTCAGAGTCAGGACAAATACACGTGGTTGACCATTCTTATTCCCATCTCCTGCCCTCCTGAAGGCGCTGTTGCGCGCGATGATTGGGTGAAGGGATGAGGATATGTATGTCGGGTACGGTTGAAGGGCGATCAAGTCGTCATCTGCGCGGCCATGAAACAGAACCTGTCCAGCAGGAACGAGGACTCGAGAATTCTCAATTTCTCCGTCAAGTCCACTTACCATGGTGGTTTGAGATACATCCGCAGTGCCGGTAGAAACCGCACGGGCAGAGACATGATATCGGTCAAATTCGTTGCGCCGATAACGCGGGAAATGCTTGAGGTCTTTTAATGGCGTTCGTTGACGGGCCCACTCTTTCGCGACAGAATCTGCGTCAAGACGTTCGTCAATCGGCAAGTGCAGACGCATATACTCATCATTATGGTCATCCCCGAGATGTCGGACGAGATCGCCGGCACTCGGGAATTCCAGGATGGTATCAGGCTTATCGGTGCCTAGCAGCCTCTCCAATTGCGACGAGTTGCTTATCCGGAAATACCAATTCTCTTGGCCGACGGTCTTCATTAAAGCTCCCCTCATGCATTTATGGCCGATGTTGTTTGTTGAGCCGCCCGGCGTGTAGCGCCATCAATCTTCGCCAGAGGATGCCGGAAGTAGTGTTCATTCAGCGCTTTGCGGATGGCGGTATTTGCAGCCCTGTCTGTGTACGTTTTCATTTCCGTGCCATCTCTCCACGCAAGGCTGAGATCGCTTCGTATAGGCTGCTCGCGCAACCAAGCCAGCGCGTCGACTGCGATAGGGCCGTTGGTCCAGAGCTCAAAACTCAACGGCTTGTTGTAGAAACGGCTATCCGTGCGGATGATGCTATGGAGCAGCGGGACCCGGTCACCGTGCCATCTCTGAACTTCTTCAAGGTTGACCCTGCTGCCGGGGATCTTCGACTTGCATTCAATAATCAGGACACCTTTATCATCGGGGCGGTCAAGGAGCACATCAATCTCGGCCGAGCGTCCCGAACCGAAGTCTGTCCATTTTTCACCGGCGCGCAGATAACCCCCTTCCACATCCTTCACCAAGGAGCCGACAACGATCTCAAACAAGGCACCGCGTAGGTTATTTGCCGCGCCCTCGATTCTGGTCAGGTTCGAGAGAACGCGCTCCACATGCTCGGGATTAACCGACGCTGTCTTCCCAGTGTCCGAAAGGAGGCTGATCAAGTCCCTAAGTGCCTTGGCTACATCGCCGCCAAAAAGATGTGCCGTCGTGGTCGCCAAGACACCTTTGCTCTTCGCCATCCTAAACCCGGCTGTCGTGAAACCGTCTGCGATGAGGAAGGGCATGATGGGAGCGACATTCACTGGCGCTGAAGCCAGATCATGCTTGCGCACAAAAGTCGTAACGGCATCCTCGTCAAGAACACCCCGAAGATTAACGTCGCAGACCACGAACCCAGGCTTGAGGCCTGAGGCAGATGCTTTGACCAATGGGCGCGCATAACACGGCGCCGACATATCCCAAGTGATAGACGAGACCACGGGCGGTGTTTCATCGTCGCGAATGCGTACCCTGTCGAAGCTGCCGAAGCCCGTCCGGCGGCACCATTCCTTCATGCCGTGGAGCACGACATTTTCAGCGACCAGCCTTGCGCGGACTTTTGCGATCTCGTCGCGCCCATAGACATAGGGTTTAAACTGCACGAATGGCTGACCGGTGTCGGGGTCGATTAGTTCCTCCAGCATATGGATCGAGGAAAGCCGCTCCAATATGCGCTCCGGCGAAAGCTGCCTTACCCGTGCGGCGGGACTGCCGCAGACACCAGCAAAGTATTTCCGCGGAAAACAGCCACCGCGCGCCTTTAGTCCGGCCATCGCGCTCCAATACGCCTTGCCATGATTCTTAAAAACACGCTCAACCGCACGCCAATACGCTTGATCACCAAACTGCTCGGAAAGGTAGAGGAAACGGGCATTGTGCGGGAACCTGAGGCCGGCCAGCCGGACGACATCCGTACCTGCGCGCGCAATGCGCTGCCGGGCAGAGGCAAGCGAGACGCCGTCTTTTGCCATCTCGGCGATCAATTCTGTCGAAAGCGATGGGCCGACGCGCCGCAGAAGCGCAGAGATGGATTCCATAGCCAAAAAAGCCTCCATGTCACACTGCGCTATTTATAACATCTTCACTTTCGCGGCTCGATAAATTCGTTGTTGTCGAAAACAGAAAATTTCACGTTAAATAACAACACCTTGTGGCAGCCGCATGAGAGGCGAAAAACAGCGGCTGTCATACACTGCCTGTCATAAGCGATGCATTTTAGCACTGCGGCATTGTCAAGCGACACACGGTGCTTGGGTCTTCAGACTTGCTGGACGGCGGTTTTCTGAGGCGCCGTCGCAGATCGGTCAGCGCCTTTATTCAATCCACTCATATCCTCCGGCCTGAACCCGCGCGAGGCGCCATCCCCTGGCTTTCAGCAACGTCAACTCAGCGGCAGTGATCGCGTCCTCACGCAGAGCCAGGCAAAGGAGATGTGTCGGGCGTGTCATCGCAACGTAGTGCTGTTTCAGGCGTTTGAGGTTCTCCACTCCCTCTTTGCCTTGGCCTGTCTTGGCACCTGTCAGCCATGGTTTGAGGCTCGCAAGATGATGTTTATGACGGAAACTCTCCAACACCAGCGTCGCGGTGTGAGTTTCTCCTTTGACCGAGTGAATGGATCCTACTCGTACGCTGACTTCAGGCGCCGCGGCAGGATACCGGTAGATGTTATCCCTTTCGATAGCCGGAGCGCCGGCAATCACCGCAGGCCCATCATCCCACGCAAGAAAGGCCTCAGCAGCAGTACCAGCAGGAACCTTCCCGGTCAGACACCTAACGATTTCCGCAAATGCGGGCTTGCAGGTACCATCCCAAAATTCCTTGATAAGCGCCTGGCGATCGACGGCAACACGCGTGACTATCAGAAAGTAAAGTGCACGCGCCTCTTGATTGTCCACCAGCAACGCGGCCATTTGCCTATGCTTTCGCTTTCCCGCGACAGACGTCAGCGGATCTGTCATCTGCGCAAGCCTGAAAATGCCTTCGGCGATTTTCTCCGTGACGAAATGCGTTTCTCCGCGCTCCGCCGCTGACTTGGCACCTGCGAAAAAATATTGCTGCAGCGTTTCTGGTTTCGGCTCGGCGGCAGTCAGGGCCGGATCGTAGTCAGGCCAATATTTTCCAACGTGCCGCGGTATATTGTCGTCCTTTTCACCGGGTCTATGCACCGCAGCTACAGCCGTGAACACTCCGTCCCTCAACTCCGTGGGGGTGAAGATCTCGCGCAAATAGCGTGCATAGGATTCGATGACGTGATTGACTGTAGCATCATCAAACAAAAACACGGTGTGCTTGCCGCTTGTGTCAGAACCAACCTTGAGGTTTTTCGGGCCTAAGCCGATAAGGCCGTGAGGTACAAGCCCAAGCGGGTCCGCCAAGGAAGCAATTTCCTGGCCAAAGCGGTGGCTATTGGGAATGGCCCTGCAGATGGCAGCATGCGGGAAAGTGTCGGTCGTTGCGCCTGCCCCATTTGCATTGCCGTAGATTGCCTGATTGGAGTCTCCGTATCGCTGACGAATGGCGGCGCCTGACGGCCCCGCCACAAAAATCCGATGAAGAATGCCGGACTGCAGTTCGCTGTTGTCTTGCACCTCATCAATGAATACCGCGGGAAACCGCAAGCGAAGGGCCTCAACTGTCTCCGGGTAGCGATCGAGCAGGTCATGGGCCCACATGAACATCTCATCGTAGCAATGATAGCCGTCCTGTGCGCATTTTCGGGCAAGAGCGACAAGTTGCTTGGCGGCGGGTTTCGTCTGGTCTTTGAACTCCGGCACTCCATTGCGAAGAACCGCAAACCCCTCAGTGGCAACGCGCCAGTTTCCTACAATATTGATGCGATCATTGGCAGCTTCTTTTGGGTTTATGGCGTTCGCCAGCGCGCTGAACTGCTGCGTTTTCAGCAACCGTCTGCGATGGGTTTCGCATAAGTGGTCGTCGATCGCGCGAACTGGAATTCCCTGTGATCGCAACAAAGGGATGGCAAGGAACTCATTCACGAAACCGTGGATGGTGCCGACATAATGCGGATAACTGAGAAGGCGTTGCCCAGCGGCAGTGTTTCCAAGCTGTGTCTCTATTTCGCGGCGAGCCACGTTTGTGTGCGAAAGAACGCAAATTCCTCGCCGTGGATCAGTCCATTTTTTCGCGAGAATTGCTAATTTGGCGACGAGTAAGGTGGTCTTCCCGCTGCCGGGACAAGCTTCTATATCGATGCTTTCAGTTGATTTCAGAACCGGAAGTCGTGGGTCTGTGCCATCGGTGCCTGCAAATGCCTCCGCCGGCAAACCAAGAAGATCACACACCCATGCTATGTCGCTATCGTCAATGACAGGAAGCGTGAAGACAGGATAACTAGGCACCTACGCCTGCCCCGGCCGGAGGGGCCGCGCCGGGGTGGCTGTTACATGCATGATGGCACTGACGATGTATGGGGGCAAAACAGACACCAGGCCGCCCGGCGTTCGGCTTGATCGACGCTGTTCCAAGAGAGCAGCAAGATATTGGGCAACAGTTGGCTTCGAAACATCGAGAACCAAGCCATATACCCGGGTGGAAAGTTCTTCTGGTGTCGCGGCCGTAGCCTCAAGTGCTACGAAGGATTTCAATGCAGCGCGGATCACATCACGAGATTTAATCTTGCCGGCGTTGATTTTCTCATCGTCCTCTGCAAGCGATGCCGCAACCCAGACCTCTTTTGCTAGCCCGCAATAGGCTAGGTCATACTCCAACGTCCAGTGATCGGCGACAAACGTCTCGACGTTCTGCTCGGACGCTTTCCCCTTAATACCTGCCTTTTTCTCCGCGAGCTGAGGGGTCGTGAAATCCTTAAGCGCGCGCCATCTCCGATCTTTGGTAAGCGGCCACGCATCCCCCGGTTTCACCTTTCCGATTATTTCAGGAGCGCAATTTGGCATGACATCAAGATCGGTAACGCAGGCAACGGGCACGCCGATGACACCATCCGCCGCTGGTTCCTTGCGGAGATAAATGCGTGCAAATCTTCT
>JARXAQ010000160.1 GCA_029865825.1 Rhizobium sp.
ATGCCGGAAAAGGCCGACACGCCGCCTGCGGATTCCCCTTTGAGAAGCACTGCAGCCACGATGCCACCGATCCCGAGCGGCAGGAGCGACAGAAGGCGAGATGGCGCGAACGCCATCAGGCGACGAGGAAGTAGACGCCGCCGAGACCGATCAGCCCGCCGAGTGCGCGGGCGAACTGGCCGCCATGCAGCCGCTGGAAGCCGAGGCCGACGGCAATGCCGGCGAGATGAATGAGGCCCGTCGCAACGACGAAACCGAAGGCGTAGTCGGCGGGATCGGTGGCGTTGGGGAGTTCCGCGCCGTGGGCGTAACCATGGAAGATGGCGAAGATGCCGATGACGGCGAGAGCCAGCCATTCCGGCGGACGCCAGAGGCAGGCGATGGCAGCACCCAATACGATGATGGAGAGCGCAATGCCGCTTTCGACGGCCGGCAGCGGGATGCCCGCAATGCCCATAATGCCGCCGGCCACCATGATCAGCGGAAAGGCGATCGGCAGGCTCCAGACCGAACGTCCACCCATCTGCGCGCCCCAGAGACCGACGCAGAACATGGCCAGCATGTGATCGAGGCCCGAAAGCGGATGTTCGAAGCCATGCAGGAAACCGCCGCCCTCGCCCGACAGGATATGGGCGTCAGCCATCGTCGGTATCGTGAAAATGGCCAGAGCGACAGCGAGGTGCGCAAGGAGGCGTTTCGACGGCATTTCGATCTCCAGAAATCAATGGCGGCAGGCTGAAACCAGATTTGCGGCAAAATCGCGATGATATCGTCAACCGCGCCAACCCGATCCGATACGACTATATCCGAATCGCGCGAAATTGTAGACGGGGAGTAGCGGACGCCGGCATCACTTCGGGCTTGCGGCGATCGAAGAGCGACATGGGAGCCAAGATGATGCGCAGCGTTTCGAATTTTGCGATCTGGCCTCGGTTTCAGTTCGCGCCTACCGGCCTCGCCCTCGCCCTCGTCCTTCTCCTTTGCCCATCTCTTGCTCAGGCCCATGTGATGGACGGACCGCTCGGCGGATTCGGCTCCGGCTTTGGTCACCCGCTGGCCGGACCGGACCATTTCCTCGCCATGCTGGCCGTCGGGCTCTGGGGTGCACAGATGGGCGGACGCTCGGTCTGGACATTGCCCGCCACCTTCCCGCTGGTCATGTGCATCGGCGGTGTCGCCGGCATGCTGGAGATCCTGCCCTCGGGCATCGTCCAGGCGGGGATTGCGATCTCGGTCCTGGCGCTTGGGGCCGCCATCGCTGCCGCGTGGAAGGCGCCGGAATGGGTGGCACTCGCACTGATCTCGGCTTTCGCGATCCTGCATGGCATCCCGCACGGGGTGCTGGCGCCGCGCGCCAGTGATCCGGCAGCCTTCACCGTCGGCTTCGTCGTGTCGACGGGCGTCATCCATGTGGTCGGGATCGGCATCGGGGCAGGGCTGAAGCCGATCGCAAAGGGCAAACTGGTGCAGGCGCTCGGCGCGGCCATTGCGCTTGCCGGCGTGTGGTTTCTGTTCGGGTGGCTAACCGGCTGACAATTCCCGGTCCGAGCGGCTACAGCCACTGTGGCGCAGGGGCTTTGCTGCAATGCGTTCGTACAGTTTCAGTTGACAAACGGGCGCAGAACCGCACAAACCACGGCATCGGCCGATCTTTGAGACTTCCGTGATCCGGCCCGCGAAACCGTGAACATCCAGGCATAGGCTTCTCATGACCACGAATACCGCAGAGCTCGACTTTTCCATCGTCCCGAATGCCTCTCCCATGCCCGAAGCCGATCGGCTGAAGGCTTTCGAAAATCTCGGTTTCGGAACGCTGTTCACCGACCACATGGTGGTGGTGCAATGGCATGCCGACAAGGGCTGGCATACGGCCGAAGTGAAGGCGCGCGGACCGTTCCAGATCGATCCGGCCGCAAGCGTGTTGCATTACGCCCAGGAGATCTTTGTGGGTATGAAGGCCTACAAGGGAGCGGATGGCCGTATCACGCTGTTCCGCCCCGAAGAGAATGCCCGCCGCTTCAACCGTTCCGCCGAGCGCATGGCGATGCCGGAAATTCCGGAGGAACTGTTCCTGAGGGCAGTCGAGGAATTGGTAAAGATCGACGCCAAGTGGGTGCCGGAAGGTGAAGGCAGCCTCTATCTGCGCCCCTTCATGTTTGCCAGTGAAACCTTCCTCGGCGTTCGCCCGTCGCGCGAATACATCTTCAGCGTCATCGCCTCGCCGGTCGGCCCCTATTTCAAGGGCGGCAGCAAGCCGGTGACGCTGTGGGTCAGCGAACATTACACGCGCGCTGCCGCCGGCGGCACGGGTGCTGCCAAGTGCGGTGGCAATTACGCGGCAAGCCTGCTGGCCCAGAAGGAAGCCTCGAGCCGTGGTTGCGACCAGGTCGTCTTCCTTGACGCTGCCGAACACAAGTGGATCGAAGAACTGGGCGGCATGAACGTCTTCTTCGTCATGGATGACGGCACGATCGTTACCCCGCCTTTGTCAGGCACCATCCTACCCGGCATCACGCGCAACTCGATCATTAAGCTCGCAGGGGACAACGGGTTGACCGTGATCGAACGGCCCTATTCCTTCGACGAGTGGATGACCGACGCCAAGAGCGGCAAGTTGCGCGAGGCCTTTGCCTGCGGCACGGCTGCGGTGGTTGCAGCCATCGGGACTGTGCGTCATCCGGCTGGCGAATTCGTCATCGGCAATGCGGGGACGGGCTTCGAGACCGAAAAGCTGCGCAACCAGCTCACCGGCATCCAGCGCGGCACGGTGGCCGATCCGCATGGCTGGGTGAAGGACGTTACGCGCATCTGAGATCAGCACGGTTTCGACGTCGGCTGCGGCCCCGCAGCCTTCGAATACAAAAATCCGCACAGCGATCTAACCTCCTCCCCGAGGTGATCCCTGTGCGGTGTCCCATCCGGAGGTGAGGTCCGGACGGGGAATGGGTCGTCAGATCAGGCCGCGTGGCTGCCCTGGGTCAAGATGACCGGAATGAGAAGATCCCCCCAGTTGCCATCACCTCCATGATGACGGGCCGAGCGCACGAGCTCGACGGAGACGCCGGCATCGACGGCCTTCATGATCGAATGGTTGAGGCGATGCAGGTCGTTGGCCAGCATGCGGATCGTGGCCTGCTGGTCGGTGCTCATCGCCGACGACTGTTCTTCGGCGCGTTCTTTGACTCGGGTCTGGGGTGTCATGGCATTTCTCCTCTTGATGTCAGGGGTTTTTGAAACACCTCCCCTTGAGGGGGGAGGTCTTGAGCGTAGCTGCGGGTGGGGGTGAACCTTGCGAAGATCACCCCACCCCGGCACTGCGTGCCGACCATCCCCCTCAAGGGGAGGGTGCTTTTCTTACTCCGCCGCCGGGCGGAACTGTTCGTGTTCGGTCGATTCCTTCATCGCCGTGGTCGAAGACTGGCCGCCCGTGATCGCCATCGAGACGGCGTCGAAGTAACCGGTGCCGACTTCGCGCTGGTGCTTGGTCGCGGTGTAACCGTTGACCTCGGCTGCGAATTCCGCCTCCTGCAGCTCCGAATAGGCTGCCATCTGGCGATCCTTGTAACCACGGGCCAGTTCGAACATGCCGAAGTTCAGCTGGTGGAAACCGGCGAGCGTGATGAACTGGAACTTGTAGCCCATGGCACCGAGTTCCTTCTGGAACTTGGCGATCGTCGCGTCGTCGAGGTTTTTCTTCCAGTTGAAAGAGGGCGAGCAGTTGTAGGCGAGCTTCTTGCCGGGATGGACCTTGTGCACGGCTTCGGCGAACCTGCGGGCCTGTTCGAGATCCGGCTTGCCAGTCTCCATCCAGATCATGTCGCAATACGGGGCGTAGGCAATCGCACGGGCGATGCAGGGCTCGATGCCGTTCTTGACCTGGTAGAAGCCTTCAGCGGTGCGGCCGGCATCGTAGTCGACGAACGGCTGGTCGCGCTCGTCGATGTCTGATGTCAGAAGCTTGGCAGCTTCGGCGTCCGTGCGGGCGACGATGAGCGTGGGCGTACCCATGACGTCGGCGGCGAGACGGGCGGCCGTCAGGTTGCGGATATGGGCGGCGGTCGGGATCAGGACCTTGCCGCCGAGATGGCCGCACTTCTTTTCCGAGGCGAGCTGGTCCTCGAAGTGTACGCCGGCAGCACCCGCCTCGATGAAGGACTTCATGATCTCGAAGGCGTTGAGCGGGCCACCAAAGCCGGCTTCGGCGTCGGCGACGATCGGGTCGAACCAGGTGTCGACAGAGAGGCCCTTGCCTTCCTGCGTCTCGATCTGATCGGCGCGCTGCAGCGTCTTGTTGATGCGCTTGGCAAGCTCCGGGGCGGCATTGGCCGGATAGAGCGACTGGTCCGGATACATGGACGAGGCGGTGTTGGCGTCGGCGGCAACCTGCCAGCCGGAGAGGTAGATCGCCTTCAGGCCGGCGCGGACCATCTGCATGGCCTGATTGCCGGAGAGTGCACCCAGCGCATTGACGAAGGGTTCTTCGTTGATCAGCTGCCAGAGGCGGTTTGCGCCCATTTCGGCCAGGGTGTGACGGATCTGGACCGAGCCGCGCAGACGCTTGACGTCCTCTGCCGTGTACGGGCGTTCAATGCCATCGTAACGGCCCTGAGGTGCGTTCGAAACGAGATTGTAAAAATCGGTCATGCCAGTCTCCCTGTTGTCGGCAAGCTGCGTATTGGGGCGATTTCTTCCCTGTCCCAACACGATTTCGATGTGACTGAATTTACACCGCACTGCGGAAAACCGCTATAACATTCGATAAAACAACAGGATGAAAGAGGTTAGGCTGTCTTGCCTTTGACAACCGCTTCCAGTAAATTTGTAAATCTAGTAAATCCTCCAAGACGGATGAAAGCTGTCACAGCTTGTAAAGGACCTGATATGGCAGAGCGCAAGATCTTCGCCGGACCGCGCGTGCGACGCATCCGCAACGGGCTGGGCCTGACCCAGACGGCGATGGCCGAGGCGCTGGATATTTCCCCCTCCTATCTCAACCTGATCGAACGCAATCAAAGACCGCTCACGGTGCAACTGCTGCTGAAGCTGTCTTCCGTCTACAAGGTGGATCTGGACGAGCTGCAGGGGGAAGCGGGTGGCACGACCAGCCAGTTGCGCGAAGTCTTTGCCGATCCTCTGCTCTCGGGCGAACTGCCCGGCGACCAGGAGCTGATCGAGGTGGCGGAGGCCGCCCCCAATGCGGCGAGCGGCATCGTCAAGCTCTACCGTGCCTATCGCGAACAGGCAGCAAGGCTTTCGGATCTCGCCGATCTTCTCGCCCGTGAGGGCCACGAGACCTCGCTGTCCGGTGCGCGGCTGCCGATCGACGAGGTGCGCGAGGCTTTCGAGCGGCGACCCAATTACTTCGGCCGGCTGGACGAGGCGGCGGAGGGTTTTCATGCGGCCCTCGGCCTTTCGGCTGGCGACGATCTCGCCGTGGCGCTCAAGGCCTGGCTGCGCAGCACTCATGGCATCGTGGTCAGGGCCCTGCCCGTGCAGACGATGCCGTCGCTCCGGCGACGCTATGATCGGCATTCGATGCGGCTCTTCCTGTCGGAGCGGCTGTCGTCCTTCGACCAGTTGCGCGAGGTGGCGATGGAGGTGGCGCTGCTGGCGCTGGGCGAGGCTCTGCAAACGGAGCTGGATGCGCTGGCCCTGAGTTCGGCCGAGGCGCGGCGGCTCGGTCGTTTTGAGCTGGCACGCTACGGCGCCCATGCGCTGATCATGCCCTATGGCGCGTTCCTCTCGGCCGCGGTCCGGGCGCGCTACGACATTGACATCCTCAGGGCCCGCTTCAATGTGTCCTTCGAGCAGGCGGCGAACCGCCTCACCATGCTGCAGAGGCCGGGCGCTGCCGGACTGCCCTTCTTCATGATGGAGGTGGACAATGCCGGGAACCGGTTCCGCCGGTCCGGCGCACTCGGATATCCGCATGCGAAATTTGGCGGCGGCTGTCCCAAGCTCAATGTGCATGCGGCCTTCGCCCAGCCTGGCCAGGTGCTCGTCGAGCAGGTGGAAATGCCTGACGGTGCCGGCTTCCTGACGATGTCGCGGACGCTGGAGGGACCGCAGGCGGGGTTTGGCGAGCGCATACGGCGCACGGCGATCCTGATCGGCTGCGATATCGCCAGCCGTGACGAGGTGGCTTATGCCAGCGCCCTGCCCGACCGAAGTGTCGCGCCGATCGCGGTTGGCGCCGCCTGCCGGCTTTGCGAACGGTCCGGCTGTCTGGCACGGGCCGAGCCACCGCTGACGCGCCCGCTCGGCCTCGACGAAATGGTGACGGGCCTTTCCGCTTTCGATTTTCAATGACGTAGCGACGCCGCCGCCGGGCTCTCGCAGCTTTCGCGACTGCGAAGAATTTTGCTTGTCGCCCGACGAATTCCTTTCTAGTCTCTTAAAAAACAACGGGAACGGCAGCCTGGAACTCCGGATTCAGTGCTGCAACAGGAGAAAAAATGAAGGCTCTTTTCATTCGAACCACCTCGGTTGCCCTGGCGACACTCTTCACCGCCACCGTCGTGCAGGCGCAGGAACGTGTCGTGAATATCTACAACTGGTCGGATTATATCGACGAGTCGGTGCTTGCAGATTTCACCAAGGAAACCGGCATCAAGGTCGTCTATGACGTGTTCGATTCGAACGAACTGCTGGAGACCAAACTTCTGGCCGGCGGCTCCGGTTACGACGTTGTCGTCCCGACCGCTCCCTTCCTCGCCCGCCAGATCCAGGCCGGCGTCTTCCAGAAACTCGACAAGTCGAAGCTGCCGAACATGTCGAACCTCTGGCCGATGGTGTCGGAACGTTTGGCCAAGTACGATCCCGGCAATGAATATGCCGTCAACTACATGTGGGGCACCACGGGCATCGGCTACAACGTCGCCAAGGTGAAGGAGGCGCTGGGCGCAGACGTCAAGATCGACAGCTGGGACGCGATCTTCAAGCCTGAGAATGCCGAGAAGCTGGCCGGTTGCGGCATCAACATTCTCGACGCTTCCGACGAGACCTTCGCGATCGCGATGAACTATGCCGGCAAGGACCCGAACAGCAAGGAAACCGCCGATCTCGAAGCCGGCGGCGAGGTCTATTCGAAGATCCGGCCGTCCGTGCGCACCTTCAACTCTTCGGCCTATATCGACGATCTCGCCAATGGCGACGTCTGCGTGACGATCGGCTGGTCGGGTGACATCCTGCAGGCCAAGGCGCGTGCGGAAGAAGCCAAGAACGGCGTCGAGATCAACTACGTGATCCCGAAGGAAGGCACCTATATGTGGTTCGACAACATGGCGATCCCGGCAGATGCCAAGAACCTTGCCGAGGCGCATGAGTTCATCAACTTCATGATGAAGCCCGAGGCCATCGCCAAGGCTTCGAACTATGTCCAATATGCCAATGGCAACCTCGCCTCGCAGGCTCTGCTCGACCCAGCCGTCAAGGACAATCCGGCCGTCTACCCGCCGGAAGACGTGATGGCGAAACTCTTCACGATTTCGCCTTACGGCCCGAGGGAACAGCGTGTCCTGAACCGGGTCTGGACACAGATCAAGACCGGCAGCTGACGGTCGATACAAACCGCCGGGCGCCGCAAGCGTCCGGCGTTTTTCTTCGTATCTGGGGTCAATAAACACATCACGGCTGGGGTCGGGTAATGGCGAAGTCACTGGGGCCTGTAAAACGCAAATTTTCTCCTTGGACCGAAGCGGACGCGGTCCCGTTCATTCGGTTTGAAAACGTGACCAAGCGCTTCGGCGACTTCGTCGCCGTCGACAATCTGACGCTCGATATCTACGAGCGCGAGTTCTTCTCGCTGCTCGGCCCCTCCGGCTGTGGCAAGACGACGCTGATGCGCATGCTGGCGGGTTTCGAAGAACCGACCTCCGGCCGCATTCTGCTGCAGGGCAAGGATCTGGCGGGCACGCCGCCCTATAAGCGGCCGACCAACATGATGTTCCAATCCTATGCGCTCTTCCCTCACATGACAGTGGAGAAGAACATCGCTTTCGGGCTCGAGCAGGACAACCTGCCGAAGAGCGAGATCGAGGCGCGGGTCCAGGAGATGCTGAAGCTCGTGAAGCTCGACACCTTCGCCAAGCGCAAGCCGAACCAGCTCTCGGGTGGCCAGCGCCAGCGCGTGGCGCTGGCGCGCTCGCTCGCCAAGCGCCCCAAGGTGCTGCTGCTCGACGAACCGCTCGGCGCGCTCGACCGCAAACTGCGTGAAGAAACGCAGTTCGAGCTGATGGATATTCAGACCAAACTCGGCCTGACCTTCCTGATAGTCACCCACGACCAGGAAGAGGCGATGACCGTCTCCGACCGGATCGCCGTTATGGACAAGGGCATTCTCGTGCAGGTGGCGACACCGGCCGAGATCTACGAGGCGCCGAATTCGCGTTATGTCGCCGATTTCATCGGCGACATCAACATTCTCGAAGGCAAGGTCTCCTCAAAGGAATCCAACGCCTCCGGCGAGCTGGTCAAGGTGGATTGCGACGGCGTCACGATCGTCGTCGACCAGACCTGCGCGGCCAATGCGGGCGACAGTGTCGCCTTTGCCATCCGTCCGGAAAAGGTGCGGATTTCTCAGACCAAACCGGACGCGGTTGAGGCCAATGCGCTGCATGGCGAGGTCTGGGACATCGGTTATCTCGGCGACTTCTCGATCTTCATCGTCAAGCTGGACGACGGGCGCATGTTCCGGGCGGCTCAGGCGAACGTGTCCCGCCTCGTCGACCGGCCGATCACCTTCGGTGACATCGTGTGGCTCTCGTGGCCGGCTGACGCCGGCCTCGTCTTGACACGCTGAGGAGGGCGACATGGCCGAACCCGTCGCCGCCGCCACCAAATCCGGACCCGCCCGCTGGCTGGTCGTGCTTATCCCCTATCTATGGATGGTGCTGTTCTTCGTCGCGCCCTTCCTGATCATCGTGAAGATCTCGCTGTCGGACACGGCGATCGCCATGCCGCCCTATGTGCCCGTGCTCGAAGGGCTTGCGGCGATCGGCGATTTCATCAGTCAGCTCGATTTCGAGAACTACCTCTTCCTCACGGAAGACCCGCTCTATTTCAACGCCTATGTGTCGTCGCTGCGCATCGCGCTGATCTCGACCTTCCTCTTGCTCCTGATCGGCTATCCCATGGCACTTGCCATGGCACGCGCCTCGGTGACCATTCGCCCGACGCTGGTGATGTTGGTCATCCTGCCGTTTTGGACTTCGTTCCTGATCCGCGTCTATGCCTGGATCGGCATTCTGAAACCTGAAGGCCTGCTGACGGTGCTCCTGCAGTCGCTCGGCCTGATGGACGAAGGCAACCAGGTGCAGATCTACCGCACCGAAATCGCCGTCTTCATCGGCATCGTCTATTCCTATCTGCCCTTCATGGTGCTGCCGCTCTACTCGGCACTGGAGAAGATGGACGGTACGCTGCTGGAGGCTGCCAGCGACCTCGGCTGCCCGCCGTGGAAGGCGTTCTGGAAGATCACCTTTCCGCTCTCCATTCCCGGCGTCATCGCCGGCGCGATGATCTGCTTCATCCCGATCACCGGCGAATTCGTCATTCCCGACCTGCTCGGCGGAGCCCAAACCCTGATGATCGGCAAGACGCTATGGACCGAATTCTTCGGCAATCGCGACTGGCCGCTCGCGTCTGCCGTCGCCGTTCTCCTCCTCCTGCTTCTGGTCGTGCCGATCGCGATCTTCCAGAACCAGCAGCAGAAAGTGTGAGGGTCGACCGATGAAACCTGGCAAATTCGACGCGACGATCCTGACGATCGGTTTCGCCTTCCTCTACATCCCGATCCTGATCCTAGTGATCTACTCGTTCAACGATTCCAAACTGGTGACGGTCTGGGGCGGCTTCTCGCTGAAATGGTATGGCGAGATGTGGCGCAACGAGGGTCTGATGAGTGCGGCCTGGGTCACGCTTAGGGTCGGGCTCCTGAGCGCCACGCTCGGCACGGTGCTCGGAACGCTGACGGCATTGGCGCTCGTGCGCTATGGCCGTTTTCCCGGACGGCTGCTGTTTTCCGGCATGGTCTATGCCCCGCTCGTCATGCCGGAAGTGATCACGGGCCTGTCGCTGCTGCTGTTTTTCGTGGCCGTCGGTGTCGATCGCGGTCTGTTGACGGTGGTGATCGCCCATACGACCTTCACGATGTGTTACGTGGCAATCGTCGTGCAGTCGCGGCTCCTGACCTTCGACACCAGTCTGGAGGAAGCCGCCCACGATCTCGGCTGCCCGCCGGTCAAGACCTTCTTCAAAATCACCCTTCCGCTCATCCTGCCGGCCGTCATCTCCGGCTGGATGCTGGCCTTCACCCTGTCGCTGGACGATCTCGTGATCGCGAGCTTCACCACCGGGCCGGGTGCGACGACGCTGCCGATCAAGATCTATTCGCAGGTCCGGCTCGGCGTCACGCCTGAGATCAACGCCGTGTGCACCATCCTGATCGGGATTGTGACGATCGGGGTCATCATCGCCTCGATCGGCACCAAGCAGCGCGAATTGCAGCGCCAGCGGGACGAGCATGATGCGGTGCGCGGGGCTCCGGCCTGAACCGCATGGCGCAAGACCGGGGCCGTCTCGCTATCCGCGGGGCGGCAGCAGCATGTAGGTCAAGAACCAGAGCGGGATGATCACAACCGCACCCATCAGCATGCGCGGGGCGGACCAGGCGAACGCGGCGACAAGTCCATCCTGAAGGTCCTGTGCGGTCACCCCGAACCCGTCAAGAACCGCGCGCGGGGTCAGTCCGAAGAAGGATAGGAGCGTGCCCGCAATCAGCGAGGCCAGTGCCATCTTGATCAAGCCCGAGAGAAATCCCTGCATCGTCCGCGCCCCAGACGTTTTCCGATTCGATGCATATTAGCGTGTGGTGGAGCGAAGGGAACCATCCCGCTCTGACCGACCCCGGTTCTTTATGGGCCAATACCCCGGGGTGGCAGGATTGGCGAGATGACAGGGTCTGCGAAGCCACCGCCTATAAAGAAGCGCAATGTGTCGGAGGTGGTGTCCGTCACCGATGGCGTGAGTTCGCCGACCAGAGCCAGAGCTTCGCGGCTATAGGGAATGAGACCCGAGAGAGACAACGACTGATCGGATCCGACGAACAGGCTTCTTTCGATTTCCGCCGATCCTGCGCCAAAATGCGCGGTCATGTCGAACCGGTCGAATTCGAGCCTGCCGGTGCCGGCCGCGCTCAGCTGAAAATAGGCGCGGTTCAGGGCGAGGCGTCGGACGCCGTCGACATCGAAGCCTTCCAGTTGCCCACCATTGGCCGAGACACGCAGCGTTCCCGACATGGTTTCGATGTTGCGGCGCCAGCCGGCGCCGGCCAGCTTGGCATTCAGGTCGACGGAGCCTATCCCGGTGACAACCGGTCCTTCCAGGGCGAGACCCTTGGCCAGATCGCCGAGCCGGGCGTCGCTGATCATCACCGCCAGATCGGCTCCCTGGCTGAAGCCATCACCGCTGCCGCTGATGCGAGCACTGAGCGAACCACCGAGGAAGTCGCTGTCGGCGATCACGAGCTTCATTTCGTCTCCGCGACCGATGAGACTTGCGCCGACATTTTCCAGCTCGAACCGCGACAGGGCAGCCGTGGTGGCAGACAGCCGCAGGTCGAAGTCCATCCAGCGCGTCAGGCTCGGCAAGCGCACGTCGGCCCGGTCGTCTATCCCGATCGACAGGGCCTGCAGCAAATCCTCGAGCTCGAGGTGGCCGAGCGCCAGTGTGCCACCCAGCATCGGGCGGCTGCCGGGCGTCTTGCGGACGGCCAGAAATCCCTGCCCACGACTTTGATTGATCTCGAATTCCAGGTCTTCCAGACGCCACTCGTCTTCCGCCTTCATCAAACGGGTCTTCAGAGCCGCACTTCTCCAGCTCTCCGTGCCTGCCAGCCGGAGCCCGGCGAGCCTTACGACTGCCGGCATGTCCGTAACGGTCAGATCAAGGTCGCTGGTGCCGCTGAAGCCGGCCAGCAAGTTCACCGAGCCCACGAGCGCGCCCGTCATTCCGGGCAACATGGCCGATAGGCTGACGCTTGCGTCCTGGCCCCCGATCAAGAGCAACGGCGCGCCTGTATCGAGCTTCAACTCGACCGGAACGGCGTCATAGGTAAAGGATGCCGTGCCGGAGAGCGGCGCGGACAATCTTGGCCAGTCAATCTCGGCGGTGACGCCGAGCGCCTCGAATTGTCGGCCACTGATCGCGTCAACCAACAGGATCTGGCCGTCCACCACGTTGACCGTGCCAATGTCCGCATCCATTTCGACATCGATCTGCTGGCCACCGGTCGCGCTCGGTGCAACGGAGCGCACCGCCTCGCTGAGAAGTCCCTCATTGCTCCAGTCCAGCCGTCCTGCGGCATCACGTTCGATGCGTATCCGGGGACGAACGAATTCGAAGGCGTTGAATTTCGGCTGGCCGCGCAACGCCGAGACAAAGCCGAAGCGCGCAGACAGCGCATCGATCTCGCCAAGGATTTGGCGCGAGGCCCCATCGCCGCGACTGACGGTGATGCCGGTCAGCGTGACCTCGGGTTCGGGCCAGAACGTGATCTCTGGGATATCGGCAATGAACACGTCATGCCCCGTCCAGCGGGAGACGGCCGACGCGAGGGCTGACCGTACCAACGAATTGGAGATCAGATAGGGGGCGGCCAAGCGCAGTCCGATCGACCCCAGGATGAGCAGCGTCAAGGCAACGAGAACGAGTCGCAGCAGGCGCTGCCATTTTGCCCGGCGCGCTCCCTTGTCATCCTGTGGCGAAATGCTGTGGGCTGCTGACATTCATCTTCCTTCACCGGGATCCGTCGACCGGCTGACCACGCTTCCTGCGCGATACAGGATTTGGCTGGAAGCTGCAAATCCCCTACCCTCCAACGTCGCGAATCGCGCTTCATATTGCACTGCACTATGATATAAGCCTCACCCATCTGCGGAGGACAGCATCATGGACCAATCGCCTCTCTGGGTGCCGACGGACGCGTCGAAGGCCGCCCAGCCCCTGACCCATTTCATCGACTGGTGCGGCACCTCGCAAGGCACGCCGTTTGCCGACTACGACGCATTCTATGACTGGTCGATCCGCGAC
>JARXAQ010000174.1 GCA_029865825.1 Rhizobium sp.
GTCACGATGGCCACGAGAGGACTCTCGTTCTCGGTTTCGACGACCTCGCCAGCTACATCGGCCACTCACCCTAGTTTGGCGCGACCCCGGGGCGCTGCGCCAACCGCATTGGTGGCGGGCGCTTCACTCTGGACGGGGCTGAATACCAGCTTGAACTCAACGAGCGGGGCGTCACGCATCTCCACGGCGGCACAGATGGGATGGGCCGACGTAACTGGACAATCGTTGCTCTCGACACCCAGAGCGTGGTCATGGAGATCATCGATCCGGATGGGCGTGCCGGTTATCCGGGAACCACCCGGACTACGGCTAGATTCACGCTCAAGTCCGACGGCGTGTTTTCCGCCGTCTACGAGACGGTCACCGACAAACCGACGATCGCCAATATCTGCCATCATGCCTATTTCAATCTCGACGGCCGGCCGGATATTCTCGGCCATGACCTGATGATTGCAGCCGATCACTACACGCCGGTCGATGACCGGCTCATTCCGACAGGCGAAATCAAAGAGGTCGGCAACACCGCCTTCGACTTCCGCGACATGCGGCCAATCCGGCTCGATGTCGACGGCGCGCAGTTCGGATACGACCACAATTTCTGCCTGTCGAGCGGCCGTACGAGCAAACGCAGCGTGGCGCTTGCGCGTAGCGTCAATTCAGGCGTTTCGCTGGAGGTCCTGACGACGGAACCCGGCGTCCAGTTTTACGCTGGCGTCTATCTGGACGTCGCTGTTCCCGGGCTCGAGGGGCAGACCTATGGCCCCCATGCCGGCTTCTGCCTCGAAACGCAGACCTGGCCAGATGCCGTCAACCATCCCGGTTTCCCGAACGGCGTCTTGCGTCCGGGCGAGGTTCTGCGGCAGGAAACGGACTACGTGTTTTCCAAGAACTGAGCGTCAGATCGCGGTGAAGCCGTTGTCGACAAAGAGGTGAATGCCATTGACGAACTGCGAATCGTCACTGGCGAGATAGAGGGCCGCACGCGCGACGTCTTCCGGTTCGCCGATCCTGCCCTGTTGGGCCGCGATTGCCGCCTCGGATACGTCGACACCATGGGCCGTCAGTTCGGCCACTTCCCGCAAGCCATGCGGGGTGCGGATGAAGCCCGGGCAAACAGCGTTGCAGCGGATGTTGCGGTCGCGGAATTCTACCGCGATCGCTCTGGAAAACATGTGAACCGCGCCTTTGGTGGTGTCATAGAGTACCTCCATCGGCGTTGCGGCGACCGCGGAGATCGACGACGTGCAGACGATCGAGCCGCCGCCAGCCGCGATCATGCCCGGCAGCACGGCGCGCGTCATGAGAAACATCGAGCGGACGTTGACTGCGTGTAGCCAGTCCCATTCCTCTAAGGTGGTTTCCAGGAATGGTTTGATGACGATCGTGCCGGCATGGTTGAAGAGGACGGTCACGGGCCCGAGGCTTGATTCGACCTGGCGGACTGCTGACTGGACCTGAGCTTCATCCGAAACATCGGCGACGAAGACTTCGCATGCGCCGCCATTCTTTCGAATGTCGGCGGCGGTCTCTTCGGCGGCGGCTGCATTGCGATCGATGATCGCGACCTTCGCGCCCTCTGCGGCGAAGAGGCGCGACGATGCCCCGCCCATTCCCGTCGCACCGCCGGAAATTATGGCAACCTTGCCCGCCAGACGATTCGCCATATTCACCCCCAAGTTGATTTCGCAGGTGAATAGACACAAACGCCGTGCTGGCGTCCAGAGTCTGTACTTCTGAATTGGAAAGAGAAAATGGAGCGGGTGAAGCGATTCGAACGCTCGACCCCAACCTTGGCAAGGTTGTGCTCTACCCCTGAGCTACACCCGCTCATAACCGCGATCCTGGGGTAGTGTCTGGATCGTGGGCCGTCCGTTTTGCGGCGACGGGCGCTATATCGCTCAAACGATTTTCAAATGCAACAGGGAAATGACCGAACGCCGCGAAAAAAATCAGAAAGTCCGCCGTGAGCACGTCAAACCCCGGAAAAGGCGGAGTTTTCCGATACGAACAAGATTGCCAGCTGTCGGCGGCAGGCCTATCTGTTTCGACAATCCGGGCTAGACATAGCCGAAACGACAGCAAGAAAGGCTTGTGCATGACCGCCGTTACCGAGAGCGTCCCACCGAAACGTGCCGAGGACCTGATCCGCTTTCTCGACGCGCTGGGCATTCCCCACAAGACGAAAACGCATCCTCCGGTGTTCACAGTCGCCGAATCGGTTTCGCTGCGTGACGAGATCCCCGGCGGGCACACGAAGAACCTGTTCGTGAAGGACAAGAAGGATCAGTTTTTCCTACTCACCGTCGAAGAAAATGCCAGCGTCGACCTGAAGACGGTGCACACGGTCATCGGAGCTGCCAGCAAGGTGTCCTTCGGCAAACCGGAGAAGCTGATGGAGTATCTGGGCGTAGCGCCCGGCTCGGTCACGGCTTTCGGCGCAATCAACGATACCGGGCTCAAGGTCACTTTTGTGCTCGACAAGGATTTGATGCAGCACGATCTCATCAACTGCCATCCTCTCAGCAACGACGCCACCACATCGATCGCTCGCGATGATCTCCTCCGGTTCCTGGAAGCGACCGGGCACTCACCGCTTGTCTTGAAAGTGACGGCCTGACATACGATCTTAGCGGCAAATACCGAACCTGGCGACGGGTCGGTGACAGAGGCGGGAGATGCGCGAGATGAGCGACTATGGCAATCCTTATGGCGGCTACGGCAACCAGACCATGACGGCAAACGCACAGTTCGGGGGGCCTTCGGCGCCGACGCCAGCTGCGGCGGATCTCATCAAGGACACGACCACGGCCGGCTTTGCGAAGGACGTCCTTGAGGAATCGCGCAATCAGCCGGTTCTCGTCGATTTCTGGGCGCCCTGGTGCGGTCCTTGCCGCCAGCTCACGCCGATCATCGAGAAGGCCGTTACCGAAGCCGCTGGCCGCGTCAAACTGGTCAAGATGAACATCGACGATCATCCGGCCATTGCCGGTCAGCTTGGGATCCAGTCGATTCCGGCTGTTGTTGCCTTCGTCGATGGCCGGCCTGCAGATGGCTTCATGGGAGCTCTGCCGGAGAGCCAGGTGAAAGCTTTCATCGACAAGATCGGTGGGCCGGCGGGTGCAGACCAGGCAGCCGAGATTGCCGCTGTCCTCGATGAGGCTGCAGGCCTCGTCACGACTGGCGACATCGATGGTGCCGCACAACTCTTCGCGGCCGTGCTTCAGGCCGACCCGGATAATGTGCGGGCGCTTGCGGGCATGGCCGAATGCATGATTGGCGCCAACCAGCATGTGCGCGCTCGCGAGCTCCTGAGCCAGCTTCCTGAGGAGCTTTCCCAGGCGCCCGAAGTGCAGGCTCAGTTGAAGCGGCTCGATCAGATCGAGGAAGCGCGCAAGCTCGGCGATCCGGTCGCGCTCGAGCATACGCTTTCGCTCAGCCCTGACGATCACGAAGCGCGCATGAAGCTGGCCAAGATCCGCAATGTCGAGGGCCGCCGTGAAGAGGCGGCCGAGCACCTGCTTTTGATCATGAAGAAGGATCGAGAGTTCGATGAAGATGGTGCACGCAAGCAATTGCTGCAGTTCTTCGAGGTGTGGGGACCGAAAGATCCGGCGACGATCATGGCGCGCCGGAAGCTTTCTTCCATTCTCTTTTCATGACTGGACTACGCGGGCTTGAGTTTCGCCCCGCGTGACCCAGATAGAAGCGATGAGAACGCCGGGATTTTCCGGACAGGATGTGCTTCGATGCAAGTGGGAAATGCCAGATATCTGACGGCGAGCGATCTTCCCGAGACGGTGCCGGTTTTTCCAATTTCCGGCGTCCTGCTTCTGCCGGGCGGTCAGTTGCCACTCAATATTTTCGAGCCGCGCTATCTCGCGATGCTGGATGCTGCCATGGCAGGCAATCGTCTGGTCGGCATGATCCAGCCTGCGCTGACCGAGGTGCAAGCGGATATCCTGCCGGAACGTCCTGCGCTCGCATCCGTGGGCTGCATCGGGCGAATCACGTCGTTCACCGAGACCGGAGACGGGCGGTACATCGTGTCGCTCGCTGGCATCTGCCGCTTCCGGCTGTTGGATGAGGTCGCAGGCTCCAAGCCCTATCGCAGCTTCCACATCGCGCCGTTCATTGCGGATCTGACTGCTGGCGAAGACGAGGCTCAGGTCGACCGCTCCGGTCTTCTCTCCGCGTTTCGGGCCTATCTGGAAGCCAACAAGCTGGAGGCTGACTGGGAAAGCGTCGAGCGGGCCTCGAACATCACGCTGGTCAATTCACTTTCCATGATGTCGCCCTTCGGACCGGCGGAAAAGCAGGCGCTTCTGGAAGCTCCTGATCTCAAGACCCGGGCGGAAACGCTGATCGCCATCACCGAAATCGTGCTCGCCCGGAGTTTCGGCGAGGGCGATACCATGCTGCAATAGGTGGAGCATGGACGACAAGACCACCAGCATTGTCGATCCGAAGATGCTTGAACTTCTCGTTTGCCCGCTGACGCAGGGCGTTTTGAAACTCGATCGCGAGAAGAACGAGTTGGTCTCGGAAAAGGCCCGCCTCGCTTATCCAATTCGAGACGGAATTCCGATCATGCTCGTCTCCGAAGCTCGGAAACTCGAAACGCCGCTCTGATGTGCTCGCTCCCGAGACTTGGCAGGCTGTCAGATTTGCTGGCCACCGAGCAGGCGCGGGTTGTTGCGTCCGGCGGAGCCTGCTGCCTCCCGGATGAAATAAGTCTTCAAGCCCGGAATGCCTTCGACGATGCCAAGGCCGAAGTCTCGCAAGACGCGAATCGGCGTTATGTCGTTTGAGAACAGCCGATTGAGTACATCCGTTGTGACTCCCATTCGAAACGTGTCGAACCGCCGCCAGATTTGATAGCGCTCCAGAACGTTGAGCGCGCCAATGTCGAGACCCAGTCGATCTGCTTCGACAACGGTTTCAGCCAGTGCCGCGACATCCTTGAACCCGAGATTGAGCCCCTGGCCCGAGATCGGATGAATTCCGTGCGCAGCATCGCCAGCAAGCGCCAGTCTTGGCGCGATGAAGGCCCGCGCCAAGGTGAGCCCGAGCGGAAAGGCCCGGCGGTCGGCCGTTGCGCGGACCGTTCCGAGCTTGTGGCCGAAGCGTCGTTCGAGTTCCGCTTCAAATACCAGATCATCCGAGGCGACCAGCCGATCCGCGTCCGCGGTCCGTTCCGTCCAGACGAGCGAGGAGCGATTGCCTTTCAACGGCAGGATGGCAAAGGGGCCGGCCGGCAGGAAGTGTTCTTCGGCGACGCCCTCATGCGGACGCTCGTGAGCGACCGTCGTGACGATTCCGGATTGGCCATATTGCCAGGTTACTGTCTTGATGCCGGCCAGATCCCGAAGTTTCGATCGAACGCCATCGCAGGCGACCACGAGCCGGGCATCCAACTTGGTGCCGTCGGAGAGGGTGAGTTCGGCGGAAGGCCCCGTGTCGCGAAAGTCGGTGGCCCGAAGGCCGTGGCGAATAGCAATTCCGCGCTCCATACAGGCGTCGCGCAGGGCCGCCACCATGCTGCTGTTCGGGATCATGTGGGCAAAGGGGCGCCCATCCTCCACGGCGCCGTCAAAGGTAAGAAACACCGGGCGGACCGGGTCCGATGTCTTCGAATCCGTGACGATCATGCGGTTGATCGGTTGCGCGTCCGGTTCAATGCGGTCCCAGACGCCGAAGACATCGAGCATTTTCGTCGCAGCTGAGATGATGGCCGATGCACGGAGATCTTTCTTCCACGCATCTTCGGGTGCCGCCTCAATCACTTCCACGCTCAAATGCGGCGCGGCCTGCTTGATCGAGACCGCTACGGAAAGGCCGACATAGCCACCGCCGACGACAACCACATCCAGCATGGCGAAATCCTTTGCTCTTGTAGAGTTTGAGCCTCCTATATAGATCACGCTTGAACGGGTGCCTATAAGCGGAGCTATGCATTATGTCGCAGCCAGCCGAACAGACCAAGCCGATGCAGGATCTGATCGATCGCCTCGACCTGGAAAAGCTGGAGGAGAACCTGTTTCGCGGCAGCAGCCCGCAAAACGGATGGCAGCGGGTTTTCGGCGGCCTCGTCATCGCGCAGGCACTGATGGCTGCGCAGCGCACCGTCGATCTCGATCGTATCGTTCATTCACTGCATGCCTATTTCATGCGACCAGGTGATCCGTCTATCCCGATCGTCTACCAGGTCGAGCGGATCAGAGATGGGGCCTCCTTCACCACGCGACGTGTGGTCGCAATCCAGCATGGCAAAGCAATCTTCTCCATGTCGGCGTCGTTCCAGGTGGAGGAGCCCGGCTTCGATCACCAGATCGGCATTCCCGACGTGCCGCCACCGGAGCAATTGATGGGTGAGGCGGAGTTTCGTGCCGCCTTCCTCGCCCATGCGCCCGAGACGGTGAAGAAATACTGGGGGCGCGAACGGCCGATCGAAATTCGGCCGACGTCGCTCGTCCACTACCTCTCGAAGGACAAGCTGGAGCCCGAGGCGCATATCTGGGTGCGAGCGTCGGGGACGGTGCCCCAGGACCCGCACTATCAGGCAGCCATTCTTGCCTACCTGTCAGATATGACGCTGCTCGACACATCGCTCTACGCTCATGGAACCTCGATCTTCGATCCCGAGCTTCAGGTGGCCAGTCTGGACCATGCGATGTGGTTCCATCGGCCCTGCAGGCTCGATGACTGGCTGCTTTATACGCAGGACAGCCCCAGTGCCGCCGGCGCGCGCGGGATGACCCGCGGCAGCATCTTTACGCGAGAAGGGCGCCTCGTTGCATCCGTCGCGCAAGAGGGTCTGATCCGCAAACGGGCAAATGACTAATTCATCGCCATTTTCAGAAAGTTGCCCAATTATTGTGCGCACATTGCGCATTCATTTGCTTCTTTATTAGGTTGGCTTTACGAAACCTTTACATTTCAATGACTTGAAAGCTGTCACGAAACTGGCACACCATTTGAATGTAGCTCGTTAGTCGCTAGCGAAACAGTTCCTGCCGGCGGCAAGGAGAGTCGGCTCCGAGCCGAGGACAAGCAAAGGATGGGAAACCAGATGAAGATTGTGATGGCTATCATTAAGCCGTTCAAACTGGACGAGGTGCGCGAAGCCCTGACGGCTGTTGGGATCCAGGGCCTGACCGTAACCGAGGTCAAGGGTTACGGGCGTCAGAAGGGACATACTGAAATTTACCGCGGCACCGAATACGCCGTGAGCTTTCTACCGAAACTGAAGATCGAGATCGCGGTCTCTTCCGAGCTGGCGGATAAGGCTGTCGAAGCGATTGCTTCCTCCGCCAAGACCGGACAGATCGGCGACGGCAAGATCTTTGTCTACTCGATCGATCAGGCCGTGCGCATCCGCACCGGCGAAACCAATACCGAAGCTCTGTAAGAACGGCTGTTAGGGGAGTTGTTACTGATGTCATTTGCCAAATTGAATTCCAATCTCGTGCGCCTTGGCGCCGCGTCGGCAGCACTGCTGGCGCCGGTTGTCGCCTTCGCGCAGGAAACTGCACCGGCTGCGGCGGAAGCTGTCGCCGCGGCCGCGCCTGCCATGACGGTCGACAAGGGTGATACCACCTGGATGCTTGTCTCGGCGCTGCTCGTCTTGTTGATGACGGTTCCGGGCCTCGGGTTGTTCTACGGCGGCCTCGTTCGCGCCAAGAACATGCTGTCGGTTCTCATGCAGGTGACCACAATCGCTGCGATGGCGATGATCATCTGGGTCGTCTACGGCTATTCTCTCGCCTTCACAAATGGTGGTGGGATGAACTCGTATTTCGGCGGTTTTTCGAAAATGTTCCTCGCCGGCGTCGACGTGTCGACGATGGCAGAGAGCTTCTCCAAGGGCGTTGCCATTCCGGAGCTGGTCTTCGTCTGCTTCCAGATGACCTTCGCAGCCATCACGCCGGGCCTGATCATCGGTGCATTCGCCGAACGCGTTAAATTCTCGGCGGTCATTCTTTTCTCAGCTCTCTGGCTCACCTTCGTCTATTTCCCGATCGCTCACATGGTCTGGTTCTGGGGTGGTCCGAGCGCCTATGCTGATCCGTCGGGCCTGATCTTCGGCTTTGGCGCGATCGATTTCGCCGGCGGTACCGTCGTTCACATCAACGCAGGTGTGGCCGGTCTCATCGGTGCAATCATGGTCGGCAAGCGTACCGGCTTCGGCAAGGACATGATGGCTCCGCACTCGATGACCATGACGCTGATCGGCGCAGGCCTCCTCTGGGTTGGCTGGTTCGGCTTCAATGCCGGCTCGAACCTGGAAGCCAATGGCTATGCCGCTCTCGCCATGATCAACACCTTCCTCGCAACCGCTGCTGCCCTGCTCTCCTGGGTTCTGGTGGAAACGTTCTCGCGCGGTAAGGCGTCCATGCTGGGTGCCGTCTCCGGTGCGATTGCCGGCCTCGTCGTCATCACGCCTGCTGCCGGTTTCGCCGGCCCGATGGGTGCGATCGTCATGGGTCTGGTGGTTTCGCCGATCTGCTACTTCTTCTGCTCGACCGTAAAGAACAAGTTCGGCTATGACGACACGGCTGACGTGTTCGGCATCCACGGCGTTGGCGGTATCATCGGTGCACTGCTGACCGGCGTGTTCGTCAATCCGGCTCTCGGCGGTGCAGGCATCGTCGACTATTCGACGGCCGATTTCGCAGCCACCTATGCCGGCACTGCGACACAGGTCTTCAATCAGTTGAAGGGCGTCGTCGTCACTATCCTGTGGTGCGGTATCGTCTCGATCATCCTCTACAAGATCGTCGACATGGTCGTCGGTCTGCGGGTGCCGGTCGAAGCCGAACGCGAAGGTCTCGACCTCGCGTCCCATGGTGAAGCTGCCTATCACAACTGATCGTCGCCATCTGCGATCAACTCGACTATGCCAGCGCCCGGGTTCATCCCGGGCGCTTTGTATTTCGATATCCAGTTCGGTGAGTGGTCGCATGGTTAATGCACCATTAACCGTCCGTGCGTTAAGGTGAGGACTGGCCAGAACGGTGCTGCCCCGTGCAGGAGTTCAGGCGCACACGCCAACAGAACGGACATCGAGACCCATGAGCAGAGGCCATTCGACAGCGCTTCCGGATCATCCGACCCGATTCGCGTTTACCGCGTTCCTGTTTCGGCAGTTGTTCGCCTTGCTCGGCTTCGGACTGTTCCTGTTTCTGGTGATGGCGGTGGCTGCACTCGCAACCTGGAACGTCTCCGATCCCAGCCTGTCCTATGCGACCGAGAACCCACCGACCAATATCCTCGGTCTATCCGGCGCAGTTTTTTCCGATCTGATGATGCAATTTTTCGGGCTCGGCAGCCTGCTTGCGCTTCTGCCGGTGCTCGCCTGGTCTTTCGCCCTGATCGGTGGTCGACGTCTCAATCGGGTGCCCGCCCGCCTCGGTGCCTGGCTGGTCGGGGCCTTTGTGACGGCCGCTGCTGTGGGCTGCTTCCCGCCGCCAACCACGTGGCCATTGCCGAGCGGTACTGGCGGCGTCATCGGGGATCTAATCCTGCGGTTCCCAGCGCTTTTCATCGGCGCGTATCCAACCTCCACCTTCGCCATGGTGCTGGGGTCGATCCTGGCGCTTCCGGCAGCTTGGCTCATGCTGTTTGCAGCAGGGATCATCGGCAAGGCATCCGAAACGCTCGATGAAAGAGCAGGCATTGCTGCAAAGGTCGCGGCCAAGGCAAAGGTTCCCGCCAATCCGCTTGACGAGGAAGACGACGACGAAGATCAGGGGCCGATTTCGCATTACCTCGGCGCAATCACCCACAACTGGTATCTCGCGCGCGCCCGGATGCGTCGGCTCTTGGGGGTCAAGCCAGCTGATCGTAAACACCGCGACTTCGACCAGCCCTATGACTTCAACGATGATGAGTTCGGAACCTTGAACGAGCCCGTCCGTGCCAAGCCATCTGGTTTGACTGGCCGCGTCGAACCGGTGCTCGACGGCGTGCCCGTTCGCCCCGCGGGCCGTTCCATCGTGTCGCCGCCGTCGATCTCCGGCGGAGCCTTTGATGACGAGGATGACGATGCCGATCTCGACGACATGCCCCGTCCCTCCGGCATTTTGCCGGACGATCGCAGTCGTGCCGCGCCTGCGCGCGCCGTGGCAGGGTCGCCGCGCGTCGCCGCTCCAGCCTCGCGGCCGAAGCCGGGTGCGCGTGTGGAACGCGATGCTCAGGGTTTCCTTCTAAAGCCCGATGGCTTTCAGCTTCCTTCTGTCCACCTGCTGGCCGAGCCCCGCGCCGTTACCCGCGATGCGACGCTGTCGGCCGAGGCACTCGAACACAATGCGCGGCTGCTTGAAGGCGTGCTGGACGACTTCGGTGTCAAAGGGGAGATCATTCACGTCCGCCCGGGCCCCGTGGTCACCCTGTACGAACTGGAGCCCGCGCCCGGCATCAAATCCTCCCGCGTCATCGGTCTTGCCGACGATATCGCCCGCTCGATGAGTGCGATTGCAGCCCGCGTTGCGGTCGTGCCTGGACGGAACGCGATTGGCATCGAACTGCCGAACCAAATCCGCGAGACGGTTTATCTGCGCGAACTCATCGCGTCGCGGGACTTTGATGGCAACAAGGCAAAGCTCGCCATGGCGCTCGGCAAAACCATCGGCGGAGAGCCGGTGGTCGCCGACCTTGCCAAGATGCCCCACTTGCTGGTGGCCGGTACTACCGGTTCGGGTAAGTCGGTTGCGATCAACACGATGATCCTGTCGCTCCTCTACAAGATGACGCCGGAGCAGTGCCGCCTCATCATGATCGATCCGAAGATGCTGGAACTCTCAGTCTATGATGGGATTCCTCATCTCCTGTCCCCGGTCGTGACCGATCCCAAGAAAGCCGTTGTCGCGCTCAAATGGACCGTGCGCGAGATGGAAGAACGCTACAAAAAGATGTCTAAGATCGGTGTTCGCAACATCGACGGTTTCAACGCCCGCGTCGCGCAGGCTCAGGAAAAGGGTGAGGTGCTGACCCGCACCGTGCAGACCGGTTTCGACCGCCAGACAGGCGAGGCGATCTACGAGACGGAAGAATTCGATCTGCAGCCGATCCCCTATATCGTTGTGATCATCGACGAAATGGCCGACCTGATGATGGTGGCCGGCAAAGACATCGAAGGTGCGGTCCAGCGGCTCGCTCAGATGGCCCGCGCTGCGGGTATCCATGTAATCATGGCAACGCAGCGTCCTTCCGTTGACGTCATCACCGGCACAATCAAGGCCAATTTCCCGACGCGCATCTCGTTCCAGGTGACGTCGAAGATCGACAGCCGCACGATCCTCGGTGAACAGGGTGCAGAGCAGCTGCTCGGTATGGGTGACATGCTCTATATGGCTGGCGGTGGCCGCATCCAGCGCGTCCACGGTCCTTTCGTGTCCGACCACGAGGTCGAAGAAATCGTCGCTTATCTGAAGACGCAGGGCTCGCCGCAATATCTCGAGGCGATCACTACGGATGACGAAGACGACGAGGACGGCAGTGGTGCGGTGGGTACGGGTAACCTGTCCGATTCGGATGACCCCTATGACCAGGCGGTGGCGATCGTCCTTCGGGACGGCAAGGCTTCGACCTCTTATGTCCAGCGTCGTCTCGGCATCGGTTACAATCGGGCTGCCTCGCTGATCGAACGGATGGAGAAAGAGGGCATCATCGGCGCTGCAAACCACGCGGGCAAACGCGAAATCCTCGTGCCGACGGAAGAGTGACGTCTGCCGGGACAGCGTTCCCGAATGGAACAACGCGCGGCCTGGACGAGTTGCCGCAGCGACATGGGCAATCACGGCCATGAAGCCGCCGCCTTTTTCGGCAAGACCCGAGAGCATATAAAGGAGTATCGCATGATTGACAAAACTGAACGCGATGCCGGGATGCCGGTACTGGCCAGCCGTCGCCAGTTCGTGCTGGGGACCGCCGCATTCATGGCATGCGCGGCCCTGCCGTTTCCGAGCTTCGCGGCCACCAATGCGGCCCAGCAGATCGCAGATCATTTCTCGAGTGTGAGAACCATGATGGGCGAATTCGTCCAGTTCGGTCCGCGGGGAGAGCAAACCGGCGGCAAGTTCTTTATCGAACGCCCTGGCAAGCTTCGCTTCAACTACGAGAAGCCGTCGCCGATGCGCGTCATTTCCGACGGGAAGAACGTGGTGATCGGTAACACCAAGCTGAAGACATGGGATCTTTATCCGCTGTCCAAGACGCCGCTTAGCCTGCTGCTCGCCGAGAAGATCGATCTCGGCAACAAGATGGTGCGGGACGTCAAGGAGGAGGCGGATCTGACCACGATCGTGCTCGGCGACCGGACGATCTTCGGCGATTCAACCATCACACTGATGTTCGACCCGAAGAATTTCGAACTGCGGCAGTGGACGATCACCGATGTCCAGAAGAAGGATACCTCGGTGATGATTTTCAATGTGCAAAATGGCGTGCAGTTGGATCCATCGGTTTTCGAGATTCCCTATGCCGAGGTCCACGGCCAGAAGCGCGGCGGCTGAGAGAGCGTTTTTTGCTAGATTTGTGGAGAAAGGCGGCGCGGTGAAAAGACCGTGCCGCCTTTTTCTGTTCAGGTCTGCCGTTTTCCCTTAAGACGCACGGGTAACTGACGAGAACAGGCATCTCATGACCCTTGCGATCACCACCTGGAACATCAATTCCGTGCGGCTGCGTATGCCAATCGTCGAGGATTTTCTCACGCGTGTGAAGCCGGACATCCTGTGCCTGCAGGAAATCAAGTGCCAGAACGACCAGTTTCCCGTCGAGCAGATCGCGGCGCTGGGCTATTCCAACATCGTCATCCATGGCCAGAAGGGCTATCATGGCGTCGCTATCTGCTCGAAACTCCCGCTCACCGAAGACCATCGTCAGGATTATTGTGGCATCGGCGACAGCCGTCATATCTCCGCAATTTTCGAATGGGCGGGCCGACGGATCCGCCTGCATAACTTCTACGTGCCGGCGGGTGGCGACGAGCCAAACCGCGAGGTCAATCCGAAATTCGGCCACAAGCTCGATTTCGTCGAGGAGATGAAGGCGCTGTCTGCGGATGCTGAACCCGGCACCGGTGCCATTCTGGTCGGCGACCTGAACATTGCGCCACTGGAGCACGATGTCTGGTCGCACAAGCAAATGCTGAAGATCGTCAGTCATACGCCGGTCGAGACCGAC
>JARXAQ010000066.1 GCA_029865825.1 Rhizobium sp.
TGTGACCGCCTCCAGGCCAAAGTAACCGCCGTGACAGACGAGGTCACCCGCGCCCATGACGCAGCGCAGGTGAATTTCGATCGAATCGAGTCGCGCAACTTCGAGGATCGCATGCTGCGGATCCTTCGCCACCGTGGCGGCGCCACCAAGAACTAGCAGCAATCACCGGTGACTTCTGAGAGTTGGGGCTGGCAGGGCTGCCACGGCTTGCCCGAAACTTGCGGGTCGGCCTGTGAATAACCGGCGATTTCTGCTCGTGGCCCTTGATACAAATCTTAAATATAAGTGTCATCGAAAACGTTGATTAAGCGTTCCCGATTTCCTCCCCGTTCTCCCGGCGCGTCCTGTTGCCACAGGTGCTTCCTCCCTCGCCTGTCTGGCGATGCGCCCTCCTTGCCCCGTCTCTCGGACCCCGAGAGCGGGGCTTTTTTTGGCACCGCGATGCGTATCAGCCCTGACGCTCAGGCACGTGAACGACCAGACCGTCGAGCGCGGCGCTGACCTTGATCTGACAGGAAAGCCGCGAGGTCGGGCGAACGTCCACCGCGAAATCGAGCATGTCCTCTTCCATGGCCGAGGGCGTCCCGGCCTTCGCGGTCCAGGCATCGTCGACATAGACATGACAGGTGGCACAGGCACAGGCACCACCACACTCGGCATCGATCCCCGGCACGGAATTGCGCACGGCATTTTCCATGACCGTGGAGCCGTCTGCGGCTGCGATGTCGAAACGCGTGCCGTCGAATGCGATGATGCTGATTTGTGTCATGATGTGCGGGTCCAGACTTCGCCGATGTGAAAAACGGCGAAGTCTTCTCGCAATTTCGCAGGCCAGTCAACTCACGCTGAGGTGGCAGGGTGCGGGCCGCGACGGACGGAGACCGCGCGTCCGGCGGGCGTCAGCGGGCGAGCTTGAGGATGAAATGCTCAGCTTCGAGCACGGCACTCGCAACTGTCGCCAGCGTATCGGGGTTGGCGCCGTTGCTGTCGACGAGGTCGGCGGCACTGGCGACGCGCAGCGCACCGACCGAGATTGCGGCATTGCGCAGCCGCTGGGCTGCGGCCTTGATGTCGGTCTTGCCGGCCTTGGCCGACAACGCCTGGAGACAGCCGCGCGCCTGGCGGGCGAACATCTGCAGGATCTCGATTTCGACTGCCTTGTCGCCCTTGGTCTGGGTCGCCAGATAGACGAGATCGATCGGACGCTCGTGCGACGGGGTGCGCACATGCCGGCTTTCGGGAGCCTCGAACGCGATATTGACTGCTGCAGCCATGCCAAAGAACCTTGTTTTCTTGTTATTGGTGATGCCAGTCTGGCGATGTGGCATGGCAATCCCGTTAAATCGGCCGGCCATGAGCCGAAAAAGCTCGCATCATGGTTAACGAAAATTAAACCCCCGCAAAATTTGGCTTTTAGGGCTAAGCCGAGGTTTAAATACTGTTAACAAGGATGCCCCCTCGCCGTGTGCCACACCTGCGTTAATTGTATCGGAGAGCCAAATGTGTCAGTACGATACGGTTGATTGGGCCAGAGTTGCAGAACTTTGACCTCGGGCAAGTCGGTGCTAGAACACGAGGCAAGGTTGGCCTCGAGATGATGCAGACTGGTGATTTTCGAGAACGCGCTCCGTGTGGCGTGGCGACATGCGGAATGCGATTGTACGGCGGGACTTCGAACGAACGGCATGGCAGGCGGCCATCCCTTCACTTCACCCCTCCGAGCGTAAGGTGTAACGAGGCGTAACCCGATGGCGAACAAGAAGTCCGACTCGATTGACGAAAACGCGTTTCAGGCACTCGAGGCGGCCCTGAGTATTGATTTCGACGGTGACGAAGCGCCTGCGGCCCCCAGAGCCCGGTCGCAAACGCGCGGACCGGAGGCCCCTTTGTCGGACAACACCCAGCGCCCTGCCTCCAAGAAGACGATCGATCGGCGGTCTGCTCGCTCAGCCGAACTCGGCCCGGAACCGGCGCCGCCTCAACCGCGCTCCCCGTCGCTCGCTCCGGCCAATGACGGATCGCGTCGTGCACCGTCCGCCATGCTGAAATCTCTGGAGGCGGCCTCCCTGAAAACCGCGCTGCGCAATGCCTCGATCGTCTCGGTCCTATGGGTGTTCGGCGCCATCGGCCTTGCCCAGCTTCTTTACGGCAGTGCCATCTGGCAGGCCGCATCGGTTGCCGATATCGTCGCAATGCCGGGCGTCGTCGCGATCTTCGTCGGCACCTTCCTGCCGATCATGTTGTTCTTCGCCTTCGCCATCATGATGGCCAGGGCCCATGACCTGCGCAACGCGGCCCGGTCCATGGCCGAGGTTGCCCTGCGTCTGGCAGAGCCCGAGACCATCGCGTCGGAGCGCATCATGACCGTCGGCCAGGCCGTGCGCCGCGAGGTCTCGGCCATGAACGAAGGCATCGAGCGGACGATTGCGCGTGCCACCGAGCTGGAAACTCTTGTCCATTCCGAAGTCACCGCCCTGGAGCGTAGCTACACCGACAACGAACTGCGTGTGCGCGGCCTCGTCCACGAACTGGGCTCGGAACGTGATGCCATTGTCAATCACGCGGAGCGCATCCGCTCGTCGATCGTCGGTGCCCACGAGCAGTTGAAGGAAGAGTTGTCGCTGGCGACCGAAGAAATATCGGTCCGCCTGCAAACCTCCGGCGAGGCTTTCGCCTCGATGATCGACACGCGTGCGGCGACCCTGATGGAAAAGTCCGACGCCGCCGTGACGGCGCTCGGCTCGCTGTTGGCCCACAAGACCGACACGATGGTCCAGACGCTGGCTGCGTCTGGCATCTCGCTGTCTACTGAATTCGACACGCAGTTGAAGACGTTGTCCTCGACGCTGAGCCAGCGCGGTCGCGAACTGCTCGGCGAATTCGAGACCCGCGCCTCCACTTTGGATGCCAATACCGAAAAACTGAATGCCGCGCTGAACGAGCGTGCGCGCCAGTTGAACGAGACGCTGGTCGAACGGACGCGGGATATCGCCGAAAGCCTGAAGGGTGGCGAGACGGCGATCACTTCGTCGCTCGATGACGTGCTCTCGCGCCTGAACACCTCGCTTGATGAACGCACGCGCCATTTCCGCCAGAGCCTGCAGGCCAGCGCCGACGATGCAATTGTCGACCTCGACCTGCGCTCCGGCCTCTTCGAAGACCGCTTCCAGACGACGATCGGGCAGATCAACTCGACCTTCGACGTCCGGGTCGCCGAGTTCGCCAGCGCCTTCGACCAGCGCGCCGGCACACTCGACAGCAAGCTGATGGAGAGCCTCGCGCGCATCAACGAGACCGTCAATGGCGGCTCGGACTCGATCAACGGCATCCTGACATCGAGCATCGACCGGCTCGGTACCACGCTGACCGACCAGTCCCTCACGCTCGCGGTGACGCTGAGTTCGGGCCAGGAAATACTCGACGACGCACTCGCTGGCCGTGCCCAGGAGATTGCAGATGCCATGACCGCCCGAGCGGCCGCCCTGACCGAGAGCCTCGATGCCGCCCAGAAACGGATCGACCAGGTCATGGAAGAGCGCTCCGGCTCGCTTTACGGCGCGCTCAGCGACCACCAGACCCGCTTCGAGCAGAGCTTGTCGAACCGCGCCGAGCACATCGTCAACGCACTGGAAGCGAACCAGGACCGCCTGGCCGAAACGCTCGACCAGAAGATGGGTGGCCTCGCCACGATCCTCGACAGCAAGAGCGAGGACCTGATCGACACACTCAATACCAAGAGCCTCGAACTCGATCTGGCGCTGACGGCGCGCAGCCACGACCTCACCGAGACGCTTGAACAGAATATGAGTGGCATTGCGTCGATCCTCGACAGCAAGAGCGAGACCCTGATCGACACACTCAATACCAAGAGCCTGGAACTCGACCTGACACTCACCGCGCGCAGCCAGGATCTGGCCGAGACGCTCAGTGACAGCCAGCGTCGGATCGATGAGACCCTCAGCCATCGCGCGACCGCCATAATCGAAACCGTGGCGGACGCCGACCGTCGCATCGACCTCGCTTTTTCGGAAAAGGCGGACACGATCCGCAACGCCTATGGCGAAAACCAGGAGCGGCTGGAGATCTCGCTCGCCGGCCACACATCCTACCTCGCCTCGACTCTGGAAGATGCGGCGGCCGATATCGAGCGCACTCTTGGCGCCGCATCCGGCACCATCGGCGCATCGCTCGCCACGGGTTTGAGCGATATCAATGTGAAGATCGGCGACACGTCGGAGCGCTTGCGTACCAATATCGAGGATGCGACACGCAACCTGGCCGAAACGCTCGGCGCGACCTCCGGCACCATCGCCGCATCGCTAACATCAGGCATCAACGACATCGACGGCAAGCTCGGCGGCACGGCGGAACGCCTGCGCATGACGCTCGACGACGCCACGGGTGCACTGGCCGACACGCTCGGCGCGAATGTCACCAAAATCGTCGACACCGTCACCGATGGTGTGCGCGATATCGACGACCGTTTGATCGGCACACATGAGCGCATACGCTCCACCCTGGACGATCGCACACAGGCGATCACGCTCAGCCTCGGCGACGCGCAGAACGCGCTGGAAACCGCGCTGACGGAGCATGCGACATCGCTCGGCACATCGCTCGCCGCCAGCACCGGCATGCTTGAGATGAGCCTTGAAGACCATGAAGCGAGCCTCCGCAAGGCAATCGACGACAGCAGCCGCGCACTCGATGATCGCCTGCGTGGCACCGCTGGTGCGCTGACCGAGCAGATCCGCGATGCCGCCGGCGACATCACCCGTTCTGCCCAGGATTTCTCCGGTACGGTGGAGCAGTCTGTCACAGGCATGACCCTGCGTCTCGACGAAACCAGCACCCGCATCGAGCAGAGCCTCGGTACGCTCGAAGATCGCATGCGCAACTGCCTCGACGGCGTCGACGCCCGCGTCAACGATGCCGGCGAGAAGTTCGCCGCCCGCCTGGACGAGAAGGTCAGCAACATCGAGCGCGTCGGCGACGAAGCCTCTATGCGCGTGGCGCAGGCCCTCGACGAAGGCACGACGAGAGTCGCCGATACCTTCGACAGCCGCACGGCGCTGATCGACGAACGACTGTCGACAATGGACCGCGCACTCAGCGTCGGCCTGGAAAACGTCAACCGTACGATCGAAGGCAAGGCCGCCGGTCTTGCGACGGCTTTGCGTGGCGCCGTCGCCGATGCCGCCCGCGACATCGATTCGGAAACGCAACGTTCGCTCGACCGCCTCACCGCCACGAGCACCCATTTCGTCGGCCAGATCGACGAGCGCAGCGCACAGCTCAGCAACACGCTGGAAAGCCGCTCGAGCGAATTGGCCGGCCGGATTTCCGATGCCGACGCGCTGGTCAATGCCCAGGTCGCCAATCTGACCGGCTCGATCTCGCAGGCCAACGCGGCGTTGACAGGAACGATCTCTCAGGCCAATGCCACCCTGGCGGGCACGATCGCCGACGCCAACACGACCCTGTCCGGTGCATTGTCCAACGTCAACACTACGCTTTCGGGCACGATCACAGAGGTCAATGCGACCCTCGAACAGCGCGCCGCGGCTATCCGCGATGCGATTTCCGGCAACACGCACGAACTCGCCGTGACGATGAACGCGGTCGAGAAGGCGCTCGAAGCCCGCGGCAATTCCATCCGTTCGGTCCTCGACGATCGCACCCGCGAACTGAACTCGATGCTGTCGAGCCGTTCGGCGGAACTCTCGCGGCTCATCGATGAGAAGGCGACGCCGGTTGTTGCCGCCTATGCCGAGACCGGCCGTGTGGCCGCAGAGCAGATCACCGCGGCCGCCGCCGAAAGCGCAGAGCGCCTGCGAGCCGAAAACGCGGCTCTGGTCGGTGCCATCAGCGAGCGGACGGAACGCGCCGTCGCTCATCTGGGGGCTGCCGAGCAGAACCTGGCCGTCAGCGCCTCGCAGTTGATCGATCGCCTAGGCGAAAGCAATTCTGGCATTTCGACCATGATTGAGCAGGCGCTGGAGAGCATCGGATCGCTCGACAGCCGCCTCGGCTCGACCGCGTCTCGCTTCACCGAGACCGCCACCCAGGCGACCGATATGCTGTCGACCTCCAACCGACTGCTCGACGACAAGCTCGGCCGCCTCACCGCCATCTCCGGCGAGACGCTGCAGCAGGTCTCCTCGATCGTCAGCCGCTTCGGCGATCATACCAAGGTCCTTGGAAAGGCATCCGAACTCCTCTCGGCCGCCCAGTCGAACCTCGTCGGCACGCTGGAAGAGCGCCAGCAAGCGCTGCGCGACCTGTCGGTCGGTCTGGTCAAGCGCTCTGAAGAAATCGAAACCACCATGCAGGGCCTCGGCAGGATGGTGGAGACTGCTTTCGACCGCGCCGAACAGCGCTCCGGCCAGATGGCCGGAAACCTGCGCCAGAACGTTCAGGCCTCCTTGACAGATATCGGCCAGATCCTCGGCGAGACAGAAAAGCGTGCCCAGTCGACAGCCGCCAACATGCGCGAGAGCGTCCAGGCATCGGTTGCAGACATTGGACAGGTGCTCGGCGATACGGAGCGGAAGGCGCAAGTCACCGCAACCAACATGCGAAATGCGCTCCTCTCAGCCGAGCAGGAGGCCCAACAGTCGATCGACAAGACGCTCACGGAAGCCGAAAAGCGCTCCGGTGAACTGGCAAGCCGTCTGCGCGGCGGCCTGGCCGTCTCGCTGTCCGACATCGATCGCCTGCTCGGCGAAGCCGGTCGCAAGTCGGAAGGCGCGGCAGCCGCGCTGAAGGAAGCCATGCAGGGTGCCGTGGAAGAGGCCGTCAGCCGTTTCTCCGGCGCGACCGACGAGATCCGTCGCTCGGCCAACGACATCCGCAAGGAACTCGACCTGACCCGCAACGAACTGAAGCGTGGTGCCTTCGACCTGCCGGAAGAAGCCAAGGAAAGTGCGGCGGCCATGCGCCGCGCCGTCTCCGAGCAGATCAAGGCGCTGCAGGACATCTCGCAACTCGTTGGGCGCACGAGCCAGACGCTGGAGATTTCCGAGCCTGTCGCGCGCCGCCTCGTCGAGGCACAGACCGAGCAGCCGCGTCGCGCCGCTCCGGCTCCGGCACCGACCGCACCCGCGCCGCAGGCTGCCCGTCCCGCGACCGATTACGCCCTGCGCGGCAGCCTGAGCGCGACGGAAAGCTATGCGCAGCAAGCCCCGACCCGCACCGAAGGCGGCGGCTGGATCAGCGATCTCCTGCGCGGCGCATCGCGTGACGAGCCTGAGGCAGAACCTGTGGCCGCCCGCCCGGCGCCCGCCCCGGCCCAAAGCCGGCCCGCTCCGGAAGCGTCGGCAGCCACTCGTCAGGGCGACACCCGCAATCCACGCCACATGGTGGAATCGCTGAATTCGCTGTCGGTCGACATCGCCCGCGCCATCGATCATGACGCCTCGGTCGACCTGTGGCGTCGTTACCAGCGCGGCGAGCGGGACATCTTCACCCGTCGCCTCTACACCCTCAAGGGCCAGCAGACTTTCGACGAGATCAAGCGCAAGTACGACCGCGAACCGGAATTCCGTGTCGCTGTCGACCGCTACATCGCCGACTTCGAAAAGCTGTTGGCAGACGTTGCCCGCACCGATCGCGACAAGTCGATCACCCAGTCCTACCTGACCTCGGACACGGGCAAGGTCTACACAATGCTCGCCCACGCGGCAGGTCGCTTCAACTGATGAGATCAAGGCAACCGGTCAGCCCGGTTGCCTCTTGACCACAAAGAAAACCCCGGATCACCGCAGCGATCCGGGGTTTTCTTTTGTTCAGGCGCCTGATTTCAGGCCTCAGATCGACTGTAGCGTCCAGGCCACGATGTCGCCCGTCACGCGGGCAAAGGCCCGATCGAGTGCCGCGACATAGGCGGCGTTGTCTGAACCCGAGGACGGCACCTCGGCGCGGAAGACGCGCTGCGACT
>JARXAQ010000194.1 GCA_029865825.1 Rhizobium sp.
AAGAAGACACCTTTTCGGTCGGCTGGAACTTCAATCCGCAGTATGGCGGAACAGGCATTGCCTCGGAAGCGGCGCATGCTCTGTTCGAGTTTCTCTTTTCAGCCAAACATGCGCGCAGGCTCTATGCCTATGTCGAAGACGACAACCTTCCCTCCCAACGCCTGTGCCAACGCTTGGGCATGCGTCGAGAAGGCGTATTCAAGGAGTTCGTATCGTTCAGATCCAGCGACGATGGCGTCCCCATCTACGAAAACACCATGCAATATGCGATCCTACGAAAGGAATGGGGCGCCGTACAGGGGTCTCTGACCGGAACGTAGTCTGAAAAACCGCTCTGCAAGTGCTGGCTCAGCCACCGCCCTGGAAGGGTATGCTGGCAACGGCGAAACACGTCTTTGCGGGCGACCAATTGAGCCGAGACGATGTCGGATCATGCGGCGCGCAAAATTGACGCTGGACAAGTCAAAGCTGTAACCACGAAATTGTATCCCTTGGATTCTAAGGGTCATTGGATGGGGCAGCAGGGTGTGTATTTCGAATTATTAGACTGGCTCGACCGCCAAGACCGCCTCGAACCGTCCACCTTCCTGCTCAAGCTGCAATCTCGATACACGACGGGTGACATCATATATGTCGACGGCGCGATCGGCTCGGAGCGGCTGAAACTGCACCGTGTCGTCCACAGCCGCTCAAGCGATGGCGCTAGAGCAGCGCGCCTGCTTCTGGAACGCCCCTTGCTCGAACAATTGCTACGCGTCTTTGCGGCTCTCGAACCGGTCCAGATCGACCTCGGCGCTCTTTCGCGGTCACGCTCGCCGCGCCGCGAACCGACCGATCTGCACATCCCGGCACACGGGGTCGGCTACCCGCTGATCTCGCGTCCCGGAGGGCGCGCCTGCCTGCTCGTCCAGGCGAAGCATGAGATGGACCAATGGCCCGACTGGCGTCGCCGACACGACCGCGACGTCCTCAGCCTTGCTGTCAGGTTCCACGCCCTGATGGCCAAGGACGGCCCGCCGAAAGCCCCAAGGCGCCGTTTCAAGACACTGCTGACCCGCCGCGAGTCCGAGACACTCGCCTGGATCGCGGCCGGCAAGAGCTACTGGGAAGCCGCCATCATTCTCGGCATTTCGGAGCGCACCGTGCGCTATTTCATGGCCAATGCCCGCCACAAGCTCGATGTCGTCAACAACGCCCAGGCGGTCGCCGAAGCCGTGTGGCAGGGGCTTATCCCCCGCCTTTCAGACTGGACTTCCGGCTGACGAAACGGCCGGCGATCTATCATATCACAGATTGCAAGCGTGAAAGCTGTCGCCACCGCCAGTTTCATGCGATCCTCATCAACTTCATGCTGCCCGCTCCGACGATCTTCAAGGAGTTCAGCATGATCAGGATCATCAACGGCGCTCGGCGCCAACAATTTCCAGCCGACATCGACGCCATGCACCGTCTGCGCAAGCGGGTCTTTCACGACCTGCTCGGCTGGGATGTTCGGGTGCGGGACGAGTGGGAAATCGACGATTACGACCGCGCCAACCCGCTCTACGTCCTGTCCTACGGCGAACACGGGGACCTGCGCGGCGCCCTGCGGCTTCTGCCGACGCTCGGCCCCAACATGCTCGACGATACCTTCCCGCAGTTGCTGGGGCCGGGACCCGAAATCCGCAGCGCGGCAATCTGGGAATCCAGCCGGTTCTGCATCGACCCCGGCATCTCGCAGGATCGCGCCGGAAACCAGGTGACGGTTGCGGCCGCCGAACTGATGTGTGGCGTCGGCGAACTGGGCCTCGCCTCTGGCCTCAGCCATATCGTCACCGTCACAGACGTCTTTCTCGAGCGCATGTTCAAACGCATGGGCTGTCCCGGAGCGCGGATCGCCGACCCGCAACGCATCGGCTCCGTCCAGGCCGTTGCCGTATCCTGGGAAGTCAGCCTCGATTTGCTCGATCGGATGAAGGCGGTCGCCGCGATCGCTGGCAGCGTGCTGGAGCAACCGATGACGCTGGCCTCCGCCCGCGCCGCCTGACACTGGAGCGGTCGCCGCGCCAGTGGCGGCCGCTCTCCGCACTGTCATTTTACTTTGTCATCACATGCCGTATTGTGCAGCCTTTATCACACAAAAGTTGAGTACCGACAGGTACCCCCAGTCGGAGCCATGGACCCACTAACCAGACTGCTCGGCTCATTCGTCGCCGTCGCCCTGCTCGCGGCGACCCTACCGGACGCGGCGGCCGCCTCGCTGGCCTGCGAACGGCTGCGCGACAGGCTGACCTCTGTTGGTCAATCGATCTCCTCCGAAGACATCAACAGCTATGCGGGCGCGATCGCCCAGCAGAACCTGGAACTCCGCAAGGCCCGCCAGGATCAGCGGCGTCTGCGCTGCCTGACCTCCTCGATCACGACGATCCGGGCCGGTGGCGGCAGCGATTGCGGCGATCTTGCCGAAGCCATCACCCGCATGGAAGCCAACAAGGACATCCTCACCGCAAAGCTGCTGGAACTGCGCGAAGGGTTTGGCGCGGCAGAAAGCGCCCGTTTGCAGCAGGCACTGACCGACAATGGTTGTTCGGCGACAGGCAGCGAGGCGCTGAACCAGGAAGAGGAGGCGCGTGTTCCCTATCTCGACACGCTGCCCCAACCCTACAGGCCGGACCGCACGGGAGAGGCCATCGCTTCTTTGCGGCCAACGATCGACATCCAGCCCTTTGGCGAAGTCCGCACACTTTGCGTGCGCACCTGCGATGGCGGCTTTTTCCCGATCTCATCACGGACATCGGCGATCAATTTCACCCGTGATTCAATGCAATGCCAGCAAATGTGCCCGGGCGTCGAAACGGAGCTCTTCTTCCACCCCGCCGCTTCAGGTGAAACCGCAGACATGGTGTCTTCCGTCACCGGCCAATCCTATCGCGACATGCCGAATGCGTTTGTCTACCGGACCCGCCGACCGGCAGAGGACCCGCAATGCCGCTGCGACCTCGCCGGCTATCACCAGAAGATGACACCGCGTCCGGCAGTGCCGGACTACCAGTCCGCAATCGTCACGGTGAAGCCGCGAAAACCATCTACGCCGACATCGCAAACACCACCGCCGGCACCCGAACGCGACCTGGACGAGGCAGCCCTCACCATACGCCGCGTCGGGCCAGTCTTCCTGCCGCCGCAAAACGGGGCCATCGATCTCCGCAAGCCGGCCGCCCCGGGCCCGCAACCGCTTCAGGAATAGACGCCTTTGTCGTCATTCGGATCCGAGGGCCATTGCTCCTCGAAGATAAGGTCGTCGAGGGCGAGACGTCGGCGCCAGCCCTTCACCTCCAGCTCCGGCGCGCCGTAGAGTTCGTCGACGAAACCGAGGCACAAATAACCGACGATCTCCACCCGCTCCGGGATACCGAGGATCGCCTTCACCTCCGCCTCATGGAAAATGCTCACCCAGCCGAGACCGACACCTTCTGCGCGCGCGGCCAGCCATAGATTCTGGATGGCACACACGGTGGAGTAGGAATCCATGCGCGGGTTGTGCGTGCGACCGAGCACGACCGGTCCTGCACGATCCGGGTCGCAGGTCACACAGATATTGAGCGGTGCCTTTCGAATACCCTCGAGCTTCAGCGACCGATAGGCCTCTTGCCGATCCCCGAAAAACATCTCCGCCGCTTCCCGATTGGCCCGGTCGAAGGCGTGCCAGATCGCTGCGCGCCGCGCGCTGTCACGGATCAAAAGAAAATTCCACGGCTGCATGAAGCCGACCGAAGGGGCAGCATGGGCTGCCTGGAGCAAACGCCGGATCAGCGCGTCCGGCAAAGCATCAGACAGGAACTGGTCGCGAACATCGCGTCGCGTATGAATGGCCCGGTAGACGGCATCCTTGTCCTCGTCGACAAAAGCTGCTGTCCGGACGAGAAAATCGTTCGGATCGTCGTGCATCGTAATCCCCACAATGCGCAACCACCCGCCGTCCGCGCGGGTTCGGTCTATCTTGCCAGGCCGGTCTTCTGACTGGGCATCATCCGCAATACGCGCCTTCCCGGATTGCTCCAGTGGTCGGGTTTCCCCTTGCGCATCGCGTCCGCCTCACAGCGTTGGGCACGTGCCGGACTTTCACCGGCTTCCCGATTCTCCTGCCTATAGGCAGGCACCTGACCAATGTTCTCTATCCTGAAGCCAAAGGCTGGGACAGACCAAAAACGGCAGAGTCAGTCACTTGTCGGAAAGTACCGCACGAAAGCGAAGGCGGACCCATCCGGCGACCAATTCGGGACGTTGATGGAACCCTGTCCGCCAAAAAACTCGAATAGCGTCTCCACATTGCCGCCATCGGCATCCATGATCCGAAGCCGGACCTGTTTGTCGCGGGGATGACCCGTCACGTCGGCGTCATAGGAGAGAAAGAGTACCTTGCTCCCATCAGGCGTTGGATGCGGAAACCAGTCGCAGTGGCCATCGGAGGTCAGCTGTTCCAACTCGCTGCCATCGGTGCGCATCCGCCAGATCTGCATGAGACCGGTGCGGCTGGAATTGAAATAGATCCACCGCCCGTCAGGCGAATAGTCGGGACCATCATTATGTCCCTCGCCATTCGTCAGACGCCGCTCGGCCCCGCCCTTCGTCGAAATGGTGTAGATGTCGAAGGCGCCGTTTCGCTCGCCGCAATAGGCGAGTTCACGTCCATCCGGCGACCAGCCATGCCAATAAGACGGCATGTTCGTGGTCACCTGCCGCGGCTCGTCATCCCCGTCGCCCAGCATGTAGATGCAGGACTTTCCATAAAGCGTATGGTCGGAAAAGGCGATCGAGGCACCATCAGGCGAAATCCCGTGGTCGTTGTTGAGCCGGACGGCGAAGCTGGTGTCGATCAGTTCCGGCTCCAGATCCTCCTCATCCAGCGGCAACGCATAGAGCAAGCCGTCGCTATTGATGACGAGGAACTCGCCATCGCGCGACCAGTTGGGCGCCTCGACGAGGTCCTCCGTCTGCCAGACGACCTCGCATTCGCGTGTCGTCATATCGTAGATCTCGACCGAACTGCGCATCCCGGATCCTCCCGTAGTTCCAGCGGCGCTCACGCGCGATCCCTGAAACGGTTCGTGATCGGATAGCGACGATCGCGTCCGAAATTCTTCTTGGTAATCTTAACGCCCGGCGCCGACTGGCGGCGTTTGTATTCGGCGAGATAGAGCAGATGCTCGATCCGGTGGACGGTTGCAATGTCGTGCCCGCGCGCGACGATCTCGTCCACGGCCATCTCTTTTTCGACGAGGCATTCGAGGATGTCATCGAGAACCGGATATGGCGGAAGCGAATCCTGGTCCGTCTGGTTCGGCCGAAGCTCCGCAGACGGCGCTTTAGACAATATGTTTGCGGGAATAACTTCGCCAGATGGCCCAAGGGCCCCCGGCGGAACATTCCCGTTACGCCAGGCCGACAGCGCATAGACCTGCATCTTGTACAGGTCCTTGATCGGATTAAAGCCACCGTTCATGTCGCCGTAAAGCGTCGCGTAACCGACCGACATCTCCGACTTGTTGCCGGTGGTGACGACCATCGAGCCGAACTTGTTCGACACCGCCATCAGGATCGTCCCGCGTGCGCGGCTCTGCAGGTTTTCTTCGGTGATGCCGCTCTCGGTCCCCTCGAACATTTCCGCAAGAGCCGAGAGGAAGCCCTCGACGGGGTCCGAAATCGGGACGATGTCGTAGTGGCAGCCCAGTGCCTTGGCACAGGCCTCGGCGTCGGCGAAGCTTTCCTCGGACGTGTACCGGTAGGGCAGCATCAGGGTGCGCACCCGCTCCTCGCCGAGCGCATCCACGGCAATGGCGGCACAGATCGCAGAATCGATACCGCCGGACAAACCGAGCACGACACTCTTGAAGCCGTTCTTGTTCACATAGTCGCGGAAGCCGAGAACGCAGGCGCGGTAATCGGCCTCCTCGCTTTCCGGAATGCGCGACATCGGCCCACCGTCGCAGCGCCAGCCATCCACCGTGCGCTTCCAGGTGGTGACGGCGAGCGTCTCTTCGAACTGGCTCATCTGGAAGGCGAGCGACTTGTCACCGTTGAAGGCGAAGCTCGCTCCGTCGAAGACAAGCTCGTCCTGGCCGCCGAGCTGGTTGGCGAAGATCAGCGGCAGGCCGGTTTCAATCACCTGGCGCAGTGCCACCTGGTGGCGAATGTCGACCTTGCCGCGATAATAGGGCGAGCCGTTGGGTACGAGCAGCAGTTCGGCCCCGGTCTCCGCCAGCGTTTCACAAACGCCGAGATCGTTCCAGATCTCCTCGCAGATCGGAATGCCGATCCGCACCCCGCGAAAATTGACAGGGCCGGGCATGTCACCTTCGACGAAAACACGTTTTTCGTCGAATTCGCCGTAATTCGGCAAATCGAGCTTGTCGCGCAGAGCAAGGATGCGGCCGGCGTCCAGCACCGCCACAGAATTGTGCCGCCCACGCTGACCCTGACGGGGAAACCCGATGACGACACCCGGGCCGCCATCCGCCGTGTCCGCAGCCAGCGAATCGACCGCCTCCAGGCAGGCCGCCAGAAAGGCCGGCTTCAGCACCAGATCTTCGGGCGGATAGCCGGAAATGAACAGCTCCGTCAGCAGGAGCAGGTCAGCCCCCTGCCCGGCAGCCTCTGCACGCGCTGCACGGGCTTTCGTCAGGTTGCCGGCAACGTCGCCAACCGTTGGATTGAATTGCGCAACGGCGATGCGCAGCACATCGGGGATATCGGGTTGTTCGCTCATGATCCCGATTTAACGGCTCGGCAGACGATCTGCAACGGCGGTTGCGCAACCCGCCTGCGCCTGAACGTAAAAACATCGAAATTGTTCGGGGAACACAGGCCCTTAGTCTGCGGTTCATGTAGCATTCATGACGATTGTGTGACAGCTATGCGACGGTTTTATAACATCCAACAGATCCGCCGGAGACAGACGTGGCCGACAACAGCCCGAAATCGGTAATCGCCCAAATCTTTCCGTCTTTCGGCGCGTCCGGCGACACGGCCCTAGACAACACAAAAGCGCTGCAGGTCGTGCTTCAACTTCTGACGACAGCGCTTGTTGCCGTGTTGACGATTATCGTCAGCGAATGGCTGGCAAGGGGCACCTTCCTCGACATCAGCGACTATATGACGTCGACGAGCCGGGCCGGAATGGTGGCCGTCGGCATCGTCTTTCTGTTGCTTCTGTTCACCGATGCGATCATCGGCCGGGCAAACCAGTCCGCCGTGTTCATCGTGCCGCTGGCCCTCTTGCCCGCCTTCTTTTCCGGCCAGAAGCAGCTCTACCTGTCCGACCCACTCTATCCGAGCGACCTGCTATTCGGCCGACAGATCATGGAGCTGCTGCCGGTCATGGTGGCCGCCCAGCCGCTGACGGCGCTTGCGATCGCCATTTCGGCGACGGCCGCAGTTCTCGTGTTGTGCACGCTCATCTATAAGAGCCGCAGGCTGTTTTCCCGCATCGGCATGCGCTCCAGGATCGCACGCCTAGCCCTGTCCCTGCCGATCCTCGCCGCCTTCGCTTCGCTGATGGATCCGATGGCCTTCTCCGCCGTGCGCGACCGCCTGAACATCGTGCCGATGATGTGGGACCAGAAGGAGAACTATCGTCACAACGGCTTCCTGATGGCCTTCGCCTTCAACGTGCCGATGGCCCGCATCAGCGCGCCGGACGGCTACAGCCAACCGGCGATCACCGACATTCCCTCCGACCGCGTGCCGGCCTCGTTCTTTTCCGGTCGCCAGGCCGATGTGATCGTGGTGATGAGCGAAAGTCTGTGGGACCCGACCCGGCTCACCAGCGTTCGTTACTCCGAGGATCCGATGCCGACGATCCGGGGCGCCAAGTCGGGCGACCTGTTCTCTCCGGAATTCGGCGGCATGACGGCCAATGTCGAGTTTGAGGCCCTGACCGGCTTTTCCAACGCCTTCCTCCCTTATGGCAGCATTCCCTATCAGCAGTATATCCGTCGGCCGCTGCCCTCGCTCGCCACCTTCTTCGAATCGAAGGGCTATGTGACCAAGGCGTTTCATCCCTTTCAGAGCTGGTTCTGGAATCGCCAGAACGTCTATCAGGCGCTCGGTTTCCAGCAGTTCCGCTCGGAGGAAAACATGCCGACGATGGACAAGCGCGGTATCTTCGCCTCCGATGACGCGCTGACGCGCTACATCATCAAGGAAGCGGACAACACCGAGCAACCCTTCTTCTTCTTCGCGGTCACCCTGCAGGGCCACGGCCCCTATGAAGAAAACCGCTATGCCAAGAACAGCGTCGATGTCGATGCACCAACCCTGTCCGACGCTCCGACCAAGACGCTCGCCACCTACACCCAGGGCGTCAAGGAAGCCGACCAGAGCCTGAAGATGTTGATGGACTGGGCCAAGAAGCGTCGCCGCGAAACCATCATCGTGATGTTCGGAGATCACCTGCCACCGCTGGGCGACGTCTATACCGAAAGCGGTTACATGCCGAACGTGGTGGCGACCCGCAAGGCATCGGTCCAGACCATGAAGCGCGAACACGAAACGCCGCTGGTCGTCTGGTCGTCCAAGCGTGGCGTACAGAAGGACCTGGGCTCCGTCAGCCCGTCGCAGCTACCCCATGTGGTCGTGCGTCTCGCAGGCTATCGCCACCCCTACTATACCGGCGTTCTGGGTCGGGTCGGTGAACGCTTTGCGGTCGTCGACCGTCACCAGCTCGTCGGCCGCAACACCAAGTCTCAAGCCGACTGGTCGCTCTCCGGCGCGGTCGATCCTTTGATCCGGGACTACCGCATGCTGCAGCACGACGTCATGTTCGGCGAAGGCTACGGAATACAACGCTTCTTCCCCGAACAAGCCTTTCGCTTGCAGCCGAATTCCTGACACTACTTCAGACTTTTCACACATTATCCATAACCCCAAATCGCGGGTCGCAATGTCTTGCGGCCTGCATCATTTTGCGGCATAGACTTTTTTT
>JARXAQ010000188.1 GCA_029865825.1 Rhizobium sp.
CCATCGGCGACATCAGGATCTTGGTGTCTTCGGTGGTGTAACCAAAGGCCTGCTGGCGATCGAGCAGCGACACGTCACGACGAAGCGCACGCGGCTCTACCGGCTTCAGGTCTTCGAGGATCAGCTGCGTGCGGTCGAGCCACTCGCGATAGGGATGGCTGCCGGCCAGCGAAGACTTCACCTCCTGGTCGGAAATGATGCGGCCTTCCGCCATGTCGATGAGCAGCATCTTGCCCGGCTGCAGACGCCACTTCTTGACGATCCGCTCTTCCGGAACCGGCAGCGTACCGGCTTCGGATGCGAGGATGACACGGTCGTCATCGGTGACCAGGTAACGGGCCGGACGCAGACCGTTGCGGTCGAGCGTGGCACCAATCTGCTTGCCATCGGTGAAGCAGACAGCAGCCGGACCGTCCCACGGCTCCATCATCGCAGCATGATATTCGTAGAAGGCCTTGCGCTCAGGCGACATCAACTGGTTGCCCGACCACGCCTCGGGAATCAGCATCATCACGGCATGCGCCAGCGAATAGCCGCCGCGCTGCAGGAATTCGAGCGCGTTGTCGAAGCAGGCCGTGTCCGACTGGCCTTCGTAGGAGATCGGCCAGAGCTTGGAGATATCGTCGCCGAACAGCGGCGAGGAGACCGACGCCTGCCGCGCCGCCATCCAGTTGACGTTGCCGCGCAGCGTGTTGATTTCGCCGTTATGGGCGACCATGCGATACGGGTGCGCAAGCTTCCACGACGGGAAGGTGTTGGTCGAGAAGCGCTGGTGCACGAGGGCAACGGCCGATTCGAAGCGCGGATCGGCGAGGTCCTTGTAATAGGCGCCGACCTGATAGGCGAGGAACATGCCCTTGTAGACGATGGTCGAGGACGACAGCGACACCGGATAGAAGCCGGTCTCCTGGCCGCCATACTGGTCATAGATCCGGTTGGAGATCACCTTGCGCAGCAGGAACAGGCGACGTTCGAACTGCTGCTGGGTCGCAGCATCACGGCCAGCGCCGATGAAGACCTGGATCTGGCGCGGCTCGGTTGCGGCGATTTCCGGCGCCTTCGACAGCGAGGAATTATCAACAGGCACATCACGATAGCCAATGAGGGTCTGGCCCTCGGCCAGACAGACCTCAGCAATAACCTTCTTGAAATGCACGATCTGCTCTTCGTCCTGCGGGAAGAAGAAGTGACCGACGGCATATTCACCCGCCTTCGGCAGCGTGATGCCCTGAAGCGCCATTTCTTCGCGGAAGAAGCGGTCCGGGATCTGCACGAGAATACCAGCACCATCGCCCATCAAAGGATCAGCGCCGACGGCGCCGCGATGGGTGAGGTTCTCAAGGATGAACAAGCCATCCTTGACGATCTGGTGTGACTTGACGCCCTTCATATGGGCAATGAAGCCGACGCCGCAGGCATCATGTTCGTTCTTCGGATCATAGAGACCCTGCTTGGCAGGAAGACCGCGCGCAACCGGCTTTACGCCCGTCAATTCCGCGCTCGCGGACCGCATGTTCTCTTCGGATGACGTCATGTTCGTCATGGCCTTCCCTCCAATGGGGCCCGGCGGGACCGGGCGGGTTGATCTGGGCCTCTCGCAGTTTTGGGCGCCAGACGGCGGAGACACCACCCTGACCGGGTTTCATCACCACCGCATGACACCTGAGTTCGAGATCCCGAAACTCGAATTAGGTCAATCAATCTGACCTAATTTTGAGAATTTCTATGACAGAATGTAACCTGTCTTGCAAGGGGACGCACGGAAAATTAACCCGCCACCCGACGCTAAATTGCCACGCAGCCGACTGTTGCGCAATTTTATTTCACGTCAGCATCCCTGCTATTCGCCTTCTTGCGGAATCAATCCGTGCGACACGGTCCGCCGCGGACCGGATTGAACGTGTCGCGGAAATGCCTAATCTCCCCATCACCCTCCCTGGCTCAGGAAATGACCCCATGTTCTTTGCATCCGACAACTGGTCCGGCGCCCATCCCAAGATCGCCGAAAGCCTGACCCGCTTCGCCTCCGGTTATGCCGCCGCCTACGGCACGAGCGACCACGACAAGCTGATTGAAGCCAAGTTCAACGACATGTTCGAACGCGAGGTCGCAGTCTTCTTCGTCGCCACCGGCACGGCCGCCAATTCGCTAGCGCTGGCCAGCGTCGCCAAAGCCGGCGGCGTCACCTTCTGCCATTCCGATGCCCATGTGAACGCCGACGAAGGCGGGGCACCCGAATTCCTGACCGGCGCGACTCGCCTCTTCCCGGTCGAAGGCGACAACGGCAAGATCGACCCGAACGCACTCGACATCGCCGTCTCCCGCTTCGACGTGCCCTCCGTCCATCACGGCCGCCCGATGGCGATCACCGTGACGCAGGCGACCGAAGCCGGCACGGTCTACTCGCTGAAAGAACTGGATGCGATCGCCGCCATCGCCAAGGAAAAGAACCTACCGCTGCACATGGACGGCGCCCGCTTTGCCAATGCGCTGGTCGCATTGAAAGCAAGCCCGGCCGAGATGACCTGGAAACGCGGCATCGACATCCTCTCCTTTGGCGGCACCAAGAACGGCTGCTGGTGCGCCGAGGCGATCATCTTCTTCAAGCCCGAAATGGCAGAAGAAATGCCCTATATCCGCAAGCGCTCCGCTCAGCTCTTTTCCAAGACCCGCTTCATCTCGGCCCAGCTCGAAGCTTACCTCGAAAACGATCTCTGGTTGGAACTCGCAAGCCATTCCAACGCCATGGCAGACCGCCTGCGCGCCGGCCTCTCGGCCAAGAACACCACGCGCCTCGCCTGGGAGACGACCGCCAACGAAGTCTTCGCCGTCGCCGACAAGGATGCGGTCGCCCGCGCCCGCGCCAAGGGTGCCGTGGTCTATGACTGGCTGCCGCCGCGCGACATGCCTCATCTGCTGAGCGAAAATGAAACGCTGCTCCGTCTCGTCACCAGCTTTGCGACGACGAACGAAGACGTCGATCAATTCATAGATGCTGTCTGACGAACGGAGCAGCTCAAGCGCCGAGCGCGCCGACCAAAGCACCGTCTGGCGACAAGCCAGGCACTTGCACGATCGGATAAAACGACAAAGGCGGCGGGCTTTCGCCCACCGCCTTCAATCCTAATCGACATTCGATGTTTAGTTGACGTGTGCCTCGATCGCCTTGGGCGCAGCACCGGCAGCCTCTGCGGCAATCGAAATGCGACGCGGCTTCATGGCTTCGGGAATGTTGCGCAGAAGATCGATATGCAACAGCCCGTTCTTCAACGACGCGGCAGTGACCTCGACATGATCGGCGAGCTGGAAGCGGCGCTCAAAGGCGCGCTTGGCGATCCCGCGATAGAGGTATTCGGTCTGCTCGACATTTTCATCTTCGGCCTTCTCACCCTTGACGGTCAGCACTTGGGCATGCGCCTCGATCGAAAGCTCGCTTTCGTCGAAGCCGGCAACGGCCATGGTGATCCGGTAGAGGTTCTCGCCGGTGCGTTCGATGTTGTAAGGCGGATAGCTTTGGGCCTGCTCGGGCTGTCCGAGGCTGTCGAGCATCGTGAACAGGCGGTCGAAGCCCACGGTGGAGCGATAGAGGGGGGAAAAATCGACGTGACGCATTGTGTCCTCCTTGAAGCGACGTTGGCGTTTGGTGTCCGCCGGCATCCCGCAAAGGGCGATGTCGGCGACGACAACGGACCCTTTCGGCGTCCGTGAGATCGATGTGGGAAATCGTTTTTCCGAATTCAAGATCGTCGGCCACACCAGCCTTATGCGACCGATGAATCCGCGATGAACGACAGGTTCAAGGCGGGTTCAGCGCAGCCAGGTTAGATCAGGGGCATCGGTTGTCTCGAACCCGATAGGCCGGGGATATCGCCCCTTCCACTCCGGTCGCTTTCGCCGGGACCGCATATCTCCGTATGGGGTCCCGGCTTTTTTCTTTGACCTTTCCCGGGCCGCACCCTATCCCGTGATAAGGACACCGCGCTCAACGGACAGGCAGTTGTGAGGATGGAAGCGAGACTTTACGCCACCCCCGGCAACCCCATTCCCGCAAACCCGCTCGTTGGTTTCTTCAAGGGGCATCGTGGCGTCGATCTCCGCTATGCGGTCTTCAAGTCCACGGCTGAGACCACGCGTGGCACGATCGTGCTGCTGCACGGTCGCAACGAAACCATCGAGAAATATTTCGAGACGATTCGCGAGATGAACCAGCGCGGCTTTTGGGTCGCGACCTTTGATTTTCGCGGCCAGGGCGGTTCCGATCGCCTGATCAAGGATCCACGCAAAGGCCATGTCGGCCGGTTCGATCACTATGTGCGTGACCTCGAGATCTTCCTCGAACAGATCGTGCTGCCCGACACCCGCCTGCCCTTCTTCATGGTCGCCCATTCGACCGGCGGTCTGATCGCGCTGAAGGCGGCCCCGCGCCTGTCCAACCGCATCGAACGTTTGGTGCTGACGGCCCCATTTGTCGGCTTGGGCGGCCAGAAGGCCTCGCCGGACACCATCCGCCGCCTGGCGACGCTCGCGACCTTCACCGGTCTCGGCGGCATCTGCCTGAACAAGGACGAGCCGCGCAAGGATTTCGACGGCAATCCGCTGACCACCGACCCCGAGCGCTTCGCCCGCAATCAGCGGCTCGTCGCGGATCATCCGGAACTCTTCCTGGGTCCGCCGACGGCCCGGTGGCTCTACGAAAGCCAAAAGGCGATCGCTCAAGTGCGCGATCCCCGCCATCTCTCATCGATTACGGTGCCGACAGTGATTGTCTCGCCCGGCAACGACCCGATCGTGCCCTATCATTACCAGGAATCGCTGGCGCAATATTTTCGGGCCGGGCAACTGGTCCCCGTCGCCGGCGCCCGCCATGAGATCCTGCAGGAACAGGATCGCTACCGCAGCCAGGCACTGGCTGCCCTCTTCGCCTTTATTCCCGGCGGCGAGCCGGACGAGGTGGACCCCGTCGGCGCTCTCACCGACAGCCGCCTCGACGCCTGATCGGATCAGATCAGGCGCGCTTCAGCATCTCCATGACCTCGGCATGCACGGCCTTCGAGCCGGCTGCGATGATCGAGCCGCCGGCTTCCGGGCGTCCGCCATCCCAGGTGGTGATCACGCCCCCGGCCTGTTCGATGATCGGGATCAGCGCGCCGACGTCGTAGGGCTTCAGGACCGTCTCGATGACGAGATCGATATGGCCGGCCGCCAGCAGGCAATAGGCGTAGCAGTCGACGCCGTAGCGGAAGAGTTTCGCCCGATCCTGCACCGCTTGGTAACGCGCGACCTCCCAGTCCTGGAAGAGATGCGGCGAGGTCGTGAACAGGATCGCGTTTTCGAGGCTGCCGCAATCGCGCACCTGGTTCTGCCGCGCGCCATCCGGCCCGGAATACCAGGATTTCTCCCCGTCGGCAAAATAGCGCTCGCCGGTAAATGGCTGTTCCATCAGCCCCATCACGGAGCGCCCATGCTCCTGATAGCCGATCAGCGTGCCCCAGACCGGGACGCCGGAGATAAAGGCGCGCGTGCCGTCAATCGGATCGATGACCCAGACCTGGTCGCTGTCCATCCGGATATTGGCGTGCTCTTCACCGAGAATGCCGTGGGTCGGAAATTCCTGTTCGATCAGCCGGCGGATCGCCGTTTCCGCCGCCTGGTCGCCCTCGGTCACCGGATCGAAACCCTTCGCCTCCTTGTTGACAACGGACAGGCCAGAGCGAAAGCGCGGCAGGGTTTCCGCCTTGGCGGCGTCGGCAAGGCGATCGAAGAAGTCACGGGTGGGGCGCATGGCAGATTCCATCGAATGAGTTGCGCGCCAGTCTTACTGCGTGGCGCGCGGAAAGAAAACCGCCGAACCGCCTGCACCTCTCACGCCATCATCCACAGGCCCGGAGGCTGAAACTGCGCATTTTTTCGCCACGCTTAAAAAACAGCCAAGATTCATCTTGACAATGGTGCACCGCAACACATAACGTCTGAACTACAGTCTCTGACTGTAAATACCCTCCTTGGGTGTTTCCTCCCTAGACTTGAAGCCGCGCCATGTGCGCGGTTTTTTTTGTCTGCAGTTCGGCAGTGCGGGTTGATTGCACGCGCTCACAGAGCCGCGCGGCAGCGGCACGACGGGATAGTCCGGAAATTCGCGAGAGGCTTATTCGGCCGCGAGCGCCTGGTCACCGAAATAGTCGGCGACGAAATCGGCCATCTGACCCATGAAAATGGCGAGCGAACCGGCCAGCATGTCGAAATCTGGCAGCTTCTCCAAAGTCGCCTCATCGATATAGAGCGAGCGATTGACCTCGATCTGCAGCGCATGCAGGTCGCGGGCGGGACGACCGTAATGTTCGGTGATGAAACCGCCAGCATAGGGCTTGTTGCGCACGGCGGCAAAGCCGAGTTCTTCGAGAAACTGCAGCGCAGCACCCGACAGCTCGGCCGATGCACTCGTACCGTAACGATCGCCGACGATGAAATCCGGCTTCATGCCGCTGCCGGCAACCCGGATATTGCCCGGCATTGAGTGGCAGTCGATCAGCACGCCGAGCCCGAAGCGGGCATGGGTGCGGGCAATCAGCTTGCGCAAGCTGGCGTGATACGGCTTGTAGCAGGTCTCGATCCGCTCCATGGCCGACGCAAGCGGCATGCGTCCCTCGTAGATTTCCATGTTTTCCGCAACGATGCGCGGAATCGTACCGAGCCCTCCGACGACACGCGCCGAATTGCTGTTGGCATAAGGCGGCAGCGGATCAGAAAACATACGCGGATCGAGCTCGTAGGGCTCGCGGTTCACATCCACATAGGCGCGCGGGAAATGCGCGACCAGCAACGGCGCTCCGAAGCTCGGGGCCGCAGAAAACAGCTCGTCAACGTAATGATCCTCGGAACGGCGTATGGAAAGATCGTCAAGCCGCGACTCATCGAGGAAGGCGCTCGGGTAACAGCGGCCGCTATGAGGAGAATTATACACGAAGGGAATAGTCTGGACGGCGGGTTCGCGAATCTCGAATGGCTCGAATTCGTTGGTCATCCGCTCCCCAGTTCCTCTTCTTTACCAAGTCACAAACTTGTTGTGTTGCGCATGTTGCCAGTTGCCCCTTGCGAAGTCCATACTCCGGCCAATGGTCGGGCAGTCTCACTTTTCCGTTGTTCACCGGTTCTTTACTGGGCAGGTCCTAGAGTGAGCGGCTGCGAGCGTCCCATGCAATCGAATACAGCGGTCCCTACATGACACAGAAAATCCTTCTCGCCGAAGATGACAACGACATGCGCCGGTTCCTGGTGAAGGCGCTGGAAAAGGCGGGCTACAAAGTTTCCTCCTTCGACAATGGGGCGAGCGCCTATGACCGCCTGCGCGAAGAACCCTTTTCGCTTCTCCTGACCGACATCGTCATGCCGGAAATGGACGGCATCGAGCTGGCGCGCCGCGCCACCGAACTCGATCCGGACCTCAAGGTGATGTTCATCACCGGCTTTGCCGCCGTGGCCCTCAACGCCGATTCGAAGGCTCCGAAGGACGCAAAGGTCCTGTCCAAGCCTTTCCACCTTCGCGATCTCGTCGACGAAGTGAACAAACTCCTTGCTGCGTAAGGCCTGCCGAAGGGATTGAAAAAATCTCTTCACAAAACTGCAAAATGCCTATTGACGGGCGATCAGGTTTTGTGGTCTTAAGCCGCTCATCGGATGGGCGTGTAGCTCAGCGGGAGAGCACTACGTTGACATCGTAGGGGTCACAGGTTCAATCCCTGTCACGCCCACCATTCGAATTCTTTCAAGGGCTTGCCGGAAACGGCGAGCCCTTTTTGGTTTCGGATACACGACGGCAGTTCAAGCGCGAATCGGGCGCGTCATGTCTTCACGACTTCCACATCCTCACCAGCAAATACCACCACATACCCGCCGCCCACCTTCAGCGCCTCGGCCCGCGCTTGAAGCTCGCCAAGATACGGAGCGCGCCGCCAGTCTTCGCCGCGTGCCGGGTCAACCAGGACCGTCAGCTGTGGCCCCTGGGCATAGGCCATCATGCCTGAGACCGCCGGATCCCAATGTGCTCCCCAGCTGTCATCCGTCCGCCACAGGCAGAAGAAGTCGCGACAGGTGGCGGGACGCGTCGCATAGGCAACACAGCCGTCACCGACCGCGCAGTGGCGGCACACCACGTTGGCCGGTTTGTCGAGTTCGTCGATGTCGGGCAGGATGCAGCAGAGCGAGCAGGTGCCGCAGCTGCGGCCCTCGATAAGACCAAGCCCCGTCCCGCTTGCTGCAGGCACCGTCGTCATCTCAGGCCGCAGGGCCGATGGTCACCGTCAGCGGCGCCAGCCCCTCAACCGTCCCGACCAGCCGGTCACCCGGCTGCACCGGGCCGACACCGGAGGGCGTGCCGGTGTAGATCAAGTCGCCAGGCGTCAGGTGATAATAGCGCGACAGGTGGCTGACGATCTCCGGCACCGACCAGACCATATCAGAGAGTTCGCCCTCCTGGCGCGTCGTATCGTTCACGGTGAGCTCGATGCGCTGGCCACCAGGCGCAAACTCGGCCGCCTGCGTAATCCGGCTTATCCCGGCCGAATGCTCGAAGGACTTGCCCACGTCCCAGGGGCGCTGCTTGTCCTTGGCCGCCTGTTGCAGATCGCGCCGGGTCATGTCGAGGCCGACGGCATAGCCGAAGATGACGCCCGCCGCCTCTTCCACCGAGACCCGGAAGGCGGGCGCGCCGATCGCGATCACCAGCTCGATCTCGTGGTGGCAGTCCTCGGTACCGGGCGGATAGGCCATCGTCCCGCCGCTCAACACCAGCCCCGTCGGCGGCTTGGTGAAATAGAAGGGCGCCGCGCGGTCGATCGTATTGCCCATCTCGGCAGCATGAGCGGCATAATTGCGACCGACGCAGAAGATCCGGTGTACGGGAAAGCCCTTGGCAAGGCCTTCGACAGGCAGAAGCGGAGAAACGGGAACGGCAAAAAGCGGGATGGTTGGGGTCAAGGCGATGGCTTTCATGGCAGCGAATGAACATATCGCTCCGCGCCTCTGCGTCGGAGATCGGCCCGACTTGACCACAACCGACGGCAGGCGGCAACGCGCCAAGTGCCGAAATTAAGGACGATACCGGACCGGACTTGGAACCATGGACCAAACATGTAACAAAACCCGCGCCCCCGCGTTTGAGATGCGTCGTTCGCCTCGTGCAGGACGCGTGCTCTACCTGTCGCACGAGGCAGCCAATGCGAATTTCGGCCGAGATTTCCGCCTCCCGGCCTAGACACTGAAAGGCAAGAACATGAGCAACAAGATCGTGCCGGTCATCATGGCCGGCGGCAAGGGAACCCGGCTATGGCCGTTGTCACGCGCCGCTGCCGCCAAGCAGTTCATCCGCTTTCTCGGCGACGAGACGCTGCTGCAGAAGACCTTGACGCGCGTCTCGGACCAGACGCTCTATGATGCGCCGCTCGTCGTCACCAATGAGGATTTCCGCTTTCTCGTTGCCGAACAGGCCCGCGAGCTGAACGTCAGGCTCGACGGCATCGTGCTGGAACCGGAAGCGCGCAACACGGCAGCCGCCGTCGCCGCTGCCGCCCTCATCGTTAGCCAGCGCCACGGTCGAGACGCCCTGATCCAGATTCTGCCCTCCGACCATGAGATCACCGTCGACGACACCTATCGCGCCTGCATCGCGAATGCGGCCGAGGCCGCCCGCGCCGGCAAGATCGTCACCTTCGGCATTAAGCCCACGGAAGCCGCGACTGGCTACGGCTATATCGAGATTGGCGCGGAGATTTCGACCGGCGTGCACGAGGTCTCGCGCTTCGTCGAGAAGCCCAATGCCGATGTCGCAGCCGATATGCTGAAAGCCGGCAACTATGCCTGGAACTCCGGCATGTTCGTTTTCTCTGCCGGCCGTATGATCGAGGAGCTTCAGGCCTTGGCGCCGGAGGTATTGGCCGCGGTCGAGAAATCCGTCGAACAGGCCAAGGGCGACCTCGACTTTACCCGACTCGACGCCGAAACCTTTGCCGAGGCCCCGAGCATCTCGATCGACTATGCGGTGATGGAAAAGACCGCGAATGCCGCCGTCGTACCCGCCGCCATCACCTGGTCCGACCTCGGCAGCTGGGACGCGATCTGGAAGCTCGCAGGTGGTGACGAGAACGGCAACGTTGTCAGCGGCCATGCCACGGTCTCTGATACCAAGAACTCGCTCGTCATGTCGCGCGAGGCCCATCTCGCCGTCCAGGGCATGGACGGCGTCGCCGTCATCGCCTCGGAAGATGCCGTCTATGTTGGTCGCCTCGACCGCAGCCAGGATGTCGGCAATCTCGTCAAGATGCTTGCTGCAGACAAGGAGACCGCCCATCTCACCGAGAATCACCCGACGGCGCTGCGTCCCTGGGGCGGCTACACGTCGATCCTCAATGGTGACCGTTTCCAGGTGAAGCGCCTATTCGTCCATCCGGACAAGAAGCTGTCGCTGCAGAAGCACCATCACCGCGCCGAACACTGGGTCTGCGTGCGAGGCACCGCGGAAGTGACGATCGACGACAAGGTGACCGTGCTGCACGAGAACCAGTCGATCTACATTCCTCAAGGCTCCGTCCACCGTCTCGCCAACCCCGGCAAGATCCAGCTCGAGGTAATCGAGGTGCAGACAGGCTCCTATCTCGGCGAAGACGACATCATCCGCCTGGTCGACGAATTCGGCCGCAGCTGATCCGCGAACCGCAGCCTATCGCACGGCCCGGCAGCTTCGGCTTGCCGGGCCGCTTGCTTTATGCCGCTGCATTGCACAAGATCGAATGCAAGCCGGGACATAATCGGCACGAGGGTCAACAGCGAAGCGGAACCGAATGTCGATCAAGGCAAGCATCTACCACCTCACCCACTACAAGTATGACAATCCGGTCCGCCTCGGACCCCAGGTGATCCGGCTGAAGCCGGCGGCGCATTCGCGCACGAAGGTGATCAGTCACTCGCTCAAGGTCACGCCCGAAAACCACTTCGTCAATCTCCAGCAGGACCCCTACGGCAACTACCTCGCCCGCTTCGTCTTCCCCGATCCGGTGACCGAACTGAAGATCGAGGTCGATCTCGTCGCCGACATGGCGATCTACAATCCCTTCGACTTCTTCACCGAGGAACAGGCCGTCCTCTGGCCATTCGAGTATGATGCCGACATCCGCGAGGATCTGGCGATCTATATGGCGCCGGAGCCTTCCGACCCGGTGCTGGATGCCTTCATGACCACCGTCGACAAGACGCCTGGCCAGGGCACGGTCGACATGGTGGTGGGTCTCAACGCCCGCCTGCAGCAGGAAATCGGCTATGTCATCCGCATGGAGCCCGGTGTTCAGACGCCGGAGGAAACGCTGACCTCGGCGCGCGGCTCCTGTCGCGATTCGAGCTGGCTGCTCGTCCAGATCCTGCGCCGCCTCGGCCTCGCGGCCCGCTTCGTTTCCGGCTACCTCATCCAGCTCACGCCCGACCTCAAGGCCTTAGACGGTCCATCGGGCACCGAAGTGGATTTCACCGACCTGCATGCCTGGGCCGAAGTCTACATTCCCGGCGCCGGCTGGATCGGCCTTGACCCGACCTCGGGCCTCCTGACCGGCGAGAGCCATATCCCGCTCGCCGCGACCCCGCATTTCCGCAACGCTGCCCCGATTTCCGGTGGTTATATCGGCGAAGCCAACACCGAATTCGATTTCGCCATGCGGGTCACCCGCGTCGCCGAACATCCGCGCATCACCAAGCCTTTTTCAGATGACAGCTGGGACGCCCTGAACGCCCTCGGCCTGAAGGTCGATGGCGACCTGAAAGCCCACGATGTGCGCCTGACCATGGGCGGCGAGCCGACCTTCGTGTCGATCGACGACTTCCAGTCCGCCGAATGGAACACCGATGCCGTCGGCCCGACCAAGCGCGACCTCGCCGACCAGTTGATCCGAAAGCTGCGCGAAAAATTCGCCCCCGGCGGCTTCCTGCACTACGGCCAGGGCAAGTGGTATCCGGGCGAAAGCCTGCCGCGCTGGACCTTCTCGCTCTACTGGCGCAAGGACGGCAAGCCGATCTGGCACGATCCGGCCCTGATCGCGGCCGAAAAGGCCGACACGGGCATCACCTACGAGCAAGCCGAAGCCTTGATGGCCGGTATTGCCGGCGAGCTCGAGATCGAGCCCGAGATGATCATCCCGGCTTATGAGGATCCGGCTGAATGGATCATCAAGGAAGGCAGCCTGCCGGAAAATGTCGACCCCTCCAATTCCAAGCTGGAAAGCCCGGAAGAGCGCGCGCGCATCGCAAAAGTCTTCGAGCGCGGACTGACCAAGCCGACGGGCTACATCCTGCCTGTCCAGGCCTGGAACGCCAAGGCCGAGGGCCGCCGTTGGGTGAGCGAAAAATGGCGCACCCGGCGCGGCAAGATCTTCCTCATTCCAGGCGACAGCCCGATCGGTTTTCGCATGCCGCTCGGCACGCTGCCCTTCGTACCGCCGTCGCAATATCCCTACATCCACACCACCGATCCCTCGATCCCGCGCTCACCACTGCCAGACTACGGGCCGAAGGTGAGCGAGGGTCGCGCCATGCCGGAAGCCTCGCGCAAAAGCGGGGACGGCCAGCAGGATCGCAACGAGCAGAACATCACGGGCTCCGCCGGCGATATCAGAGGCGCCGTGCGCACCGCGATGAGCGTCGAGCCGCGCGATGGCCGTCTCTGCGTCTTCATGCCCCCGGTGGAGGCGATCGAGGACTATCTGGAACTGGTGGCGGCCGCCGAAACCGCTGCCCGCAATCTCGGCCTCCCCGTCCACATCGAAGGGTATGCCCCGCCGCAGGACGAGCGCATCAACGTCATCCGCGTGGCGCCTGACCCAGGTGTCATCGAGGTCAACATTCACCCGGCCGACAGCTGGGAAGACTGCGTCGCGACCACCAACATCATCTATGAGGAAGCTCGCCAGACGCGTCTCGGTGCCGACAAGTTCATGATCGACGGCCGCCACACCGGCACCGGTGGTGGCAACCATGTCGTGGTCGGCGGCGCCAATCCGGCAGACAGCCCCTTTCTGCGCCGGCCCGACCTGTTGAAGAGCCTCGTACTGCATTGGCAGCGTCATCCGGCCCTGTCCTACATGTTCTCGGGCATGTTCATCGGCCCGACCAGCCAGGCCCCGCGTTTCGATGAAGCCCGGCACGACAGCCTCTACGAGCTGGAAATCGCCATGGCCCAGGTGCCGCTGCCGGCAAGCGGGGCGGCAGCCCCCCTGCCCTGGCTCGTCGACCGCCTGTTCCGCAACCTTTTGACCGACGTCACCGGCAATACCCATCGCTCGGAAATCTGCATCGACAAGCTGTTTTCGCCCGATGGCCCGACCGGGCGTCTCGGCCTCGTCGAATTCCGCGGCTTCGAAATGCCGCCCAATCCGCGCATGTCGCTTGCCCAGCAATTGCTGGTGCGCGCGCTCATCGCCCGCTTCTGGAAAAACCCGATCGGCGGCGGCTTCGTTCGCTGGGGCACAAGCCTGCACGATCGTTTCATGCTGCCGCATTATCTCTGGCTCGATTTCCTCGAAGTGCTGGCGGATCTCCGCGAAAACGGCTTCGACTTCAAGCCGGAATGGTTCGCCGCCCAGCTCGAGTTCCGCTTCCCCTTTGTCGGCGAGGTCGAATACCAGGGCTCGAAGCTCGAACTGCGCCAGGCGCTGGAGCCCTGGCATGTCATGGGCGAGGAAGGGGCGATCGGCGGCACCGTGCGTTATGTCGACTCATCCGTCGAGCGCCTGCAGGTCCAGTTGGAGACCGCCAATCCGGAGCGTTACGTCGTCGCCTGCAATGGCCGGCAGGTTCCGCTCCGCAAGTCTCTCGTCAATGGCGTGGCAGTGGCCGGCGTGCGTTACAAGGCCTGGCAGCCGGCCTCGGGCCTGCATCCGGTTCTGCCCGTCAACACACCGCTAACATTCGACATCTATG